>NZ_JBISCE010000045.1:0-20436 GCF_044385685.1 Streptomyces sp. ALB3 | reverse complement strand
GCGTACTACTGGGGGGCCTGTGAGAGCGCCACCCTCTCCGGCAGCCAGCCCCGTCGCCCGTCCTGCGTCTGCTCTGGCTTAGAACCCCACTGCCGAACCTCCCGATGCGCGCGCCCGCAGCTGACGCCTTCACCGAGGTACCACTTACGTACTGCACTACTACTGCGTTGACTGCGGTCCTGCTCATGGCTGCCCCTGATCACTGCGGGCCGCCCGGCCCGGTCGCCAGTCCCGTCGCCGTCCTGCACAAACCCTGGCTTCGAAACTCCGCAACCGCACCGTCCTGCGAACTGCAACTACCTGTACTGCTGCCAGGCAGTTCGTCTCTGCCCGGCCCTGCTGTCCTTCTGGCTGCGAGAGAAACCATAGCCACACCACCATCCAATGTCTACTCCGTCCAGCACAGATTTTCGCTCTCGCGCCAGCGAGGTAGTCGCCCTTCTCGCGAACAGGACCAGAGTGCGCTCTGTGTCCGGCGGCAGAACGCCAGGACCACTCACCTCCCTCGTCCGGGCACCCTTGTGCACCGGGCCAGGGGTTCGCGATGCCGGCCTTTCCCTTCGTTCGCGCCACCTCCGATCACAACCGACGGCCCATGGGGCCGGATCCGCCCGGCCAGGCGGGGCGGGTGCGCGAAACGGTTCAGGGTGTAGGCGAGGCATGACGAGGGTGGCAAGTGCTCCCAGTGATACGCGGAACCGAAGAGCTGCCACTGTTACTACGTCTCACTGAAGGGCGGAACGTCAGCTGCGGGGGCGTCCAGACGGATCCGTTCGTAACGCAGCGGATGGCGCCACACTCTGCGGTCCTGTGACACTTCGGGGCCGATCTCCGCGACGAGGACGGGTTGAACGAGGACCGGCTCCAGGGGGGCGCCGTTGTTCCGGCCGATGAGGCGTGGGCGGCCGGTGCTGTCGTAGCGGCGGCCCAGCAGGACCTGCGGACGCCGCAGAGTGCCGGTGACGCCGCCGATGAGCGCTTCGGTTGTCCGGTGCGGCAGACGGGGGGTGGCCTGCCGACGGTGCGCCGGGACAGCCGCCTGTACCGGGGCCGCGGCGCGATCAACCCACTGCGAACGACATCACGTCACCTGCCCACCGCATTACGGGAGGCGGACAGGGCACTCGTCGCCCATGGCGCAGCGATTAGAGCCAGCCACCCTGAGGGTGCAGGCGCTTTTTCGGCCGATGGCGGGGCTCGGGCTGGCGGGAAGCGCTTCAGGCCCGGACCAGGAAGCGGGCCGGTGGGCGCTGGACACGTCGGCCGACCCGCCAAGGGTCAGGTGGGCGGTGACCCTGACACGAGTACAGCGCGTGGGCGAGACTCGATGACCCCGAAGGGGCCATAGGCGGGTGTGGGACGCATATGAACGGACATACACGTAAATCATGCTGAATATGCAGACGGTACGCACGCTGGACCGGCGGCTGACGATACGGGCGGCTGGCTGGGACACCCGCACGATCGACACTCCTTGTCCCTCGTGGAAGAAGCGGCAGAACACACCAAGCTGTGGTGCGGCACCGCCGCGGCCCTGGCCGTGCTCGGCGGTCGGCGCGGCCGCCGAGCCGCCCTTTCCGGTCTGGCCGCCATGGCTATGGCCCAACTACTTTCCAACGCAGCCTGCAAGCAGCTGGTAGAACGGCCCCGGCCTCCCAAGGAGTGGGTCCCCCACGACAACTCATCGTCCTTCCCCTCCGGACACACCGCTGCCGCTACGGCCTTCACCACAGCGGTGACCCTCACCTGGCCCTTCGTTGGCGCGGCTTGCGCGGTCCCTGCCGCGATGGTGGCGGTCGAACGCGTTCACAGCGGCGCCCACTACCCCAGCGACGTCGCCGCTGGGGCCGCGATCGGCCTGGCCAGCACCTGGACCATCCGCCACCTGCCCGGCGTGCTACGTCGATACGTACGCCTCACATAGTGCGATGCCGCCGAAGGAACAGCACCGCTTCGGGAGGCTGACTCGTCACGCCCCAGCCAATCGCACAGCGCCTCGGTCCGTAACCGGCCTCCTAGCCGTTCGTACCCCGGCGAAGGGAACGAAGAACCCTCAAGCCGGTCCGGCCTCCGAGGGTTAACGCCCGCATCCGGCTGCTTTCGAATTTCGGATGCGAGTGGCGCACCGGACCGCTTCCCACCCGTGTGTGCGCCTCCCACGGGGCGCTCTCGTAGGGACCAGTGTGTGCGCGGCCGTTTCGGGCTATGGCTGCCTTCATATCGGAGTGCGCAGGATGGAAGAGTTTCACGGACCGGCGCCCATGACGGGCCGTCGAGATCAGCGGGACTGTGGCGAAGGCGTGTACAGCTTGCCGAGTTCGCGCCCGGAGGGCGCCGCCGAAACGGAGTCACGGCACCGCACGGCATCGGAAGAAGGTATGCACGTGCTTCGTTCCCTACGCGTCAGCATGACCCGCAGACCCCGGTTGTCCACTCTCCTGGCCGTGGTCTGCCTCCTCGCCGGAGGGCTTACTTTCGCCGCGCCGGCCAGTGCCGCGCCCACCGGGCTGCTCGACATCACCTGCACCCCGCCCAGCAGCAACAGCACCACATTCAGTCCGCCGCTGACCAACACCCCCGCCCTCGTGACGAGGACAGGGTCAGCGCAGTTTGGCCCCTGCGTTTCCCTGTCGCGCCCCGATGTGACCTCCGGGTCGTCGTCCAGGCCACCGACCTCACTGCTTCTCGACTGCTCGGATCTGCTCACCGCCTCCTCCACGACCACCACCATCACCTGGAACACCGGGGAGACCAGCACGCTGTCCCTCAACTCGACGGCGACGATCATCGGCGCCGCCCTCATCACCACCGCAACCGGCACCGTGACAGCCGGGCTGTTCCAGGGAGACACCGTGGTCCGAACGACGGTGGCACCGGCTCTGACGGTAACCACCTGCACCCTTGGCCTCGGAAACGTTCCCAGCCTCTACGCCCTGTCCACTCTGGAGATCACCTCACTGTGAGAACGCCGCAGCTCCCGCGCCAGTGTTGTCGCCATCTGCCGCGCTCACCGGCCGGGATAGTCCCGGTGCTCCGGAACTGCCTGCTCTCGTCTCAGCGCTTCTTCACAGGCAGCCCTTGGCTACGATGCGCTGCACCTCGTCCCCGGCAGGTCCAATGC
Organism: Streptomyces sp. ALB3; assembly: GCF_044385685.1. NCBI lineage: Bacteria > Bacillati > Actinomycetota > Actinomycetes > Kitasatosporales > Streptomycetaceae > Streptomyces > Streptomyces sp. ALB3. The sequence continues at coordinate 17,315 of NZ_JBISCE010000045.1, read as the reverse complement.
CGGGGACGGGGGCGCTCCTGGCTCTCAAGCGGCCCAGCCGATGGAGGAGACGTTGCTGTAGGCGTCCCAGTCGGTGCCGATGTCCTGGATGATTTCGTCCCAGATGGCGTCCAGCTCGTCCACGTCGTCAGCCATCCAAGCGTCGACGGCGCGGTCCCAGACCCCGCGCACGTTGAGGCTGCGGCTGGACAGGTCCCGCTGCCGTTTGCCTTCCACACGGGCCTGGTCCACGGGGTTGATCTCGACCCGGGTTCCGCGGCCCTGGTTGTTGAGCCACGGGAACCTGACCCACGTGAACGTCGAGGTGTTGTCGCCGCAATCCGGATACTCCTTCACCCGATCGAGACTCCTGCTCAATCGACAGCCTTCGAGATCGGTACGGGCAACAACCACTTACGTGTCGGGATGCTCCGGCAGGGCGAGCCAGTCCGACCAGGAGATCTCGCGGCCGAGGAAGCGCGGCTGCTCGAACGGCCAGTCGGCGGCGATCCACTGCGGCACCAGCGCGTCGAGGGCATGCTCGACCTTGCTGCCCACCAGATCGTCCACCACCCACCAGGAGATCTCGCCGTCCGCGCCGGCCCTCTCCGGTGGGTCGACGTAGACACAGCCGAGCAGAGCTGTCTCCTCCGCGTCGAACAACCCGTAGTTGAAGGACTGGTGTGCGGCGATCTCCTTCTCGTGCCGCAACAGGTCGGCCCGGTCGGCCTCGTAGGTCATGGTGGCCGCGGGCCAGCCCCAGGCCGAGCCGAAGATGGTCCACAGCCGCTCCCGCGAACCCATCACAGCCGGATAATCGAGTGGGGTGTCCGCCTCCCGGATCGGCCGCAGGTGATGACCACCACCCGGCAGCGGTACCAGGACAGGGTGGACGAAGTCATTGGGAAGCCAGCTCATGGCGCCCGACCGTAGCAGCGCGCGGCCGTCCGCTCCCCTGGATTTTCCCCGTATACCGCCAGGCCCTGCTCTCATGCCGGGCAGGACGGCCTTCACCTCGGCCCACGTGATCCACGTGGTGCTGTGGAAGCCGTCTTCGCCGTACCACTCGGTCAGCTCGGCGAACCGCGCACTCACGGTGGCCGAGGCATCGGCGGGAACCCCGTGGCTGCGGCCAAAGGACGGAAGTTCGCATAGTTGCGGACGCATACCGGCATTCAGTGGGAGTACCTGCCGCAGGAGCTGGGCTTAGGTTCGGGCATGACCTGCTGGCGTCGGCTCGCTGCCTGGAATGAGGTCGGCGTCTGGCACCGACTCCACGTCGTGCTGCTGGCCAGGCTGCGAGCGGCGAAACAGCTCGACTGGTCGCGGGCGGTGATCGACTCTTCCCATGTCCGGGCCGCTCGGCGCGGCCCGGAAGCGGCCCCAGCCCGGTCGACCGCGCGCGGCCGGGCAGCAAGCACCACATCCTCGTCGACGGTCAGGGCATCCCGCTCGCAGTGTCCCTGACCGGCGGAAATCGCAACGACGTCACCCAACTGATGCCCCTGTCGCCAAGATCCCGTCGGTCCCAGGGCTCGTGGGACGGCCACGTCGACGGCCTGACGTCCTGCTTGGGGACCGCGGCTACGACCACGACAAGTACCGCCGCCTGGTCTGGGCGCAGGGCATCAAACCAGTCATCGCCCGCCGCGGAGTAGCGCACGGCTCCAGCCTCGGGATTCATCGCTGGGTTGTCGAGCGCACGATCGCCTGGTTCCGCGGCTTCCGACGTCTCCGTGTCCGGTGGGAACGACGCGACGACATCCACGAAGCCTTCCTCGGCCTAGCCACCTGCCTCATCACTCACCGCCACTCCCAACGCCTTTGTTAGGACCTAGAAGAGCGAGCCTGGCGAGGAGTTCGCGTCCTGTGTCGGCAAGGGCCGGGGTGCGTGCGGTGAATTCGGCGAGCGATCGGGGGCGGCTGGTGCTGGTGCGGTCGGCGCTTCGGGAGTTGGCGTGCGCTGCACCGCCCGGCAAGGAGGTCTCTCAGCAGAAACCTTCCCACGCATTGCTCGCGCTCGCTCCGGTGAAGGCGACTGGCTGACCGGATGCGTTACGCACGACGGCCATGGCCGTGATGCACGTGGCGCCCGGAGCAAAGACCTGCATGCCGAATGAGCTACCGGTTGCCGGGTCGTACTCGTAGTTCTCGTAGAACCCGAGCCAGCCGCCCTGCCCGTCAGGCTGACTGGAAATACGCCGGATACCCTTGGTGACCACGTTCGAGCCGTTGGAGACACTCATGACGGCACGCACCCAGTTGGTCTGGCAACTCGGTGAGTAGCGCACCTCCATCGTTCCGAACACCGCCTGAGGGCTGCGGATCTGGCGGGTGCCGATGGTGACCGCGTCAGCCGCGCACCCGGTGGTGTACGGGTTCGTCCCCGTGTAGGGGTCGTAGGGCGCAGCGGCGGCGCCTGTGATCGACAGCATGACAGCGCTCATGACTAGCGCGGTTACGGTCAGTACTCGCGGTCCGATTCTTCCCATAGCCCCTCAGTTTGGGTAGACAGCGCAGGTATCGGTTCGTGTCAGCCAACAGGGGACTGGTCATGAGCACGAAGGGTTTTTCAGGCCATATGCCGTAGGCAGAGGTGAACGGGTCGTGCCGGTCACTGCGTCATACCTGCGGCGTCCCGACCGCGCAGGCGTGGGACCGGCTGACCCGCCGGGCCGCGAAGAACCGGTGGGGTCGGAGATGTCGGACAGAGGTCAGGCGAGCATCTCCAGGACCAGGCCGTGGGCGGTGAGGTGGTCGGCGAGTGCGGCAGCGTCGCGGCCGAGGCGCTTCATCTCGTACACGGTGAAGATGACCAGGCAGTGTGCCTTGACCTCCCGCGCCGCACGAAGGGCCTCCCCGGACCCGCACATGGGTGCTGATCTTCGCGCTGAAGATCTTGTCCCTTGGGATGACGTGCTTGGTGGGCGCGTCGAGCTGGGATTGGAGTTCCTGCCCAAGGGTCGAGCAGCGGGCGGAGCTGATGCGAGTGCCCGCGCTCGGCAGGTCCGGGTCGATCGGCGCCGACGGCGGCGCGCCCGGCCGCCACGGCCTGCCCGGGCCGCGGTCGGTCGGGGATGGAGGCCCTCAGCGCCTTCCTCAGCCGGGGAACGATGGTGAAGCGGCGGGTGTGGTGGGCGGAGACGGCCACGCCGCCGCGTGAGCGGCAGGGCGAGCCGGGTCGTGCGTCGCACTTCGGACAGGCGTGCTGTTCGACGTCGTCCGCGTCCGACCGGTCGGACGGTCGAGGAAGGATGCCGAGGGACCGTCATGGGCCCGGACTTTCGCACCACGCAGGTAAGTTGCAGAACGGGGCGACCGACGCTCTTGAGCGAGAAAGGATTTTGAGAGCGAATCCGGGATTGGCGGGGGTCCGGAGGTAGGCCCGGGATTGATCTTGCTCGCGCAATGGAACGTTTGCGAGGGAGCCCGAGTCAGAGCAGTGATCTTCAGTGATCGGATGCACGGCTGGCGGTCGGCAACTGGAAGCCGCCAGCTGAAGGCGCTTCGTGTGACCCCCGGGCGGTCCGCAGGAGGGGGCCGGGGGGGTGCGTCAGCCCGAGGTGCCGCTGCGCCGTGCGTAGGCGCGGGCGGCGCGGGCACGGTCGCCGCAGCGTGTGGAGCACCAGTGGCGCCGGCCGTGGGTGCGCAGGAGAAACCGGTCGCAGGGGGCTGATCCGCAGGAAGCGAGGATGCCGGCGTCGGGACCGGTGAGCAGGTCGGCGGCGTCGGCGGCGAGGATCGCCAGTGCGTGGTTGACGGCCTGGTCGGTGGGGTGCGCCTGGACGCGGCGCAGCCCTCGGGCCCCGTCCCAGGCAAGGAGGGGGGCGGTGGGCACGGCCGTGAGGGCCTCGTTCACCGCGCGCAGGGATTCCTCGGGCGGGGTGGTGGCCCCGACGCGGGCGGCGAACAGGGCGCGGACGTGGGCGCGCAGCGTGCGCATCCGCTGTGCGCACACCTCGTACAGCTGCACGTCCGGAGTGGTCAGGTCGTGGACGGCGAGCCAGTGCATGGCGGTTTCCGGGGCGGCGAGCAGGTCGTAGCTCTGGCCGGCCGGCAGGGTGGCGGCGGTGTCGGCGAAGTCCAGGGAGCGGTACCGGTCGGCCCCTGGTGCCGGGGGCAGAACGGTCGGTGCCAGGTCGGCGGCCAGGGTCTCATCCATGCCTCTCATGGTAGCGCTTGCGTTTTAACGTGATGCCTGCTTAGCCTGGGATCACGTTAACTGAAGGTTTTTTTCGTGAGAAACGGAGACGTGATGTCCCAGCTGCACGCCGGCCAGTTCCCGGTCCGCACGTTCGGCGGTCCGACCGCCCTGTTCGAGTACGGCGGCCTGCGCTTCCTGACCGACCCCACCTTCGACGGCCCCGGCGACTACCCCGCACCCGGTGGCCCGACCCTGGTCAAGACGGCGCCCTCCACCGCTACGCCCGCCGACCTCGGCCCCGTCGACGTGGTCCTGCTCTCCCACGACGAGCACGCCGACAACCTCGACACCTCCGGCCGCGCCCTGCTCACCGATGTCCCCCTCACCCTCACCACCCCCGCCGGCGGCGAGCGCCTCGGAGCACAGGCCAAGGGCCTGGCCGACTGGGAGACGGTCGAGCTGGAGCGTCCGGGCGGCGGCACCATCACGGTGACCGGAGTCCCCGCCATCCACGGTCCCGGACCGCGCGAGGAGATCGAGCCCCTCACCGGCCAGGTCGTCGGCTTCGTCCTGACCGGCGAGGGCCTGCCTACGGTCTACGTCAGCGGCGACAACGCCTCGCTCGACGCGGTCAGGGAGATCGCCGACCGCTTCGCCCCGATCGACACCGCCCTCCTGTTCGCCGGAGCACCCCGCTTCCCCATGCTCTTCGACGGCCGGCCGGTCGTCCTGGACAGCGCGCAGGCGGCCGAGGCCACCCGGATTCTTGACGCCCGCCGCGTCGTCCCGGCCCACCACGACAGCTGGGCCCACTTCACCGAGGGCCGCGACGAGCTGGAAGCCGCCTTCGCCGCCGCGGGCCTGACCGACCGCCTGGACCAGGACTGGGCGCAGCTCGCCTGACCAGGGCGGCGACTCCTACGGCATCCCCCACGTGTAGCGCACGTACGGTTTCCCATGTTCAACCTGTTCACGTCCAAGGACGGGAAGATCAACGAGAAGGGGGCCAACCGCAACCCGGCCGACATCATGGACCAGCTCACAGCCGGCTCCCCCGCAGCCACACCCGGCGCAGCGTCCGGATCGGGACATGATCGGAAGCGGACCGTCACCGGACGCGGGCACACGGGCCGGACCGGGGACCAAGGACCGAAGGGAAGGCCAGACTCAATGATCCACCCCTCGTAGCCCCGGTCCGCCTGCGCTCTCCATGCGATGGCCGATGGAGAGCACAGTCCGCGAAACCCGCGCCGAGATCAACCCCGCCGGATGGGCAGGGCAAGCGTCGCGGGACCTGTCCAGCCGAAGGACCACCGTGCGCGGCGTCTGGGACTTGCTGACTGCGTCCCAGGCGGTGCCTGCCGATGTCCTGAATAATCTCGCCCCATATGGCGTCCAGCTGACCCACATCGTCTGCCGCGCCCAACGGCCCCCACACTCACAAGGCACCGACGGAGTCGACATCTCGCCCCTGAGACCGCCTTCCCCACCACCATCACCCGTGGCGACAGCGAGGCAGTTGGTCCGGCAGCAAGGGCCGCTTGTGGATGTACCCAGCTGATCGCTCAGCCCTGCGCCTTCGTAGAGCGGGGCAGGGTGACGCGCAGGACCCGAGACCGCCGGCTCGTTCATTGACCCGCAATCGGCGACGGAGCGGTCACCGCCCCGGGTCCACATGCGCCAGACGGCACCCACCTCCAACACCGCCAGCGGCGCCCATCGGTGTCTTGCAGAACGCCACCCGTGGGCCTGCGCGCCTGCCTCAGCACGGCCTCGAGGCCTCGGCCGAGGTCTTGCACCAGTCGGTACTCCAGGTCAGCAACAGGCGGTAGTAAGACCCGTCGAAGGCCTCGATGATCTGGAAGGTCCAGTGGCCGGGGACCTCGATCGCCGCACCCAACACGTCCACGCCAGGGACCCCGTGGGCATTGAACATGCCAAAGCCCATCCCCAGCGACACCGCCCGTCAACCTCTCGCCTCATGACAACGATCCACCCGTCCACAAACACCCATTGACCAGCATCAAAGCACCAGTCCCTGAACCAGCACGACCGACTCTCACCGCCACCGACACCAAACCGAGAGATCGCATCCGCGCCGCACAGGTGCGAGCCCTCCCCCTGTGCGGCTGTCAGCGTGTGCCTGTTCCGCCTCACCCGAGGGATCGCCCTCGAGTTCTGCGCTCGGCCGGGCTTCCCTCACCCCTTCGACGCTGAATCAGCCCTCCGCACCCGCTACACCTTCCGTGCGGACGTCCAGCCCTGGCCACGGAGGCTCTCGAAGCCGTCCAGGAGGAGGTCGAGGGCAAATTCGAACTCGAACTGGTCATCACAGCCGCCACCGACCGGGGAGCCCCCGTCATGGACGGCCGTCGCGGCCAGCTCCGCGATGTGCGGGTAGCGCCCCGCCAGCTCGGGGCCCGGCGGGCCGGAGGGGCCCGAGGTGTCGAACAGTTCTTGGCTGAAGCCGAGCAGGCGGCTGCCCATCGCGTGCATGACGTGGTGCGTAAGGTCGGCGGAGAGGCCACCGCCCCGGAAGCTCCCGGCCATGGAGTCCAGATACGCCAGCACGGCCGGGGTGGGGCCGGTCCGCGACTCGATGACCCGGGCCGCCCAGGGGTGGCGCAGCAGGACCCGCCGGGCCGTGAGGATCCGCCCGCGGACCACGCTTCGCCAGTCGGGGCCCGCAGCCGGCGGGTCGATCTCGCCGACCACTGCGTCGACCATGCCGTCGAGCAGCTCCTCCTTGTTGGCCACGTGCTTGTAGAGGGCCATCGGTACGACGTCCAGCTCCTGCGCGAGCCTGCGCATGCTGAGCGCGTCGATGCCGGTGGCGTCGGCGAGCGCGACGGCGGCGCGCAGGACGCGGTCCTTGTTCAGAGGGGTCCGATGCGTGTGTGTGGCTTTCTGTCGGGTCACTCCGGTCGGCCCCTTCCTCCTTGACAACGCCCTCTCCTTGACGAGTGTACGCCGTACACCTATGCTCCGCCAGGTGTACGGCGTACACCACCATCGAGCGAGAGGTACCGAGAAGATGAGTCCGGATCGAAGAACCGCGGTGGCCACCGGGTCGCTGTTCCTGCTGACCGAGGCCGCCGCGATAGCAGGGGCCGTTCTGTACCGGCCCCTGCTCGGAGCGGCGGACGGCCGACTGGCGCAGAGCGCCGACATGCGGGCGCTGCTCGGGGTGCTCTGCGAGGTGGTGCTGGTGGTGGCGGTGGCCGGTACCGGGGCGGCACTGTTCCCCGTCCTGCGGCGCCACGGCGAGGGGCTCGCGCTCGGGTACGCCTTCGGGCGGCTGCTGGAGGCGGCCGTCATCACCCTCGGGATCGTCGCCGTCCTGGCGCTCGTCACCCTGCGGCGGGACACGGAGGCGGCGGCAGGCGCCGACGTCGCGCTGGTGGCCGTGCACGACTGGACGTTCCTGCTCGGACCCAACATCGCCCTCGGCCTGAACAGCGTCCTGCTTGCCTACCTCGCGTACCGCACACGGCTCGTGCCGCGCTTCATCGCCGTGCTCGGCCTGGTTGGCGGGCCGCTGATCTGCGCCTCGGCCGTCGCCGTGATGTTCGGGGCCTACCCGCAGCTCTCCGTGGCGGGGGCGGCCGCCGCACTCCCGGTGTTCGCGTGGGAGCTGGGGCTGGCCGGGTGGCTGATCGCCAAGGGGTTCGGGCCCGGCTCAGGCGCCGCGTCCCGGGCAGACGGAGAGGTAGCTGATCCGGCAGGTGTCCGTCGGTGAGACCGGCCCGAGCTTGACGACAGAGCCGTCCGGGGGACGCACCAGCCCTGCCCGGGCAGGGAAACGTCATGATCTGCGAGAAACAACGACCGACACGCGCTCGAAAGGCATCAGCAGCCGCTGGCGTGGTCAGTACCGGAGGCATGACGAACAACCGGGATGAGGAGGACCAACTCGGACGCGAAAGCACCGCATCCGAGCATCGCCACCTCAGGCAGGCGCTTGCCGCAGGCGCCTGCCCTCCCGCGCCCCGTCCTTGCCCGGAGTGCGCGTCCCGCAAGGGTCAGGCGGCAGTCCAGTCCCGCTCGTCCCGGCCTACCCGCGCGCCGCCGCGAGACCTTCTTCCCACGCGACCGAGGCCTACCTGACCCTCAACGCGCATGCCCCCGCACTGCGCTGCCGCTGGAGCGGGCGGGTTGATTCTCACGACTGCGCAGGGCGCGTGGGCCGATGTGACGAGCTGGAGTGCTGGCGTCGGCTCATATCCGGTGGGCTACGCTGTGCGGCTATGAATACCGGGACGGCCTTGCGCCACACACGGATCGGTGACCCGGGGCTCTTCTGAGCGCCGTACGGGCTGGTTCGGGCCCGCTTTTTGATCAAGGCTCTTGCGCTGCTGCGCGGGCACCGCCTCCGTCGTGTTGATCACAGGCTCTGCACATCAACCACGACAGGAGCATTCATGCGCACCAAAACGCTGCGGATTCCGACCACGGACGGCCAGGCCGACGCCTTCGCCGCCTTCCCCGACCACAGCGAGCGGCACCCAGGGGTGCTGATGTACGCGGACGGCTTCGGCATCCGGCCCGCGTTGCGGGCGATGGCTTGCGAACTGGCCGGGCACGGCTACTACGTACTCGTCCCCAACTCCTTCTACCGGCACGGCCCGGCACCGCTGGTGGAGCTTCCCGACTACATCGGAGAAGAGGCCCGGTCCGCGGTCTTCGCCCAGCTGATGCCCATGATCGAGGCGCACACCGCCGAACGTGTCCTGAGCGACGCCGACGCCCACCTCAGCTTCCTCACCACCCAGCCCGAGGTCAGCGCCGGACCGGTCGCGGTGACCGGCTACTGCATAGGCGGCCTCTACGCGATGCGCACCGCCGCGGCCCACCCCGACCACGTGGCGGCCGTCGCCGCGTTCCACGGCCCCGTCGGTGTCGATGGGGCCAACCTCTTCTCCAGGCTCACCGCCCAGGTCCACCTCGGCCACGCCGAAGGCGACATGACACCTGAGGCCCTCGGCGAGCTCAACCAGGCCCTGGGCGCGGCAGGCGTCGGCTACACCTCCGAGATCTACCCCGGCACCACCCACGGCTTCACCATGTCCGACACCGACGCTTTCAGCGCTTCCGGGCTGAAGCGCCACTGGGATCGACTGCTTCCCCTCCTGGACCGCACCCTGGCCAGCAGCTGAGGCTCCAACCCGGAAACCAGGGCTGAAGCGGCCGAAACCAGCAAACGGCATGGCGGGCCACACCGATGTCTCCAGGGCAGTGGCCCGCCTCTATCGCGAACGAGACTTCCGTAAACGCCAAGTCGCTTGAGACACCTCGAGCCTCCGCGGTCGCAAGCAACCTGGCATCCCGGCTCGTCAGCGGCCCACCATCTGACAGCCGCAGCACGACAGGACAGGTGCTCGCCTCCCGACCGTTCCGAGGAATTGGACACGATCGTGAGACTGGACGGCTGGACTCGGCGTGAGACAACGGGGCGCCGCAGGACACGGGCCGCGAGATCCTGCACAGGCCGGCGGCGTCAGCCGACAACGAGGAGAAGGAGTATCCGCCCGACCGATGCGGGCCGTCCCTCACCTGGCGGATGACTACGTAGGGCCGGCTGCTGAGCTCGCCACGCGTCTACTGAGCGACGGCATGGCCGGGCGGCGCCCGCACGACCGTGGGTGAGCAGCGTGGACCCCGCGCGTACGGCCTGGGGCACGGCCGCATGCGCGGGATCGCCTCCAGGAACCGGGCCGTCCAACGCGACCGCGGTGAGCCGACCGGATTCGGCGTGATGATCGGCATCGTGACCAGGGCGCGGTGCCGGTGGTGCGGCCCGGCCGGTCGACGTGCGAAGGGCGCCCGGCCGGGCTCCGTTCGCCATGGTCGGGCACTCCCCCGGGCACCGGGGGCTGACAAGGCCGGGACGGGGCCCGTACGGGTGACCGCGGTGGGGGGCCGGATGCTGGGCTCGCTGGGTCGAGTTCCTGTATGTCGGGTCAGCGATGTCCAGGACGCTGGTGAGGACCCGCGCGGCCGGGTGGGCGGTGTGCCCGTGCTGCGCAGCGCCCGTGTCCCCGGCGGGGTACGCCTCTACCGGCCGGGACCGGGGACGGCGATCCTCCTGCGCGGGTTCAGCCCAAGTAGGTGGGAGCGGTCCGCCAGGAAGCGTGAGGGTGTCCACAGTCTCTGCTGCGGCGACCGGACTGGGCCCCGTCGAAGAGGCGGCCTACGCCGCCGGGTCCGTCCGGCCCTGCTGATCGAGACCTTCGTTGCACACAAGAGGCCACGCGTGCGTTGTTGGAACCTAGTCGGCGGCGGCCCGGGCGTGCCGGGCCTCGATCGCGGCGATCACCCGCTACCGGGCCAGCCGCCGGGCCAGCTTGAGTTTCGATTCGGCCAGCAGGAGGGGCGCGAACCAGATCCAGCCCCACACGCTGCAGGAAACAGCCCCGCTCAGCACCAGTGCCTTGTTGGTGACGAGGACCAGCACAAAAGTGGTGACATACGCGGTCACCCGGTGGCCAATCACAAGCCGGAGCGGGGCCCGCCACAGGCCGTCCAGCAGGTCCAGCGCGGCCGCAACCTCGGCGGCCCGCAGGTCCTCCGGACGGGCGGGCGCCTGGACGCGTCCAGCGGCGATGCGCGGTCGCAGTGTCCTGCTCAGTCGTCGAACCACACGACGAGACGCACGTTGTCGTCACCGTGCTGTTCGGCGAGTTCCTTCATGGCTTCCCAGACGGGTTGCCACTCGCCGGTTTCGGTGACGGCTTCTCTGCGGCGGATGGTGGCTGACCTGTAGATAGTGTCACCGACGAGCCACTCACTTCCTTCGGGCCACTCCCGTGCCTCACCCACTTCGATACCGACAGCCTCGGCGAATACACGGCTCCAGGAGGACTTGCCCGTCATCCTGAGCCCGGTCGAAGTCTGACGGTACTGGTGAAGCCGGCTGTCGGGCTTCTCTGCGAGCTCATTCCAGTCGACGGCCTTCACCTCGGCCCACGTGATCCACGTGGTGCTGTGGAAGCCGTCTTCGCCGTACCACTCGGTCAGCTCGGCGAACCGCGCACTCACGGTGGCCGAGGCATCGCCGGGGAACCCCCTGGCTGCGGCCAAAGGACGGAAGTTCGCATAGTTGCGGACCCCGAAGAGACAACCGAACGCGTCGTAGTCACGGACATCATCGTTGAGGGAGCTGAGGCCGTGTGAGCTGTACCAGAGCGGCTCCTGATCGTCTTGCGGCACCCGATACTCGAGGAAGCCGCTTATGTCTGTACCCATGCCAGGCATTCTCCCGACGCCGTCGAATGATTTGGGTGTAGTTCCTTTGAAGGGAAAGGGTGCGCCTGCGCTGGGCGGTGGTTATGAAGCGTCGGCGTAGGCGAGGTGGGTGCCGCAGACGGTGCAGCGGAAGAGCATGGCGCTTGCCCCTTGGCCAAGGTGGGTCAGGAAGCTCTCGAGCTGGGGCGCGTCGTGCCAGCCATCCATTCGGAGGTCGAGGCGAAGCTGGTCGAGTGCCTCGGGGTGAGCTGCCAGCTCGGTGTATCCGACCTCGCCGATGAAGGCGGCCGCGTCGTTGCAGTGGACAAGCCAGTGCGGATCCTGCCAGGCGTGGAAGCCCGGGGTGCGGCGGGTGACCTGCACCAGGGTCTCCTCGCTGACGCCGTCGAGCCCGTGTGCGTCGTTGAATTCACCTTCGAATCGTTCAGCGGCACTGCCGTTGGCGATGCACCAGGGGCAGAATCCCCCGCTGACAACCTGGGCCGTGTAGAAACTGGCGGTGTAGATCCATCCCGTGCTGCGGTTGCAGCAGGCGCAGGTCTCGGCACTCTCACGGACGGACCCGCCTGTGACGGGGTCGGGATGGTAGCGGAAGCTGGGCAGGTCGGCAGTCACTGGTGAGCCTGCCGGGGCATGGGGAGGTCCGCCTCGGCGCCGGTGGTCTGTGTGCCGGCGCGCATGCCTGTGAACCTCATGAGTCGCAGTCTGTCCGCAAGCAGGCTCGTGATCAAGCGGTGAGGTTGAAGTCCTGCTTGTCGGGGGTGAGGTAGAGGCGCTCGTGCTCGCGGGCGGCGTGGAAGTGCCAGTAGGAGTCGAGGTCGCCGTTGGCGACGAGGGTGCGGAGCCGTAGGACGGCTTCGGCTCCGTGAAGACCCCAGCGGGCGCCGGTGATGTCGAAGCGGTCAGCGATCACGTGACGGCAGGCGCCTTCGACCGCGCCGGTGCGATCGGCCAGCCGTTGTCGAGTGCGGTGTCGTAGCGGAGCTGGTCGAGGTGGCCGGTCAGGTAGCGGCGGCAGGCGTCGACGCCCTCGCGCCGGGTGGCTGGCAGGTGTTCCCGGTCGGCTTGGGCGGTCACCTGGTCGGCGGTGCGGGCGGCATGGCCTGCGAGGATCGCGCTCAGGTGGTCGGCGACCCAGGCTTCGGGACCAAGTCCGCAGGCAGGAAGGCCGAGACGACGAACCGACCGCCTGCGTCATCGACTCCCAGAGCATCAAGACCTCCACCAACGTCCCTACCTCCGGGCAAGGAATCGACGCAGGCATGCAGATCGTCGGCCGCAAACGGAGCATCGTCATCGACACCCTCGGGCTCCTCCTCGGAGTGCTGGTCACCGCGGTCAGGGTGCAGGACTCGACCGCCGACCGAACCCTCATCGAACAGATCGCCGCAGAGCATCCCACCATCCGCAAAATCTGGGTCGCCGGCGGCTACCGCCAGTACCTCGTCGAGCACGCCTCCACGCTCGGCATCGACATGCATATCGTCCGCCGCGACCCCACCACCAGGGGCTTTGCAGTTCTGCCCCGCCGCTGGACCGTGCAGCGGACCCTTGGATGGCACAAGAACCACCGACGCCTGGCCCGCGACTACGAAGCCCACCCACACCGGTCCGAAGCCATGATCCACCTCGCGGTGATCAACTTCATGACCCGCAGACTCACCGCCGAATCCACCCCAACATGGCGTGGCACATGAACCGCCCGCAACCACGCAATCCGGGATGAAACAACGAGACGAAACACCCTCTCAGCGCAACGTCAGCAAGCCGTTCTGTTCGACCACGTCCAGGGAGAGCGTGCGGTAGCCGGCCGTCTCGAACAACACGGTCAGCCGACGGCCGTCCTGGCTCATCACCGAGCCGTCCCCCCACTGACCGTGCCGGACCCGGGCACCGAGCCGGAAGGGGTGCGGGGCGTCGTCGGCGCGGCTCACCTCCTGCGGGGCCACCGGTCCGCCGGTGCCGGCCAGCACCCCCGCGACCGCCTTCGGGCCATTCGTGGAAAGTGCGGCGGCCTCGCAGCGGTCGCAGGAGCCGCAGGACCCCCCGGCTTCCGGTTCCTGCCCGAAGTAGCCGAGCAGGAACCGCCGTCGGCAGCCCGTGTTCTCCGCGTAGCCCCGCATCATGTCGACCCGCGATCGCTCCAGCTGCTGGTGTGCGTCACCGAGTTCGACGGCCTTGCGGGCGGCCTCCGCAGGATCGGCGGCGACGGTGGTCTCCAGGTCTCCCGATTCGGTGGTGCGTACCGCTTCGACCTGTTCGAGTAGATTGACGACGGCTGTCAGCCGACTGGCCGTCAGGCCCGTCTCGCGGCGCAGATCGCTCGGCCGGACCGGGCCAGCGTGTTCCTCCAGTGTGCCGGCTACCTGGTAGACGGTGTCCGGGTCGGGGCGTCCGGCGGCGAAGAACCGCTGCATGCCGAGGTCCTGCGACCGGTAGGCAAGGATCGCCCGGGCCGGCTTCCCGTCCCGTCCGGCGCGGCCTATCTCCTGGTAGTAGGCGTCCAGGGAGCCGGGCACCGAGGCGTGCAGCACGAACCGGACGTCCGGCTTGTCGATGCCCATCCCGAAGGCGGAGGTGGCCACCACCACGTCCAGCTCCCCCGCGAGAAAACGGTCGTGCACCGCGCCGCGTTCCTTGGCGGGCAGGCCGGCGTGGTACGCCGCCACGCCCAGCCCCAGGTCGCCCAGCTCGCGGGCGTACTCCTCGGACTCCTTGCGGGTCGCCACGTAGACCAGCCCGGGCTTGGGTTCGACGGCGGCGCGTTCGACCACCGCCCGGCGCTTGTCGGCGGCGCCCCGGAAGGGGACGACCTCCAGGTGGATGTTGGGCCGGTCGAAGCCGGTGACCACCTCCCGCACGTCGCGCATGCCGAGCCGCTGGACGATGTCCGCCCGCACCGGGGCGGCGGCGCTCGCCGTGAGGGCGAGCACCGGCGGGCGGCCGATCCGGTCGATCACCTGGCCCAGCCGCAGGTACTCGGGCCGGAAGTCGTGCCCCCAGGTCGACACGCACTGTGCCTCGTCCACGACGAACAGCGCGGGCCGTGCCACCGCGAGCTGCTCGACCACCTCGTCCTTGGCCAACTGCTCCGGGGCGAGGAAGACGAAGTCGACGTCTCCTTCGCTGATCCGGTCCCACACCGCGTCGTTCTCGCCGCGGCTCTGGGTGGAGTTCACGGCCGCGGCGTCCGCACCAGCCCGTCTCAACAGGCCGCTCACCTGATCCCGTTGCAGGGCGATCAGAGGAGAGACGACGACGGTGGGGCCGGACAGAAGTACCCCGGGCACCTGGTAGACGGCGGACTTCCCTGCGCCGGTCGGCATCACCACGAGAGTGTCGCGCTGTTCCATGACCGACTTCATCGCCCGCAACTGCTCAGGGCGCAGCCGCTCCCATCCGAACACCTTGCGCGCACTGCGCTGCAGTCGCCGGGACAACGCGCTGAAGGTGAACATGGTGCTCCTCTGGGGCTGTGGGATCGGGCCGGGCGGCAAAAGCACCGTCCGAGTGACCTCCGACTACCCCGAGTCCGCCACCTCACGGCACCGAATGCGGCCGATCCCGTCGGCCGGCCTTCAAATGAGTCAGGCGAAAAGGCGCTGCCCTCTACGGGCCCTCCCGGCTCCTCGGCTCGCGTGGAGACCGCCGGCTCTGGGCCGTGTCTCTTCGATCAACTAACCAGTTACTGTGGTCATGCTCAGAATGGGGGATCTCACGGACGGCGAGTGGGCGGTGCTGCAGCCGCCGCTGCTGGCTCGTCGAGCGCGCCTTCGCCCACCTGCACTGGTTCCCTCGCCTGCGGAGCCGCTGGGAGATCCGCGACGACATCCACGAAGCCTTCCTCACCCTCGGGTGCGCACTCATCTGCTGGCGACGCCTGTCACAGGCGGCCCGGGCCCTCGCCCTCCCGCAGTAGCCACTCCCGCACCGAAGGAGCACGGTCAAGTAGCCGCCTGACCTGCATACCCTCTTCGCGCGAGGTCACCTTCGGGAGCGGGACGAAGTCGTCAGGGATCACATCCAGCAGGCTCAGCACACGGTCTCCCGTACGCAGAGCGATCAGCAGTTCCCACCGCACGTGACGTGGTGCGTCCGGGCGGTGGGACAAGGTGTGCCACAGGGCCGGCCACAGATAGTGGGTACCGTCAGGTGCCGCATTCGCGCGCACCCACGCCGGGTCCAACCGTTGGCTCAGACCGAGGTCACGCGCCCGCTCCTCCAGCCTGAACAGCGAGGCCGAATCGACAGCCTTCAGCTCGCGAGGCAACGGCTGTTCGAAGTCCATCGCCCCATGCTGCCCGACGGCATCCCACGACGAGGAGCCGACCTCAAAGTGTCATTCCGGTAGGAGTTCTCAGCGCTGGGGAGGAATCCTGTCGGTGCCGACACCCTTGAAACGCCATCCCAGAAGCGCCCAGAGCGCCGCGACGATACGTACTCCAATCCATGCTTCATTGATGGTAATCCGGGTAGTGCTGCAACGGAGTTTCCGAAGGAGCCGCCAGTTCTTCAGGATCGCCATGGCTCGTTCGCCGAGGCTGCGGATCTTGGCATGGTCCCGGTTGTGACGCCGGCGCCAGCCGCGCAGGTTTCTGCCCGAAACGGGACGCGGATGCTCGAGCTCGCACCCTGATACGCCTTGTCCGCCCAGCACTTGATGCCGTCGGCGGTCAGAGCGGCCGGGATGCCGGGGGTCCGGGCCGCGGTCAGGTCGTGCGTGGCTCCCGGCAGTGCGTCCGATGCCCAGATCAGGCGTCCGGCCGGGTCGGCGAGAACCTGCACGTTCATGCCGTGATGCTTCTTCCTCCCCGAGTAGTACGGGCGGTCGGCGGCGATGCGGTCGATCGGCAGGAGCGTGCCGTCGAGGATCACGTACGTCCTGCGGACTGTTTCCATGGCCTGCTCCAGCGTCGGAGCGAGCGAGGCCAGGAGATCGACGGCCTCGTGTATGTAGCGGTAGACCGTCGCGACCCCGATGTGGAAACCCGCCGCGAGACGGGCGTAGGTATCACCGCAACACAGGTGCGCGAGGACGGGCAGGGCCTGCCGACCACAGGTGAGGCAGCGCCAGCGGAAGCCGATCTGGCGCCGGTGAAGTCGACCGGAAACACACCACGGACCCGAGGGCTTACTGACCACAAGGTCGTGTCCACTCACCACGGCTCACCGTGCTCACCCCAGAAAATCACCACCGCAGGTCAGTGGTTGGTTGCGCAGATTGCGCAATCGAGTTCAGCCACCCTGGCAGCCCCAGCTGAGTGTCGCGCCGCTGGCAGGCGGGGAGAGCGGCGACGAGGGCTGCTGGAAGGGGTGCGCTGCCCTGTGCCAGGTACCGGGTCCCGTCGCCGGGCGGAGGCAGGGTTGCGCCCCGAGTGAGGGGGTGGCGGGAGGTGGCGGTGAGCCGTCCCTGCCGTTCGTCCCAGACGAGTCCGGGCCGGTTGCTCCAGGTCGTCCAGGACGAGCACCGATCTACATCAACTCGAGCCAGTGGCTTCGGCGGTGCGGCGGTGTTCGGCGTTGATGCGCCGGGCTTCCTCGAGCTGGTCTTCGAGGATGACGATGCGGCAGGCCGCCTCGATCGGGGTCCCGGCGTCGACGAGTTCGCGGGCGCGGGCGGCGATGCGCAGCTGGTAGCGGGAGTAGCGGCGGTGGCCGCCCGGGGAGCGCAGGGGGGTGATGAGGCGGGCTTCGCCGATGGCGCGGAGGAAGCCTTGTGTGGTGTTGAGCATGTCGGCGGCCCGGCCCATGGTGTAGGCGGGGTAGTCGTCGTCGAGACGGCCGTAAGAGACCTCTGCTGTCACTTGCACCTCTCTTGTGGAACGCGTGGAGAGGCCCCGGTGCCATGGCACCGGGGCCCCGAAGGAACTGCTACACCATCTGCCGGCCCTGGTTCGGCGCCGGCCTTCTGTTTCCGCGAGCCCGACCTGAATGCTGGGGTCGGGGG
>NZ_JBISCE010000044.1:0-293592 GCF_044385685.1 Streptomyces sp. ALB3 | reverse complement strand
TATTCCGGGAAAGCCCCGTGCCCTTGTGGCACGGGGCTTTTCTGCGTTCTGAGCGTCTAGGGTCGAACCATGCGCTACGAACTGGTCATCTTCGACAACGACGGCGTGCTCGTCGACAGTGAGCCGATCTCCAACACGGTCCTGGCCGGCTACCTCACGGAGCTCGGTCACCCCACCTCCTACGAGGAGTCCCTCCGCGACTACATGGGGGCCGCGATCCACCGGGTGCACGATCTGGTGGACGAGCGGACGAGCCAGAAGCTGCCCGCGGAGTTCGACGAGGAGCTGCACCGCCGCACCCTCGCCGCGTTCGAGGCGGAGCAACTGGTCGCCGTGGACGGGGTCGAGGAACTGCTGGGCGAACTCGTCGCCGACGGGGTGGCGTACTGCGTCGCCTCGTCCGGGAGCCACCAGAAGATCGCCGCCGGACACCGGAAGGCCGGCCTCGACCAGTGGTTCGAGGAGGAGTGGATCTTCAGCTCCGAGGACGTGGGGCGTGGGAAGCCGGCCCCGGACCTGTTCCTCCACGCCGCCGAACGGATGGGTGTCGCCCCCGACCGGTGTGTCGTCGTCGAGGACAGCCCGCTCGGCGTCGAGGCGGCCCGGGCCGCGGGGATGGACGTGTACGGCTTCACCTCGATGATGCCGGCGGACCGGCTCGTCGGGGTGACCGGGCACTTCTCCGACATGTCGCAGCTCCGGAAACTGCTCGCCTGACCGATCTACCCAGCGGTAGACCGGAGCTCTACGCTCGCGGCCATGACGGATGCGCGGTTGCGGTACGGCAGAGCCTCCCTCGCCATGAGTTTCCTGGTGCAAGGGGTGACCTTTGCGCTGCTCGTGACGCGCATCCCCGCCATTCAGGACCGGTACGGGATATCCGACGGGCTGCTGCCCGTGTTCCTGGCCGCGGTGCCCGTGCTGGCGGGGGTCGCCAGTGTGGCCACCGAGAAGGTGGTCGCGCGGGTGCGGCCCGGGATCGTGCTCAGGTGGGCGCAGCCCGTCGTGCTGCTGGCCCTGCTCGGCGTGGGCGCGGGCAGTGAGGTCTGGCAGGTGGCTCTCGCGCTCGGCGTCTTCGGGCTGGGGGTCGGGGCGCTGGACGCGTCGATGAACATGATGGGCGTCAGTCTCCAGCGGGCGTACGGGCGGAGCATCATGCTCGGGTTCCATGCCGCGTACAGCCTGGGCGGGATCGCCGGGGCGTCGGTGGCGTGGGCGGGTGCGCGCGGCGACGGGTCGCTGCTGGTGTCCTATCTGCCGGCGGTGGTCGTCCTGCTGCCCGCGGCTCTGATCGGCAGCCGGTGGTACGCGGAGGGGAAGCCGGCTGGGGCGCCGGTGGCGGCGGAGGCCGGCCAGGCCGCGTCCGTGCCGTTCAGGCTGCTCATGCCGCTCTGCCTGGTGATGGCGTTCGCGTACATCGGGGACTCGACGGTCTCCAACTGGAGTGCCAAGTACCTCCAGGACGTGTTGGGCGGTTCCGAGCAGCTGGCGACGGTTCCGTACAACGTCTACATGGTGACGACCCTGCTGGGCCGGGCCGTCGGTGACCTCGGGGTGCGGCGGTTCGGAGCGGTGGCCGTGGTGCGGGGCGGCAGCGTGCTGGCCGCCGCGGGGTTCGCGGTGGTGGCGATGGCTCCCGGCGCGTGGTGGGGGATGCTCGGCTTCACGCTGCTGGGGCTGGGGCTCTGTGTGATCGTGCCCCAGACCTTCGCGGCAGCCGGAAGGATGTTCCCCGGGGCGAGCGATGTGGCGGTGGCCCGGCTGAACGTCTTCAACTACGTGGGGTTCCTCGTCGGATCGCCCCTCGTCGGGGCGCTCGGGGACGCGTGGAGCTATCGGGGAGCGATGCTCGTGCCCATGGTCCTGGTCCTCGCGACGCTCGTGTACGCCCGGTCGTTCGGCACGGAACCCGACCGATACGGTGGCGGGCATGAGCGGGCGCGCGCAGCTGATGTGGGATGAGGCAGTAACGGGGTACGACTTCGGGCCGGGTCACCCCATGGACCCGGCCAGACTCGCCCTGACGATGGGGCTGGTGCGGGCGCTCGAGCTGGACGGGTCGGTGGATGTCCGTTCGGCCAGGCCCGCGGGGGACTCCACGCTGCGGCTGGTGCACCGTGAGGACTACGTGGCGGCCGTCCGGGCGGCGTCCGCGGATCCCGGTGCCGCCGACCAGGCGTACGGGCTGGGGACTCTGGACGATCCCGCGTTCGCGGGGATGCACGAGGCGTCGGCGCTGATCGCGGGGCTCTCGGTGGGGGCCGCCGAGGCGGTGTGGCGTGGGGAGGCCGCGCACGCCGTGAACTTCTCCGGCGGGCTGCACCACGCGATGCCCGGAGCGGCCTCGGGCTTCTGCGTGTACAACGATCCGGCGCTCGCGATCGCCCGCCTGCTGGAACTGGGCGCGGAGCGGGTGGCGTACGTCGATGTGGACGTCCATCACGGGGACGGGGTTCAGGCGGCCTTCTGGGAGGACCCCCGGGTGCTGACCGTGTCGCTGCACGAGCACCCGCGCACGCTGTTCCCGCAGACGGGGTGGCCGGAGGAGACCGGTGCCGGGCCGGGTGAGGGCGGTGCCGTGAACGTGGCCCTGCCGGCGGGTACGGGAGACGCCGGGTGGCTGCGGGCGTTCCACGCGGTGGTGCCGGAGCTGCTGGAGGACTTCCGGCCGCAGGTGCTGGTGACCCAGCACGGTGCCGACACGCATGCCGAGGATCCGCTGGCACATCTCGCGGTGTCGCTGGACGCCCAGCGTGCCGTCATGACGGCCTGTCACGACCTCGCGCACTCCTGCGCGGAGGACGGGCGGTGGGTGGCGCTGGGCGGGGGCGGTTACTCGGTGGTGGATGTGGTGCCGCGGTCCTGGACGCATCTGGTGGGGATCGCCGCGCATGAGCCGGTGGACCCGGAGACGGTTGTTCCGTCGTCGTGGCGGGACGAGGTGTACGCCCGCACGCGTCAGCCGGGCCCGGCGCGTATGACGGACGGCCGTGCGCCGTCGTGGCAGCCGTGGGAGGACGGGTACGACCCGGCGGACCGGCTGGACCAGGCCGTACTGGCGACCCGGCGTGCGGCGTTCCCGTTGCGGGGGCTGCTGGCCTGAGCCGGAGTTACGCCAACGGTGGTGCGGTGTCCCGGTTCCGCCGCGGGGAGGGCCCCGGTGCGGGAGCATCGGAGGGTGTTGAGCACCGGAGCGCTGCGCGCTCACCTGCTGGCGGCCCGGCTCGCCGGGCCCGTGGCCACGTCGCGGGAGACCAGTCTGCGGAGGTACCGGCTCTTCGCGGCGAGGGATCCGCGTGTGCTGCTCGGACTCGATCCTGACCGGGACTGGGGAGAGCGTGACCTGCTGCGGCTGATGGCCGACAAGTGCGGGGTGTCGGACGATCCTGGCCACGTGTCAGGTCCGGACGTGATCGATCCGGAGAGGACCGTGGCCGCCCTGGACGCTTTCGCGGACCGGCTCGCCCGGGTGGCGGAGAGGCGGGCGCCGGTGCTGTTCGGCACCGGGCATCCGCACCGGCTGCTCGGTTTCTACGCCGGTCTGGCAGACGCTTTGTCGGCGGCAGGGTGCGTGGTGCTCACTCCCGCGCAGGGCCGATGTGTCGACATAACGACCCGGTTCGGCGTACGCACGTACAGCCTCGACTACGTACGGGGAGTCGCGCTGGTGCGCGAACCGGGCGTGCGGGTCCCCGGGAGTGCCACCGGCGCACATACCCATTCGCCGCTGCCGGTCCGGGCGGTGCTGGAGGAGGCCGTGAAGGCCCGGGGAGTGCTGCCCGAGCTGGTGGTCGGGGACCACGGGTGGGTCTGCGGCGCAGGTCAGCTGGGTATCGAGGCCATCGGGCTGGCGGATACGGATGACCCCGCGTTGTTCGTGGGTGAGGCGGAGGGGCGGGTGTCCGTCGCCGTTCCGGTTGATGACGGTGTGAGGTCCGACTACTACCGGCCCCTCGCGCGGTATGTACTCAATCGGGCATGTCTGTCACGGTAGGCCGCCGATCGTCTCACCTCTTCCCCACTCGCATCACCCGCCCCTAATCTGGGGAGTGAGCGCACAACGACGAAGAGTCACCGGAGGGGAAGCCGGTGCGCGTCTCGTGCGGAAGGTACAGGTGGGTCATGGCTGCTGGCAGTGAGAGGCCTCTCAACGAGGTCAAGTTTCTGACCGTGGCGGAAGTCGCCTCGGTCATGAGGGTGTCGAAGATGACCGTGTACCGCTTGGTGCACAGCGGTCATCTGCCGGCGATCAGGGTGGGAAGGTCCTTCCGGGTCCCGGAGCAAGCGGTTCACGAGTATCTTCGCGAGTCCTTCGTGGGGGTGGAGTCAGCCTGACGTTGCCCTCGGATTACGTCCCTCACGCGGTGGCGGGTAGGCTAGGCCGACGTAGGTCGTGTGGGCCCAGACGCCCCGCACCAGTGAAGAAGAAGTGAGCGAGGGTAGTCGTGGGCTCTGTTATCAAGAAGCGGCGTAAGCGGATGGCCAAGAAGAAGCACCGCAAGCTGCTCAAGCGCACGCGCGTTCAGCGTCGCAACAAGAAGTAAGCGAACGCGGTTCGTGAGTCCGAGGCCCTCCCGCCGTCCTGGCGGGGGGGCCTCGGCGCGTTCCGGGGGCGGCTCCCGGACCCGGATTCCGGGCGTGCCGCCGGGTGCCCGTCGTACGGCGGATCCGGTGGTCCTGCCGCCTCCGGTCGGGTAAAGGCCGCCTGGGGTCGTCACAGGGCAACATCCACCGGCTACGGTGACGGCCAGGGGAAGTCCCCGCTCGGTGGACGTCAACGATCGACGGAAGGCGCTGGTCTTGGGGAAGATCGTGCTCGTCACAGGCGCGGCACGGCAGCTGGGAGGCCGTTTCGTACGGCGTGTCCAGCGCGATCCCGGTGTGGACCGGGTGATCGCCGTGGACGCGATCCCGCCCGGGCATGACCTGGGCGACGCGGAATTCGTCCTGGCGGACATCCGGCAGTCGGCGATCGCCAGGGTTCTCGCCGAGCATTCGGTCGACACGGTCGTCCATCTGGACGTGTCCGCGAAGGCGCTCGGCGGAGGTGGCCGGACGACGGTCAAGGAGACCAACGTCATCGGCACGATGCAGCTGCTCGGTGCCTGCCAGAAGTCGCCGGCCGTCCAGCGGCTCGTCGTCAAGTCCAGCACCAACGTGTACGGTTCCGCCCCCCGTGACCCCGCGGTCTTCACCGAGACGACGCCGCCCAAGTCCCTGCCCAGCGGCGGGTTCGCCAAGGACGCGGTGGAGGTCGAGGGATACGTCCGGGGCTTCGCGCGCCGCAGGCCCGACGTCGCGGTGTGCGTGCTGCGGTTCGCGAACATCCTGGGCCCCGAGCCCGACTCGCCGCTCGCCGACTACCTGTCGCTGCCGGTCCTGCCGACGGTCCTCGGGTACGACCCCCGGCTGCAGTTCGTCCATGAGGACGACGTCGTCGACGTACTGGAGATCGCCGCCCGCGAGCCCCGGCGCGGCACGCTGAACAGCGGCACGTTCAACATCGCGGGCGACGGGGTGCTGCTGCTCTCGCAGTGCTCACGCAGGCTGGGGCGTCCGACCGTGCCGCTGCTCCTGCCGGCGGTGACCTGGGTGGGATCGGCGCTCCGTACGATCGGCATGACGGACTTCTCGCCGGAGCAGATCCGGCTGCTCACCCACGGCAGGGTGGTCTCGACCGTCCAGATGCGCGAGACGCTGGGTTTCCGGCCGAAGTTCACGACGGCCGGGACGTTCGCGGAGTTCGCGCGGAGCCGCGGCCCGGGGCTGCTGCCTCCGGACCGGGTGGGCAGGGCGGTCGGGAGGCTGGCCGAGCTGCCGCTCGGCACCGGCCCGGCGGACACGGCACATTCGACTCACGGCGCCAGGTAGAGGAGCGCGACAGACGATGGCGGACGCCAAGGTCATTCCCTTCGACGACGACCGTTCGCGCTCCGGCGCGGGGCGGCGCAGAGGCCTGCTGCCCGGCGGCCGGGCCCAGGGGCCCGCGGCGGCCGGTCCTGCGCCCGTGAGCGCCCTGCCGGGTGGTCAGGTGCCGGACGGGGCCGCTGAGGCCGCCGGTGCCGCCTCAGAGGACGACAGGGAGGCACCGGTGAGCGGCTGGGACCGGCGGATCGCGGGAGGGCTGGCGTTTCTGCGGCGCCGGCTCACGGGTGACTACGACGTCGACGAGTTCGGTTACGACAAGGAGCTGACCGACCAGGTCCTCATGTCGGTGCTGAGGCCGCTCGCGGACAAGTACTTCCGGGTCGAGGTGAAGGGGATCGAGAACATCCCGTCCGACGGCGGGGCGCTCATCGTGGCCAACCACTCCGGGACGCTGCCGCTGGACGGACTGATGCTCCAGGTCGCGGTGCACGACAACCACCCGGCGGAGCGGCACCTCCGGCTGCTGGCGGCCGATCTCGTCTTCATGCTGCCCGTGGTGAACGAGCTGGCGAGGAAGGCCGGGCACACCCTCGCGTGCGCGGAGGACGCGGAGCGGCTGTTGCAGGGCGGTGAGGTCGTCGGGGTGATGCCGGAGGGCTTCAAGGGCATCGGGAAGCCGTTCGGCGAGCGGTACAAGCTGCAGCGCTTCGGACGCGGCGGGTTCGTGTCGACGGCACTGCGCGCCGGGGTGCCGATCGTGCCGTGCTCGATCGTGGGCGCGGAGGAGATCTACCCGATGATCGGCAACTCGAAGACGCTGGCCCGGATCCTGGGGGTCCCGTACTTCCCGATCACGCCGACCTTTCCGTGGCTGGGGCCGCTGGGTGCGCTGCCGTTGCCGACCAAGTGGACGATCCAGTTCGGGGAGCCGATCCCCACGGACGGGTATCCGCCGGAGGCGGCGGAGGACCCGATGCTGATGTTCAACCTGACGGACCAGGTACGGGAGCAGATCCAGCACACGCTGTACAAGCTGCTGGTGCAGCGCAGGTCGGTCTTCTTCTGACGGCGCCGCCCGCTGCCCGCACCGCCTGCGAAGGGAGGGGGCCGTCCGGTCGGGACGGCCCCCTCCCTTCGTGGATCCGCCGCTACGGTCCGACGTTCTCGCCGTCGATACCCAGGCCGGGCAGCAGGCCGGGGAGGAGCGGCGGAAGGGTGACGTCGGGTGCGGGGGGCGCGCCCGACGTGTCGCCCGGGGACGACGGGGTGGTGCCGTCCGTCGGGAGGTCGTCCAGCAGGCCGTCCTCGCCGTCGAGCAGGCCGCCGGCCGGGCTGCTGCCGGAGTCCGAGGGCTTCGGCGCGGTGCTGGCCGAGGCGCTGTCCTCCGGAGCCGCGGAGGAGGAAGGAGCCCCGCGGTCCGGGGCCGACGGACCCCGGTTCTCCTGGGTGGAGCCGGCGGGCGGCGCGCCCTCCTCGGTGCCCGGGGTGCGGGGCAGCAGGGATTTCAGGGGTGCGACTTCCTGGTCCATGGCCTCGAAGACGGAGCTGACCTTGTCGCTGATGTCGGTCAGCTGGACGGGCAGCCGTTCCCGGAGGCTGCTCCAGCTCGCGCGGTGCGAGCGGGAGAAGGAGTCCAGTGCCTGGATGGGGCCGAGGGAACCGTCGCGCTGGTAGGCGCTGTGGAGCAGACGGTGGCCCTCGGTGGCGTCGTGCGTCATGCCGTCGAGTGCGCGCCTGACCTCACCGATGGATTCGTGGTCCAGCTCGCCCGAGCGGCCCCGCTCCATCAGCCGGCGCGCCTCGTGGAGACGCGTCGACGCCTGGTCGAGGTGGACCTCGCCGCGGTCGGCGTCGCCGTCGGCCATGGTGAGGCTGATGTCCTCCATGCCGCGTTTGAGTGGGTAGAGGGAATCACCGGGGAGGGCGTCGGAACTGGCAGCGGCCACTCCGCCGAACGCCCCCGCGGCCACACCGACCGTGAGCCCGCCCGCGGTGAGGCCCTTCGCCCAGCGGGAGCGGGGGCGCAGCCTCCGGATCGGGGAGGCGCGGTGGGCTCCCTTGTTCCGCTGTTCGGGCACCGTAGGGCCCGTGGACGCACCGCCTTCGGCGAACATGGTCTCCATGGCCGCGACGAGCTGGGCTCGTTGCACCACTTTGACCTCGGGATCGAATTCAGGCTCCGGTAGCTCACCGAGGCCGTTCGCCAGGGCCAACAGCGTTCCGTGGTCGGCCGGTTGGGCCGGGTCCTCGGGCTGTACGGCCGCCGCACCCTGGGGGGACTGCTCCTCCAGGGCCTGGGCGAAGGCGTTCGCCCGCCGGTGTGCCGAAACGTTTGCGATCACTGGCGGCACCTCCTCTCGTCATGACGGTCGACTCCCCTGAGGGTCCGGAAGGTTGCCCACCGGGGACGTTTCCACGCGATCGAGCGAGTGGAGACGGTCGGTGTGGCGACAGGGGGCCTGCATCCGGCACAACGAGTGGCGCGGCAGTTGGGTTACGGACGGAGGATGATCCGATCGGTGTGTCACGAACACGTCACGGATGGTGGCGTCAGCGGGCGTCGTCCGGCAGTAGTCGCGCGAGCGTGCGCACGGCTCGGTACTGCAAGGTTTTGATCGCGCCCTCGTTCTTTCCCATGACCCGGGCGGTCTCGGCGACCGAGAGGCCCTGCAGGAATCTCAGGGTCACACACTCCTGCTGCTGCGGGTTGAGCCGGCGTACGGCCTGGAGCAGCGCCGCGTTGGAGAGGGATTCCAGGACGGAGTCCTCCGGGCTCCGCGCGACCTCGTTGGCGTCGAGCATTTCGCCAGTGGTCACTTCCAGTCGGAAACGACTGGATTTGAAGTGGTCGGCGACCAGGTTCCGAGCGATCGTGACCAGCCAGGCTCCGAAGTCGCGGCCCTGCCAGGTGAAGGTGGAGATGCGGCGGAGCGCGCGCAGGAACGTCTCGCTCGTGAGGTCCTCCGCTGTCGCCTTGCCTCCCACGCGGTAGTAGATGTACCGGTACACGGTGTCGCTGTACTGGTCGTACAGGCGGCCGAAGGCCTCGGCCTCGCCGGCCTGCGCGCGCTCGACGAGATCCATCATGCGGGCGCTGTCGCTGTCGGCCGTCGGCCGGCGGACGGCAGGTGTGGTCGCGGCGCCGCGGTTGCTGCGTCTTCCGACGGCCGCGCTGCGTTCGGCCAGCGCATAGCAAGGGCCGGCAGGTACAGGGGTGGCAAATTGGGGGACGGCGTACGCGGTGGGGACGAAGCCGCGCAAGTGGTCGAGGACCGTTGCGCGCAGCGTAGCCAGGCCCGAGGTGTCAACCCCGACGTGTGGGTACACGGGACTCCCAGAGGCAGAGCTTCCATCACGTGCAGTTCGAAAACCGTCACTCGTCGTAGCGGGTGGCGGGCTCCTTGTGCGTCTGAGGAGAATAACGCTTCGTACAGGCGTTGCTACACCCAGTTGCTCAAATCACCGGTTACGTCGCTTCCGTATCCTCTAAGTGACGGTTCGGGTCGCACATCGTGACCGGTTATCGATCGAATAGCTTCGGTATCTGTCTGTGGCGGCGACGGGTTGTGGTCGTCGCGACTCGACGTGACTGGCCGGAGCGACAGGTGCCTGCGCCCGGTGTTCCGCTTCCGGTCGGGCGTACGTCCCCGGGCGTGCCGGTCCCGCCCCGGCGGAGGGGGCGGGCGGAGTCAGGGGTGAGGGGTCAGCGGCGGCGGCGGTGGAGTGCCATGGCGGCGGCGGTGCCCCCGGCCAGGGCTCCGACGCCCGCAGCGGCCGGGATGCCGACCTTGGCCGCCTTGCGGCCGGTGCGGTAGTCGCGCAGCCGCCAGTCCAGGGAGCGGGCGTGCTTGCGCAGCTTGGAGTCCGGGTTGATCGCGTACGGGTGGCCGACCAGGGACAGCATCGGGATGTCGTTGTGCGAGTCGCTGTACGCCGCGCAGCGCTCCAGGTCCAGTCCCTCGGCCGCGGCCAGCGCGCGCACGGCCTCGGCCTTCGCCGGGCCGTGGAGGGGTTCACCGACCAGCCGGCCGGTGTAGACGCCGTCCACCGACTCGGCCACGGTGCCCAGGGCGCCGGTGAGGCCCAGGCGGCGGGCGATGATCGTGGCGGTCTCCACCGGGGCGGCGGTGACCAGCCAGACCCTCTGGCCCGCGTCGAGGTGGGCCTGGGCCAGGGCGCGGGTGCCGGGCCAGATGCGGTCGGCCATGTACTCGTCGTAGATCTCCTCGCCGATGGACATCAGCTCGGAGACGCGGTGGCCCTTGACGATGGACAGCGCGCTGTCACGGGCGTCCTGCATGTGTTCCGGGTCCTCGACGCCGGCGAGCCTGAACCAGGCCTGCTGCCAGGCGAACCTGGTCAGTTCGCGGCGCTCGAAGAACTTCCGCTTGTACAGGCCGCGGCCGAAGTGGAAGATCGCGGCGCCCTGCATGACGGTGTTGTCGAGGTCGAAGAAGGCGGCGGCCCGGGCGTCGCCGGCCACCGGGAAGGCGGGTTCCCGCGCCTCTTCCAGGATGAGCGGCAGCCCTTCGGCGCCGGCCGGAAGCGCCTGCTTGCGGGCGGCCTCGGCTGCGGCCTCGCCTGCGAGCACGCTGCGTGCCGTGGCGGGGCGCCTGCGGGGAGTGAGCCATCCAAGAGCGGCCATGTCGTGAGCATAGCCATTCTGTTCGGCTCTTCCCGACCTGGCGGGATGCGGTGGTGTGAACTCTCCGGGGCCGGGGCGTTAAACGGGTGATTCCGTGCGTCGGCCGGGTCCGGCGGGGGGCGCAGAATGAAGGTATGAGTGCTCTGCTGCGTCGTACGAGGAAGAAGCCCGCGGACCGGGTGGTGACCCTGTTGGGGAAGCCGGGGTGTCATCTCTGTGAGGACGCGCGGCTGGTGGTGAGCGAGGTCTGCGAGGAGACCGGCGCGTCCTGGGTGGAGAAGGACATCACGCGGGACGAGGCGCTGTACAAGGAGTACTGGGAGCAGATCCCGGTGGTTCTGATCGATGGCGAGCAGCACACCTTCTGGCGGGTGGACCCGGCGAGGCTGCGCACGGCGTTGCGTACGTGAGGGGGCTTCCGTGGTGAAACCCGGTTAACATCATGGGCGTTTTGAGTGGTCTCGGGGGCGTGGACATGAGGAGTGTGTACCGTCTTGCCCCCTTCGGGCCCGCAACGGGTTGATGGCGTCCCGGGTTCCGGGATCGCGCCGGGAATATGCGTGACCCCGGTCACTTTGACCAGACAAAACGGACACTATCTTTGTGCACGCGTTCACAAAGACATAGCCTGCTGTCGACGGGGCGGTCTTAGGACATACGGCCGCCTGCAGCCCCGCTCATCCCGCAGGAGCACCGTGGCAACTGGCCGAACTCACCGACCGGCGACCCGTAGCCGAGGAATTCCCGAGGCCACCGTCGCTCGGCTTCCGCTGTATCTCCGCGCACTGACAGCGCTCTCCGAGCGCTCGGTTCCCACGGTCTCCTCCGAGGAACTCGCCGCGGCGGCGGGAGTCAATTCCGCCAAGCTCCGCAAGGACTTCAGCTATCTGGGCTCCTACGGCACGCGCGGAGTCGGTTACGACGTCGAGTACCTCGTCTACCAGATCTCCCGTGAGCTGGGGCTCACCCAGGACTGGCCGGTAGCGATCGTCGGGATCGGTAACCTCGGCGCCGCGCTCGCGAACTACGGAGGCTTCGCCTCCCGTGGGTTCCGGGTCGCCGCGCTGATCGACGCCGACCCCGCCATGGCGGGTACGCCCGTGGCCGGGATCGCCGTCCAGCACACCGACGACCTGGACCGGATCATCAGTGAGAACGGTGTGTCCATCGGGGTCATCACCACTCCGCCCGGCGCCGCCCAGCAGGTCTGCGACCGGCTCGTCGCCGCGGGCGTGACCTCCATCCTCAACTTCGCGCCGACGGTGCTCTCCGTGCCCGACGGCGTCGACGTGCGCAAGGTCGACCTCTCGATCGAGCTGCAGATCCTCGCCTTCCACGAGCAGCGCAAGGCCGGTGAGGAGGCCGCTGCCGACGGCAGGGCGCCCGTGGACACCGGCACCGAGGACGCGCCGCCGATGCGCGCCACCCCGGCCGGCCGGAAGGGACCTGACGGGGACATGCCCGCCGTGATGCCGGCATGAGTCTCCTGGTCGTAGGTCTCAGCCACCGCAGTGCCCCCGTCTCCGTGCTGGAGCGGGCGGCTCTGGCGGGTGACGCCCGGACGAAGCTGCTCCACGACACCCTCGCCGCGGAACCCGCGACCGAGGCCACCGTCCTGGCCACCTGCAACCGCATCGAGCTGTACGCGGACGTGGACAAGTTCCACGCGGGTGTCGCCGAGCTGTCCACCCTCCTCGCGCAGCACAGCGGGGTCGGGCTGGACGAGCTGACTCCTTATCTTTATGTGCACTACGAGGACCGTGCCGTCCACCACCTCTTCTCGGTGGCGTGCGGGCTGGACTCGATGGTCGTCGGCGAGGGCCAGATCCTCGGCCAGATCAAGGACGCGCTCGCGCTGGGGCAGGAGCTCCACACGGCGGGCCGCCTGCTGAACGACCTCTTCCAGCAGGCCCTGCGGGTCGGTAAGCGCGCCCACAGCGAGACCGGGATCGACCGGGCCGGGCAGTCGCTCGTCACCTTCGGTCTCGAGCAGCTGGCCGACGGCGTGGAGGTGACCGACTGGGCGGCGGGCAAGCGCGCCCTGGTGATCGGCGCGGGCTCGATGTCCTCGCTCGCCGCGGCCACCCTGGCCCGTGCGGGCGTCAAGGAGATCGTGGTCGCCAACCGGACCCGGTCCCGTGCCGACCGGCTCGCCGAGATCCTCGGCCAGGCCGGCGTCCCCACGGCGCGCGCCGTGGAGATGGCGGGGGTCGCGGACGAACTGACACGTGCCGATGTCGTCGTGTCCTGTACCGGTGCGACCGGGCTCGTCCTGACCGCGGAGGCCGTCGCCGGTGCGCTCGGCGTCGACTTCGACATCGCGGGGCGGGCGGCCGAGGCCCCCGCGCCCGACGCGCCCGACGAACTCGACCAGCACGCCGCGTGGGTGGAGAACGGTTCCGCCACGGCCGCCGCCCAGGCCCGGGCGGTGCGCCGGGTGCCCGTGCGGCCGGCCGTCGCCGGCCCCGCCCGTCTCCACCTGCTCGACCTCGCGATGCCGCGTGACATCGACGGAGCGGCCCACCGTGTGGCCGGTGTGCGCCTCGTCGACATCGAGTCGCTCGCCGAGGCGTCCGCGGACGCCCCGATGGCCGCCGATGTGGACCAGGTGCGCACCATCGTCGCCGACGAGGTCGCCGCCTTCGGGGCGGCCCAGCGCGCCGCCCACATCACTCCGACCGTCGTCGCCCTGCGCACCATGGCCGCCGATGTGGTGGCCGGCGAGATCGCGCGGCTCGACGGACGCCTCCCCGACCTGGACGAGAAGCAGCGCGCCGAGATCACGCAGACCGTGCGCCGCGTCGTCGACAAGCTCCTGCACGCGCCCACCGTGCGGGTCAAGCAGCTCGCGAGCGAGCCCGGCGGCGCCGGGTACGCCGATGCGCTGCGGGAACTCTTCGACCTCGACCCGCAGACGGTGGCCGCCGTCTCACGGGCAGACCTGAACGACCCGAATCGAGGGCGGTCATGACCGACAACTCACCCCTGGGCGGGGGAACCACCACACCGCTCCGGCTAGGCACCCGGCGCAGCAAGCTCGCCATGGCGCAGTCCGGCATGGTCGCTGACGCGGTCCGCGAGGTGACCGGGCGTGCCGTCGAGCTCGTCGAGATCACCACGTACGGGGATGTCTCCCGTGAGCACCTGGCGCAGATCGGCGGGACGGGCGTGTTCGTCGCGGCCCTGCGCGAGGCGCTGCTGAGCGGCGAGGTGGACTTCGCCGTCCACTCGCTCAAGGACCTGCCGACCACGCAGCCCGAGGGCCTCGTCCTGGCCGCCGTGCCGCCGCGCGAGGACCCGCGCGACGCACTGGTGGCGCGGGACGGGCTGACCTTCGAGCAGCTGCCGCCCGGCGCCCGTATCGGTACCGGTTCGCCGCGCCGCATGGCGCAGCTCAACGCGTACGCCCGCTCGCACGGCCTCGAGATAGAGACCGTCGCCATCCGCGGCAACGTCGATACGCGCATTGGTTTTGTACGGAGCGGGGAGCTGGACGCGGTGGTACTCGCCGCCGCCGGGCTCAGCCGCCTCGGACGCACGGACGAGGTCACCGGCTTCCTGCCGGTCGACACCGTCCTGCCCGCTCCCGGCCAGGGAGCACTGGCGATCGAGTGCGCTGAAAGCAGCGCCGACCTCGCCGCAGCGCTCGCCGAGCTCGACGACCCGTACACCCGGGTCGCCGTGACCGCCGAGCGCGCCCTGCTCAACGCCCTGGAGGCCGGCTGTTCCGCACCTGTGGGTGCGCTGGCCGACCTCCTGGCCGACGGGCAGGTTGTCAACGAACTGCGCCTGCGCGGTGTCGTCGGTTCGACCGACGGCACTTCCCTGGTGCAGCTGTCCATCACCGGTCCCGTCCCCACGTCGCACGACGACGCGGCGGCCCTCGGTCGCGAGCTCGCGTCCGAGATGCTCGCCAAGGGTGCGGCCGGTCTTATGGGGGAGCGAGCACTTTGAGCCCCACCGGCCCTGTCGTATCCGACTTCCCTGTCCTGTCCTCAGGGCATGTCACCTTCCTCGGCGCCGGTCCCGGCGACCCGGGACTGCTGACTCTGCGCGCCGTCGAGGCGCTTGCGAGCGCGGACGTCCTTGTCGCTGAACCCGAGGTTCTCGACGTCGTCCGCTGCCATGCGCGGGCAGGGGTAAGCACGCCTGAGATGGCGGTTGTTGACGCGGCGTCAACACCCGCGGGAGTACCCGTCCTCAGGGATGCCGCCAATCTTGTCATGGAGGCAGCGAAGGGCGGCAGGCGGGTGGTCCGTGCGGTTACGGGCGACCCCGGCCTGGACGGCAACACGGGTGCCGAGATGCTCGCCTGCGCTGCCGCGGGTGTGCCTTTCGAGGTCGTGCCCGGCATCGCGAACGCGGTCGGTGTACCCGCGTACGCCGGTGTGCCGCTGCGGGACGCGCAGGGCGCCGATGTGCGCTTCGTGGACGCGCGTACCGCCTCGGACCGCTGCTGGTCCGAGGTCGGTGCGAGCGACGCGACGGCCGTCGTGTCCACCTCGCTCGACTCGGTGGCCGCGGCCGCCGGTGAGCTGGTCTCGGCGGGCCGTAAGCCGGACACCCCGCTCACGGTCACGATCGCCGGGACGACGACCCGCCAGCGCACCTGGACGGCGACCCTCGGGACGATCGCCCAGGTCCTCAAGCAGGCGAAGGTCCTCCCGTCGCCGGACGGGCACCTGCCCGTGATAGCCGTGGTCGGGGAGCGCAGCTCCGCCGCCCAGCGCGACCAGCTCGCGTGGTTCGAGTCGAAGCCGCTGTTCGGCTGGAAGGTGCTCGTGCCGCGTACGAAGGAGCAGGCGGCGTCGCTCTCCGACCAGCTGCGGTCGTACGGTGCCGTGCCGCACGAGGTCCCGACGATCGCCGTCGAGCCGCCGCGCACGCCCCAGCAGATGGAGCGCGCGGTCAAGGGGCTGGTCACGGGCCGTTACGAGTGGATCGCCTTCACCTCGGTCAACGCGGTGAAGGCCGTGCGGGAGAAGTTCGAGGAGTACGGCCTCGACGCGCGTGCCTTCGCCGGGATCAAGGTCGCCGCCGTCGGGGAGCAGACGGCCGCCGCACTGATCGACTTCGGTGTGAAGCCGGATCTGGTGCCGTCGGGCGAGCAGTCGGCCGCGGGTCTGCTGGAGGACTGGCCGCCCTACGACCCGGTCTTCGACCCGATCGACCGGGTGTTCCTGCCGCGCGCGGACATCGCCACCGAGACGCTGGTGGCCGGCCTCATCGAGCTGGGCTGGGAGGTCGACGACGTCACCGCGTACCGCACGGTCCGCGCGTCGCCGCCGCCGGCCGAGACCCGGGAGGCGATCAAGGGCGGCGGTTTCGACGCGGTGCTCTTCACCTCGTCCTCGACCGTCCGCAACCTGGTCGGCATCGCGGGCAAGCCGCACAACGTGACGGTGATCGCGTGCATCGGTCCCGCCACGGCGAAGACCGCCGAGGAGCACGGCCTGCGGGTCGACGTCCTCTCCCCGGAGCCCTCGGTCCACAAGCTGGCCCAGGCGCTGGCGGACTTCGGCGCGCAGCGCCGGGACGCGGCCAAGGAGGCCGGTGACCCGGTGACCCGGCCGAGCGAGCGGCGCCCCGGTGCGCGGCGTCGCCGGACGACGACCTGAGGGTCGGCGAGCCATGTGCGGGCCCGGCTGCTTCCTCGCGGAGCGGCCGGGCCCGCTGTTCGTCGTCCCTCCGCTTTTTCCGGCTCAGGTGTCGGTAAACCGGTGATGTGTGCGGGTCTACGCTCGAAGGATGACCGATTACGGAAACTTCCCCGGCTCGCGGCCCCGCCGGCTGCGGACGACCCCCGTCATGCGGCGCATGGTCGCCGAGACCCGGCTCGACCCGGCGAACCTGATCCTGCCCGCGTTCGTACGCGAGGGCATCGACGCCCCGGTCGCCATCTCGGCCATGCCCGGTGTGCAGCAGCACACCCTGGACACGCTGCGGAAGGCCGCCGTCGACGCGGTCGCGGCCGGTGTCTCGGGGATCATGCTCTTCGGCGTCCCGCTGGACGAGAAGAAGGACGCGCGGGGCACGGCGGGGACCGACCCGGAGGGCATTCTCCAGGCCGGCCTGCGGGCGGTGCGCGAGGAGGTCGGGGACGACCTGGTGGTCATGTCCGACCTCTGTCTGGACGAGTACACCGACCACGGGCACTGCGGGGTGCTGACCGAGGACGGCCGCGTCGACAACGACGCCACGCTGGAGCGGTACGCCGAGATGGCCCAGGTCCAGGCCGACGCGGGAGCCCATGTGGTGGGCCCCAGCGGCATGATGGACGGCCAGGTCGGAGTGATCCGCGACGCGCTGGACCAGACCGGGCACGAGGACGTGTCGATCCTCGCCTACACCGCGAAGTACTCCTCCGCCTTCTACGGCCCGTTCCGTGAGGCGGTCGGCTCCTCGCTCCAGGGCGACCGCAAGACGTACCAGCAGGACCCGGCGAACATCCGCGAGTCGCTGCGTGAGCTGGCGCTGGACCTGGAGGAGGGCGCCGACATGGTCATGGTCAAGCCGGCGGGCCCTTACCTGGACATCCTCGCCAAGGTCGCCGACGCGGTGGACGTACCCGTCGCGGCGTACCAGATCAGCGGCGAGTACGCGATGATCGAGGCGGCGGCGGAGAAGGGCTGGATCGACCGCGACGCGGCGATCCTGGAGAGCCTGACGGGTATCCGGCGCGCGGGCGCGCGGATGATCCTGACGTACTGGGCGACGGAGGTCGCGCAGCGACTGGGGCGCTGATCCCGGAAGAGATCGGCAAGGACGCCCGGCGGATGACCTGACCGAGGCCATGGCCTGCCCCGGCGCTCGGACTTCGGGTGCCGGGGGTCGAGGGACGAGCTTCGGGAGGGGTTGGATCACTCTTCCGAGGGATGGCTGCGGGGGCGCGGGTCCGACGCTTGAGCTTCGGGACTCGGGGGACGAGATACGGACTTCGGGATTCGAGCGCCTTCTCTACCCGGTAGGTAGAAGAGGGTTTGGGTAAACCTCCCCGACCTCCCTGACCCGTCACGATCAGCAAGTATGACTAGTTGTGACCGACTTGCAGCGGAGTGTGGCGACTGCTTACGGTGCGGAAACCAGAACGACCCCGACGCGGTGCTAGCAACACCGGCCGGGGTCTCACCCCAAGATCGGAATGGAAGACGATCTCGTGGCTGTCCAGCACCATAGCCCTGCCCTGCGCGCCCCCGCATCCTCGCGCCCGTACCCGATGGCCAGTCCCGGCTACGGCAAGCGATCCGCCCCGGACCAGCAGCCGCGCCGCGCCGATGACTTCATGCTGTTGCCGCTGCGTGAGCGGCACATCGCCGGGTTCATCGACCAGCTTCCCGACGGCGCTGCCATGGACGTCAAGGGTCTGGCCAAGCAGTTGCCGCTCTACGGGCAGCAGGCGGTCGGTTCGGCCCTGAAGGCCCTGTCCGTCGCCGGTTACCTACGACGTGTGCGGTGCCTGGTGACCGGCGTGGGCGGGCAGGTGCGCTGGGTCTTCCGCACGTTCTGGTCCCGCACTCCCCGCGACAACGAGTGGTGGGGCGTCCTCGTCGGTGCCGAGCGCGAGCAGCCGGTGGTTGCCGAGCCCGTCGCCGTCCGGCCGGTGACCGACGTGGTACCGCAGCAGCGGGCGCCGGAACCGGTGCCGTCCGTTCTGGAGGGCGACTCGCCCGCGTACGCCGCCCTGGCGCGACTGGGTCGCGTTGATGCCCGTCTGGCGCTATCCGCCGCCGACTGTGCGGTCCTGGAGCCGCTGGCCGCCGCGTGGTTTACGCGCGGTGTGGATGCCGACTACCTCGTGCGGGCGCTCGTTGCCGGGCTGCCCGCCGGGGTCGACTCGCCGGTCGGGTTCGTCCGCTCCCGGCTCAAGGACAAGATCCCGCCCCAGGTGTCCGCCGCCCCGGTGCCGCCCGCGCCCGGTACGCCCGTCCGGCGGGTGATGATGGAGTGCACCACGTGCGGTGTGCCCGGCCGCGCCGAGGCGCTTCCCGACGGCCTCTGCCGGGCCTGTCGGCAGCCTGGCCAGGAGGCACCGGAGGCTTCCGTGGAACTGCCCGCCGAACGCGATGTGCGTACCTATGTCGCCGAGTTGCGGGATCTGCTCAAAGCGCCCTGACCGCCTGCGGTCTGTCCGGTCAGCTCCGGGCTGCGAACGCGGCGAAGGCCGACCAGGCGGTGGGAGCGACGGTGAAGGTGGGGCCCTCGGGAGTCTTGGAGTCGCGGACGTGGATGGCGGAGAGGTGTGAGGCGACCTCGATGCACTGGCCGCCGTCGCTGCCGCTGTAACTCGACTTGCGCCAGTTGTAGGCGACTTCGAGGCAGGCCCCGCCCTCGTCGCTGCTGTAGCTCGACTTGAACCATTCAAGTGCGGTGCTCATAACTCTCCTAGCAGCCGGTCCAGCAGGCCTTTCGTGTCCTCGATGTTCAGAGCCTGCGTTCGCAGCATCGCATATTTCTGCGCCAGGATGCTGACCTCATCCGGGTCGGCGACGAGTTGGCTACCACGCTGGGTTTCCGTATAGCCGAGATGTTGGTAGTCCGGTGTCTCGAGCAGGATGAACGGGCCGGCGAGCGCCGCGTGAGTGTGGCGGCCGAGGGGCATGACCTGGAGTGTGATGCCCGGCAGAGAGGCGCACGTGCGCAGGTGGCGCAGCGTGTACCTCGTCACCACCGAGGCGGTCCCGAAGGATGGCCTCGGAAACGATGAAGCTGATGGTCGGGGGCACGGCGCGGTGCAGGATGCTTTGACGGTCGGTCCGTGCCAAGACCTGTGCTTCGATCTCGTCCTGGCTGATCACCGGAACCTTGCTGCGGAACACCGCACGCGCGTAGCTCTCCGTCTGGAGCAGCCCCGGCAGTACCTGGTTCTCGAACCAGGACAACGCCAGCGCCTCCCGCTCCAGATCCATGTACTGCTCCGCCCACGCCGGGATCAGGTCCACCTCCGGCATGTTGTCCACCGCCGTCTCCAGTGCCCCCTTCGTGTCCAGCAGGGCGTCCAGGCGCCGGGCCAGGTCGGGGAGGAGGGCTCGGCGGCCCTGTTCGATGGAGGCGATCGTCTCCACCTGTACGGCTGCCCGGTCCGCGAGCTGGGCCTGGGTCAGGTCCGCCGTGACGCGGAACAGGCCGACCAGCTTGCCGACGAGCTTCATGGCCGACGCGTTCCTGCGCTGCCGATTCCCCCTTCGCCGACCGGTGGGGCGTGGGAGAGCGGGACCCGGGGAAGCTCGTGTGGTGCGCGTTCACGCAGGCCTGATGGTTCAGGACACCAGGCCCCGGCGGTAGGCGTAGACGACGGCCTGGACGCGGTCGCGGAGGCCCAGCTTGGTGAGGATGCGGGAGACGAAGGTCTTGACCGTCTCCCGGCTGATGACGAGGGACGCGGCGATCTCGTTGTTGGAGAGGCCGTCCGCGATGAGGCGCAGGACCTCCAGCTCGCGGGGAGTCAGCGGGATGTCCGAGCTGTGGTCCTCGGTGGGCCGGATGCGGGCTGCGTACCGGCCCACCAGCTGGCGCGTCACCTCGGGGTCCAGGAGTGCCGCGCCGGCGGCGACGGTCCGGATTCCGTGGAGCAGCCGGTCCGGCGGGGCGTCCTTGAGGAGGAACCCGCTGGCTCCGGCGCGCAGCGCCTCGTAGACGTACTCGTCGAGGTTGAACGTCGTCACCACGAGGACCTTGACCGGGTGCCGTACTCCGGCGCCTGCCAGCAGGCGGGTGGCTTCGATGCCGTCGAGCAGCGGCATGCGGATGTCCATGACCACGACGTCCGGGCGCAGTTGTCCGGCGAGGCCGACCGCGGTCCGCCCGTCCCCGCACTCGCCCGCGACCTCGAGGTCCGGCTGGGCGTCGATGATCGTCGAGAGCCCGGTGCGGATCAGGACCTGGTCGTCGCAGATCAGGACTCGGATCGGTGGGGTCACGAGGTGCTGCCCGAGGGTATGCGGCCCCGGACGACGAAGCGGCCGTCCGGTTGCAGGCCCGCGCTGAAGTCGCCGCCGAGGACCTCGACCCGCTCGCGGAGACCGGCCAGGCCCCGGCCGCTTCCGCCGGTGGGCGTGGTCCTCGTGCCGCCGCCGTCCGTGCCGACCTCCACGGTGATCTCCCCTCGGCCATGGCGCACCCGGACGGAAGTGCCGCAGCCGCGAGCGTACTTGAGGGCGTTCGTCAGGGACTCCTGCACCATCCGGTAGGCCACCAGGTCGGCGCTTCCGGTCGACTCGGCGGGGGTTCCCTCCTCCGTGAACTCGACCGGCTGTCCGGCCTGCCGCGTCTGCTCGACGAGTGTGAGGAGCCTGCCCACGGGGGGTGGCGTGGCCTCGGTGCCGTGGTCGGGATTGAGCAGGTCGAGCAGGTGACGCAGGTCGGTGATGGCCCGCCTGCCGGTGTCCGTGACCGCGGTGAGGCTCTGGTCGAGGCGATCGGGTACGGCGGTCAGATAACGTGCCGCCTCGGCCTGAACGACCATCGCCGTCACGTGGTGGGTCACGACGTCGTGGAGTTCCCGCGCGATGCGGGCCCGTTCGGCGGTGCGGGTGTCCTCGGCGAGGCGGCGGCGGTGTTCGGCTTCCACCGCCCGGGCGTTGCGGAGCCATACCCCGACGCCCCAGGCGAGTGCCACGGCCAGGTAGAACGTCACGAACTCGCTCGGCGCTTCACCGGGCCCGAGCCGGTGGAGCGCGACCGCCAGGGGGACGTACGCGAGGGTGAAGGCGACCGCGGTGGTGCGCCGGTGGCGTTCCGTCAGGGACGCCACGCTCATCAGCGCGATGGGAAGCGCGGTACCCGCGAGCGTGTGGTAGCCGCGTAGCTGGTCGAGGGTGAAGCCGAGGAACACCAGGGTGAAGCAGACGACCGGCCACCGCCGGCGTCCGGCGAGCGGGAGGCACTGGAGGGCGATCGCCGCGACGGCCAGGGCGTCGTAGGGGCGCTCCGGCAGGCCGCCGAGCTCCGTGCCGTTGTTGCGGTACACCAGCGAGGCGGCGAAGATGGCCAGCGCGAGCGGGACGTACCAGGCTGTGGAGCCCGACCGGCGCCACAGTTCCTGGATCCGCGGGAGTCCGGTCACCGGGGAAGTGTAGTGGTGGTGGTCCTGCCGGCGCGGGGACGGCGTGCCACCAAGTTGCCGCGCCGGTGGGCCAGCCACAGGAACGCGAGGGTGAGCAGGGCGCCGAACAGCACCGCGTACACGCTTCCTTCGGGGCCGAAGTCGCCTCCGGTGACCCACGTCGGGCCCGAGGTGACGGTGTCCAGCAGGCCTTGCGGAGTGTTGTTGCCGGAGACCTCGGAGCTGAAGATGCCGGCCGCCGCGAAGTTCCAGCCGAAGTGCAGGCCGATCGGCAGCCACAGGGTGCGGGTCGCGGCGTAGGCGGCGGCGAGCATGCCACCGGCCTCGATCGCGATGGCGAGAGCGCCCCACAGGTCGGCGTGGGGATTGAGCAGGTGCGAGGCGCCGAACAGCACGGCGGTCAGCGTCAGCGCGATCCAGGTTCCGGCGTGCTCCTCGACGATCCGGAACAGGACTCCGCGGAACAGCAGTTCCTCCGTCACGGCGGCGGCCGCCATGAATCCGGCCAGCCCCACCGCACCTGTGACCGAGCTCAGGCCGTTCATCTCGTAGTGGGCGTTGACGTAGATGCTCGTGACGACGGCGCCGAACATCGCGACGCCGATGAGCAGCCCCCGGCCGAGTGCGGGTCCGGCGCCCTTGCGGGCCACTTCGGTGGGCGGGCGGTGCTCGGTCCTGCGCACCACCCAGCCGTAAACGAGCACGGCGGACACGGCCGTCAGGAGCCCGAGGGCGAGCTGGAGCCACGGGTTCTCCTCGACGGCCGCGACGACCTGGGTGCCGATCATGGAGACCACCGCAACGGCCAAGAGCTGTCGGACCAACCTCATGAGCACTCCTCTTCGGGCCCGCGACCGGGGTGGCGCGGTCTCTCGAACGCTACGGATCGGGCGTGCCTGGATCGTCACCTCGGGGTGGACACCTGCGTGTAGCTCGCGTGGGGGACGGGCGCCTCGCGTTTCCCGACGCGCACCGCGCCGCACACGTGAGAGGCGGCGCACTTCCGACGGGGTGCCGGGGGTGCGCCGCCCTGAGGTGACACGAGGTGCGGGGGCCGCCCCGCTTCGCCTGTGATTACTTCGGGTCCCGGTCGAACTGTGCCTTGGACCAGCGGTAGCCGAGGGCGGTGAGGACCAGGCACCAGGCGAGGGTGAGCCATCCGTTGTTGCCGATCTCCGTGCCCAGGAGCAGGCCGCGCAGGGTTTCGATGGCGGGGGTGAAGGGCTGGTACTCGGCGATCGGCTGGAACCAGCCGGGCATCGAGTCGACCGGGGTGAAGGCGCTGGAGATGAGCGGCAGCAGGATCAGCGGCATGGCGTTGTTGCCGGCCGCCTCCGCGGTGGGGCTGCCCATGCCCATTCCTACCGCGATCCAGGTGAACGCCAGGGAGACCAGTGCCAGGAGTCCGAGTGCCGCCAGCCACTCCAGCGCCGTCGCGTCGGTGGAGCGGAAGCCGATGGCCACGCCGACGGCGCCGACGAGGACGACGCTGATGACGGCTTGCAGGACGCTGCCGGCGACGTGCCCGAAGAGGACGGAGCCGCGGTGGATGGCCATGGTGCGGAAGCGGGCGATGATCCCCTCGGTCATGTCGGTGGAGACCGATACGGCGGTGCCGACGACGGTGGAACCGATGGTCATCAGCAGGATGCCGGGGACGAGGTAGGCGATGTACGCGGAGCGGTCTCCGCCACTGATGCCCGCGCTCATGGTGTCGCCGAAGATGTAGACGAAGAGCAGCAGGAGCATGACCGGGGTGAGCAGCAGGTTCAGGGTGAGGGAGGGGTAGCGCCGGGCGTGCAGGAGGTTGCGGCGCAGCATGGTGGACGAGTTGCGCACGGCGAGGGGCAGGGTGCTCATCGGACAGCCTCCGTGGACTGAGTGGTCTGGGCGGGGACGGTGGAGCCGGTCAGGGCGAAGAAGACGTCGTCGAGGTCGGGGGTGTGGACGGTCAGTTCGTCGGCCTCGATGCCGGCGGTGTCGAGTCGGTCGAGGACGGTGCGCAGGGCGCGCTGGCTGCCGTCGCTGGGGATCTGGAGTGCGAGTGCTTCGTCGTCCTTGGTGACGTCGTCCAGTGCGGTGGCGGCGTCGCGGTAGGCGGTGGGGTCGGAGAAGCGGAGGCGGACGTGTCCGCCGGGGACGAGGCGCTTGAGTTCTTCGGCGGTGCCCTGGGCGGCGATGCGGCCGTTGTCCAGTACCGCGATGCGGTCGGCGAGCTGGTCGGCTTCCTCGAGGTACTGGGTGGTGAGGAAGACGGTGACGCCGTCGGTGACGAGTGCGCGGATGATCTGCCACATGTTGTGGCGGCTGCGGGGGTCGAGGCCGGTGGTGGGTTCGTCGAGGAAGATGATGCGCGGGTCGCCGACCAGGGTCATGGCGAGGTCGAGGCGGCGCTTCATGCCGCCGGAGTAGGTGGAGGCGGGCTTGCCGGCGGCTGCGGTGAGGTCGAAGCGTTCCAGCAGCCGGGTGGTGGTCCGTCGGCCTTCGGTCCGGGGCAGGCCGTGGAGGTCGGCCATGAGGAGCATGTTCTCCTCGCCGGTGATCAGCCCGTCGACGGCGGAGAACTGTCCCGTCACTCCGATCGCCCTGCGGACGGCCTGCGGGTCGGTGGCCAGGTCGTGGCCGCCGACGTGCAGGTCGCCGGCGTCGGCGGTGATGAGGGTGGAGAGAATCTTGACGACCGTGGTCTTGCCGGCTCCGTTCGGTCCGAGCAGGGAGAAGACCGTGCCCGGCGGGACGGCCAGGTCGATCCCGTCCAGGACGGTCCTGTCGCCGTAGGACTTGCGCAGGCCGGTCGCCGTGATGGCCATGCTGGTCATGGGGGTGCTCCTTCGGGGGCTGCGGGCTGGACTGCCGGGGGTCAGAGGCTGCGGGCGTGGATGTCGCCCTGGGTGGTGGTCGCCTTGATGGCCAGTCCGGGGGCGGGGTCGGTGTTCTTCAGGGTGTTGGTGATGCGGCCGTAGGAGGTGCCGGCGTCCAGGGAGGCGGAGACGCCGCGGGCGGCGGTGACCGAGATGTCGCCCTGCCGGGTGGTCAGCGTGAGGGGGCCGCGCACGGCCTCGGTGATGTTCACGTCGCCCTGCTGGGTGCTGATCTGCCCGGGTCCGTTCAGGCGGCCGACCGTGATGGTGGCGTCGAGGCCGGTGAGGCGGGCGCTGTCGGCCTCGTCGAGCTTGACCGGGCCGTGGCCGCCGTCGAAGGTGACGTCGCCGAGGCGTCCGACGGCGCGGAACTCGGCGGCGGCGGCCTTGGCCTCGACGCCGGAGCCGGCGGGCAGCTGGACGGTGACCTCGACGGAGCCGGAGTCGCCGAGGAGCCGGTTGCCCGCCTCGGGGGCCTTGATGCGCAGGACTCCGTCGGCGTAGGTGACCTCGGTCTGCCCGGCGGCCCTGACGTCGCGGTTCCTGGCCGGGTTCGCGGGCCGGACCTCGACGGTGGTGTCGGTGCGGTCCGAGGCGATGAACTGGATGCGTCCCGCCGCGATGTCGAGGACGGCCTGGACGGTGGCGGGGGTGTCGAACTTCTGCATCGTGCTCTCCTTCATCTGGTCGCGCGCCCTTCGGCCCGCTGCTTCCGATGAGTGAAAAGCTACGTTGCGTTCATGAAGGTGGCAACAGGTTCGTTGCATAAAAACGCGGTAAGCACTGGTCGAGACCTGCTTTTCATTGCAATGGTTTCCTGCCTAACGCAACAGGCGAGGGCTGTTGCGTTGCAATGAATAGAGCGTTAACGCTATGCTCGTGGCATCACAGGCCACAAGGAGGGATCGCGATGCCGGGCGGCAGACTCACCCAGCAGGAACGCCAGCAGATCGCGCTGGGAGTGGCTGACGGCCTCCCGTACGCGGAGATCGCCAGAAGCCTCGACCGGCCGACCTCGACGGTCACGCGCGAGGTGATGCGCAACGGCGGTCCCACCGCCTACCGGGCCGACCTCGCCCACCGCGCCACCGAGCACCGAGCCCACCGCCGCAAGCAGGCGGCGCCCCGGAGAGCACAGGCCTCTCCTCGGGCCGACGGGCGCGACACCGAGGCCGTCCGTGAGTTCGCCGAGGTGTTCACCACCGTCATGATGGCTTCGGGTATGCCCAAGATGATGTCCCGGGTGCTGGCCTGCCTCACGGTCACCGACTCGGGCAGTCTCACCGCGTCCGAACTCGTCGAGCGCCTCCAGGTCAGCCCGGCGTCCATCTCCAAGGCGATCGCGTACCTCGAGAGCCAGGCCTTCGTCCGCCGGGAACGTGACGAACGCCGGCGCGACCGCTACGTCGTCGACGACGACATCTGGTACCAGTCGATGATCGCCAGCGCCCGTTCCACCGCGCGGGTCATAGAGACCGCACGGCAGGGCGTCGGGGTGCTCGGCCCCGGCACTCCGGCCGCCGCCCGTCTGGAGAACGTCGCCCGCTTCCTCGACTTCGTCTCCGAGGCCCTCACGCGCGCCGCCGAGCAGGCCCGCGACGTCCTCCACACCAAGCCCGCGGCGGCCCCGGACAGCTCCGCCGGCCCGCGTCCCGGTCCCGCGCCCGAGTAGACAGCCGGAAACGGGCGTGACACCGGTTTCCCGGAGCCACGCCCGTTTCGGGGGGACGTCAGTACATGAGGGCGTCGTCCATGCCCGTCTGCCAGTACGTCACAGTCAGCTTGCTGTCGACGTGGACCTCCTCGCCCAGCGGCACGCTCACCATCTGCCCC
This sequence comes from Streptomyces sp. ALB3, assembly GCF_044385685.1. Taxonomy (NCBI): domain Bacteria; kingdom Bacillati; phylum Actinomycetota; class Actinomycetes; order Kitasatosporales; family Streptomycetaceae; genus Streptomyces; species Streptomyces sp. ALB3. The sequence continues at coordinate 267,323 of NZ_JBISCE010000044.1, read as the reverse complement.
GCCGTGCCCTCGTTCGCGTCCTGGAAGCCGACGGACAGCTCCTGGGTGGAGTAGCCGCCCGTGCCGCTGCCGTCGGCGGCCGAGGTCCTGATGCCCGCGTAGGCGGACTGGCCGGGAGCGAGGGTGATGACGGCCTGCGGCTTGCTCTCCTCGAAGACCGCGGGGACGGACTGCGCCCCACCGAACTTCAGGAACGGGTAGGCGAACGCGTCGCAGCTCTTCGAACCGGTGTTGGTCACCGTGAGCAGCATGTGGTTGAGGGGGCGCGGGACGCTCGTGACCGTGAGCTTGGTGTTCGTGCCGGCGCAGACCGGCAGGGCACCGCGGCTCCTGTCACCGCTGTCCTTCGGCTGCTTCGGCTGCTTCGGAGCGGGCTCCGGGGTGGAGGAAGCGGAACCCTTCGCGGCCTCCGAACCGGAGCCGGACGTACCGGATTCCCCGGCCGGCTTCCTGTCCTTGTCGGCTGCCGGGGCCGCCGACGTCCCGCCGGCCGGGTTGCGGGACGCGGAGCTCGCGGCGTCGTCCGCGGCGTCCGGGCCGTCGCTCTGGCAGGCCGTCAGGGACAGGGCGGCGAGCAGTGCGGCGGTGCCGAGGACGGAGGTGCGGGCGGTGCGGCGGAAACGAAGGTTGCGCATGAGGTGGTTCTCCCCGTTCGAAGGTGTGAGTGCCCGGGGCGCCGTTTTGGCGCGTCGAGGTCCGGGCGGGTGTACTGGTCGGTGACGTGTGGTCAGGGCCCTACAGGAGCGTGATGACGACTGCGATGCAGACGACCAGCACGCCCGTGGCGACCGCGTCGGTCAGGTCGAGTTCAGGTCGAGTACGCACGGCGGCTCCCGGGACGGGTGAGGGTGGGATGTACGGGTCGCGGGGAACGCCGCGGTGTGTCCACATCCTGTCCAGCCCCGGAATCCGGCCGCAACGGCTGCTGGGGCATGCGGGACGCTGGAACGTTCGCACAGGCCCTGACCTGCACGGACATCACTTCCCTGGAACGCCGTTCCGGGAAGGAACGGAAGGGGAACGGTCGGGGTGGGCACAGAGATCCAGGACTTCGCGGCGCTGCTCAGGGGGCTGAAGGAGCGGTCCGGTCTCAGCTACGGGGCGCTCGCCCAGAAGCTGCACATGAGCACCTCGACGGTGCACCGGTACTGCAACGGCGACGCCGTGCCCCATGACTACGCGCCCGTCGAGCGCTTCGCGCGGGTGTGCCGGGCCTCGTCCGAGGAGTTGATGGCCCTTCACCGGAAGTGGATCCTCGCCGACGAGGCCAGGCGGCGGGGATCGCGGAAACCCGATGCGGGTGGCGCCCCGGCCCCCGGGGCCGCCCTGCCCGCGCTCCCCGGGGCCGGCGCGCCCGAGGCTGCCGTCCCCGCGCCCGGGGAGCCTCACCGGGCCGGAGCGGAAGCTCCCTCGCCCGCGGAAGCGGAACCCGCCTCGCCTGTGGAAGCGGAAGCGTCCTCGCCCGGGGTGGCGGGTCCCGGAGCGGCAGCCGGGGACGCGCCCGTCGACGCATCCGTGGACCGGTCCACGGCGAAGGACGTGACACCCGACGGGTCCCGGCCCGGCGCCGTTCCCCCTCCCCGCCGTACCACCAGGCGGCTGCGCGTCCTGCTCGCCGCGGTGGCGGTCGTGGCTCTCACCGTGCCCGCTGCCCTCGCCGTGCACGCCCTCGGTGACGACGGCCCGGCCGACGGCGACCGGCGGACGGACGCGGCGCCCAGCCACGCGCAGGTCGTTCCCAGCGGCCGGGCGAGCACGCGCGGGACGGCGGAGCCGAGCGGCAGCGCCAGTGCGTCGCCGTCGGCAGGCGCGAGCGCTTCGGCGTCGGCGGACAGCAGCCCTGCCGCCAAGCCCTCACCGTCCGCGAAGAAGCGGGTGAGCGGCAGCGGCGTGCCGGTCCACGCGACCATCAGTTCGTACAACTGGGAGTCACCCTGCGGGCAGTACTACCTGTTCGACCAGGAGCCCGACGACGTGCCGCCGGCGCCCCCACCTCAGGACACCCGTGGCTGGGCGCGGTTCCTGGACGGTGTGGACGGGGGTGACATGAAGCTCGAACTCACCCTCCAGGGGGCGTCCGGCGAGGCGGTCGTGCTGAACGGACTGCACGTACGGGTGCTGGGGCGCAACGCTCCGCTCGCCTGGGGCGCCTACTCGATGGGCAACGGCTGCGGAGGGGGCATCACACCGCAGACCTTCGACATCGACCTGGACGACAGCCGGCCCCGTGCGAAGCCCGTCGCGGGTGAGGACGCCGGAGTGACCGTCCCCGCCAAGGACTTCCCCTACCGGGTGAGCTCCACCGACGTCGAGGTCTTCCACCTCGACGCGCACGTCGAGGGGCACGACGTCACCTGGTACCTGGAGCTGGAGTGGACCAGCGGAGGCAGGAGCGGAATGCTGCGCATCGACGACGGGGGCAAGCCCTTCCGCACCAGCAGCCTCACGGCCCGGCCGTCGTACTACTACCGCTCGGACATCGCGCAGTGGGTGCCCGAGGAGCAGTGACAGCCGGGGCGGGGAGCGGCCGTGGCCCGTGCCGGGCTCAGCGGCGCAGTGTGGTCTCCTGCCGCATGTGTGACAGCTTCTCGGGATTGCGCACCGCGTAGAGCCCGGTGATGAGGCCGTCGTCCATGCGCACCGCCATGACCGTGTCGAGGGTGCCGTCGAGCCGGAGAAGGAGCGCGGGCCAGGCGTTGACCTGCGCCGGCCGGAACGAAGGAGCGGTGACCTTGCCCAGGCCGCCGATCAGCAGCCTGGCCACCTTGTCGGCACCCACCACGGGCCTGGGGACGGCCTGCTTGACCCCGCCGCCGTCGCCCATGAGGACGGCGTCCGGCGCGAGGATGTCGAGCAGGCCCTGGAGGTCCCCGGTCTCGACCGCCCGCCCGAACGCGTCGAGTACCTCTCGGGTCTCGGCCGGGGAGACGGTCCCGCGCGGCCGGCGCGCCGCGACGTGGGACCGGGCCCGGTGCGCGATCTGGCGGACGGCGGCCTGACTCCTGCCGACGGCGTCGGCGATCTCCTCGTACTCGAGCGCGAACACCTCGCGCAGCACGAACACCGCCCGCTCGTTCGGCGTGAGGGTCTCCATCACCAGCAGCATCGCCATCGAGACGCTGTCGGCCAGCTCGACGTCCTCGGCCACGTCGGGCGTGGTGAGCAGCGGCTCGGGCAGCCAGGTGCCGACGTAGGACTCCTTGCGCCGGCCGAGCGCGCGCAGCCGGCTCAGCGCCTGCCGTGTGGTGATCCGGACGAGATACGCACGCGGGTCCCGCACCGTGCCGAGATCGACGTCCGCCCAGCGGAGCCAGGTCTCCTGGAGGGCGTCCTCCGCGTCGGCGGCCGAGCCGAGCATCTCGTAGGCGACGGTGAACAGCAGATTGCGGTGGGCGACGAACGCCTCCGTTGCGGGGTCAGGACGCCGCTCGTCCGTGCGCCGCACGGTCGCGTCCCAGGTGTGCTCGCGCTCGCTCTTCACCGGCTGCTCCTGCCTGTTCGCTCTCGACGGGGCCTCGCGCACAAGACGCCGGCGGGCGTCGTCCTGTGACATCGGCGCGCGGTGAGACAGGTCACACGGCCGCCCCGTCACAAGGAGCGCGTCGGCGGCATCTCGTGTGCGTCGAGTGCACCACCACGAGTGAGGACGACGTCATGGACGCACGGTTCGACCTGTTCGACAACGAGATCGGTATGAAGTTCGCCAAGCGGTTCGCCGGCACGGGCCTGGTGGTCCAGCAGTCGGCGCTGCCGAAGGCCACGCAGGAGCTGGTGTCGCTGCGCGTCAGCCAGATCAACGGCTGCGGGCACTGCATAGACATGCACGTCAAGGAGGCGGCTGCCGCCGGTGAGACCCCGGTCCGGCTGCATCTGGTCGCCGCCTGGGCCGAGTCCACCGTGTTCACCGAGGCCGAGCAGGCGGCGCTGGCGCTCGCCGAGGAGGGCACGCGGCTGGCCGACGCCCAGCCCGGGGTTTCCGACGAGACCTGGGCCCGGGTGCGCAAGCACTACGACGACGACCAGACCGCCGCACTGATCTCCCTCGTCGCCCTGATGAACGCGGCCAACCGGCTCGCCGTGATCACCCACCTGAAGGGGGGCTCCTACGAGCCCGGCGCCTTCGCCGCCGCGTTCGACTGACCGGCGGGAACGCGCACGGGCCCGGCCGGGATCACTCGATCCCGGCCGGGCCCGTGCGGCAGCCGAAGGGTCAGAGGCGCTCGGGCGTCCTGATCCCGAGGAGCTTCATGCCCTGGTGCAGGGTGCGGGCGGTGAGCTCGACGAGGAACAGCCGGTTCTCGACGACCTCCGGGGCGTTGTCGTCGCTGAGCACCTGGCACTGGTCGTAGAACGTGGTCAGGTGCGAGGCCAGCTGGTAGAGGTACGCGGCCAGCTTGTGCGGCTCGTAGCCCTCGGCCACCTCGTCCAGGACCGCGCCGAACTGGTCCAGGTGCAGGCCCAGCGCGCGTTCCGCCGGGGCCAGGGGCAGCTCGGGGTGCGCGGCGGGCTTCGCGTCGCCCGCCTTGCGCAGGATGGAGCGGATCCGGGCGTAGGCGTACTGGAGGTACACCGAGGTGTCGCCGTTGAGGGACACCATCTGGTCCAGGTCGAACTTGTAGTCCCGCACGGCGGACGTCGACAGGTCGGCGTACTTCACGGCGCCGACACCGACGTACCGGCCGTTCTCGACGATCTCCTCGTCGGACAGGCCCACCTTCCCGGCCTTCTCCCGGACCACGGCGGTGGCCCGCTCGACCGCCTCGTCGAGGAGGTCCTCCAGCCGGACGGTGGTGCCCTCACGGGTCTTGAACGGCTTGCCGTCCTTGCCGAGGACCGTGCCGAAGGCCAGCTGGTGCGCCTTCACGGCGTCGTTCAGCCAGCCGGCGCGGCGGGCCGTCTCGAAGACCATCTTGAAGTGCAGGGACTGCCGGGCGTCGACCACGTAGACCAGGGTGTCGGCCTTGAGGTTCTGGACACGGTCACGGATCGCGGACAGGTCGGTCGCCGCGTAGCCGTAACCGCCGTTGGTCTTCTTGACGATCAGCGGGACCGGGTTGCCGTCCGGGCCCTTCACGTCGTCGAAGAACACGCACAGCGCGCCCTCGGAGCGGACGGCGACGCCCGTCTCCTCCAGGATCCGGCAGGTCTCCTCGAGCATGTCGTTGTACCCGGACTCGCCGACGATGTCGGGGTCGTCGATCTCCATGTCGAGCTTGTTGAAGACGGAGTAGAAGTAGATCTTCGACTCGTCGACGAAGCGCTGCCAGTGCGCCAGCGTCTCCGGGTCGCCGGCCTGCAGGGCCACCACCCGGTCCCGGGACCGCGCCTTGAACTCCTCGTCGGAGTCGAACAGGACCCGTGACGCCTTGTAGACGCGGTTCAGCGACGACATCGCCGCCTCGCCGTCGGCCTTGTCACCTTCGTGCTTCAGCTCGTCCGGGTGCTCGAAGAGGTACTGGATGAGCATGCCGAACTGGGTGCCCCAGTCGCCGATGTGGTGGCGCCGGACGACGTTCTCGCCGGTGAACTCGAGGATCTGGACCATCGCGTCACCGATGACCGCCGACCGCAGGTGGCCGACGTGCATCTCCTTCGCGACGTTCGGCTGGGCGTAGTCGATCACGGTGGTGCCCGGGGCGGCCTTCAGCGGGACGCCGAGCCGGTCGCCGTCGGCGGCGCGCGCGGCGAGCGTCCGGATGATCGCACCGTCGGTGAGCGTGACGTTCAGGAAGCCGGGGCCGGACACCTCGATGTCCTTGATCAGGTCACCCGCCGGCAGCGCCGCGGTGACCTGGGAGGCCAGCTCGCGCGGGTTGCCCTTGAGCTTCTTGGCGAGCGCGAGGATCCCGTTGGCCTGGAAGTCGGCCCGGTCGCTTCGGCGCAGCAGCGGGTCCGCGGTGCCGGCATCCGGCAGTGCTGCCGTCAGGGCGTCCGCCAGCTGCTGCTGGAGCGTGGAAGCGAGGGAAGGGACCGAAGCCATGAGCCGGCTGCCGTTTCCGTAGGAGACAGGAGATCACCCCAGTATCCCACGGGGCGCAAAGCCGTTTTCGCGCTGCGGGTGGTACCTGGGAGAATGGATGTGCCCCTGCCGGGGGTCGCCCCTACGAGTCCTACACGAGAGAAGGACGTGCCGACCGTGGCTTCGAGTCAGAGCAGCACCGAGACCGACTGGGTCTCCCGCTTCGCGGACGATGTCATCGCCGAATCGGAGCGACGTGCGCCTGGCAAACCGGTCGTCGTCGCCTCCGGTCTCTCCCCGTCGGGCCCCATCCACCTGGGCAACCTCCGCGAGGTCATGACCCCGCACCTGGTCGCCGACGAGATCCGCCGCCGCGGGCACACCGTGCGCCACCTGATCTCCTGGGACGACTACGACCGCTACCGCAAGGTGCCGAACGGCGTCGAGGGCGTCGACGACTCCTGGCAGGCGCACATCGGCAAGCCGCTGACCTCGGTGCCCGCCCCCGCAGGGTCGGCGTACCCGAACTGGGCCGAGCACTTCAAGGCGGCGATGACCCGGGCGCTGGACGAGCTGGGCGTCGAGTACGACGGCATCAGCCAGACCGAGCAGTACCTGGCCGGCACCTACCGCGAGCAGATCCTGCACGCGATGAGGCACCGCGCCGACATCGACGCGGTCCTGGACCGCTACCGCACCAAGAAGGACGGCGCGGCGGGCGGCAAGGGCAAGAAGCCGCAGCAGAAGAAGGTCGACGAGGCCGAGCTGGAGGCCGCCGAGGGCTCCGGCGCGGCGGACGAGGACGACGGCAGCTCGAACGCCGCCGGCTACTTCCCGTACAAGCCGTACTGCGGCAACTGCGAGAAGGACCTCACCGTCGTCACGTCGTACGACGACGACACGACCGAGCTGAACTACACCTGCTCGGCCTGCGGTTTCGCCGAGACGGTCCGCCTCAACGAGTTCAACCGCGGCAAGCTGGTCTGGAAGGTCGACTGGCCGATGCGCTGGGCCTACGAGGGCGTGATCTTCGAGCCCAGCGGCGTGGACCACTCCTCGCCGGGCTCCTCCTTCGTCGTCGGCGGCCAGATCGTGCGCGAGGTCTTCGACGGCGTCCAGCCGATCGGACCGATGTACGCGTTCGTCGGGATCTCCGGCATGGCGAAGATGTCCTCCAGCAAGGGAGGCGTGCCGACCCCGGCCGACGCCTTGAAGATCATGGAGGCGCCCCTGCTGCGCTGGCTGTACGCGCGCCGCAGGCCGAACCAGTCCTTCAAGATCGCCTTCGACCAGGAGATCCAGCGTCTGTACGACGAGTGGGACTCGCTGGCCCGCAAGGTGGCCGACGGCACGGTGCTGCCCGCCGACGCCGCCGCCTACGCGCGGGCCGTCGGCACGGCCGCCGGGGAGCTGCCCAGCACCCCCCGACCGCTGCCGTACCGCACGCTCGCCTCGGTCGCCGACATCACCGCCGGCGCGGAGGACCAGACGCTGCGCATCCTCAGCGAGCTCGACCCGGAGAACCCGCTGACCTCGCTGGACGAGGCGCGGCCCCGGCTCGACCGCGCCGAGAACTGGATCACCACCCAGGTGCCGGCCGAGGCCCGCACCATCGTCCGCGACGAGCCGGACAAGGAGCTGCTGGGCTCCCTGGACGAGCAGGGCCGCGAGTCGCTGCGGCTGCTGCTGGAAGGGCTCGACTCGCACTGGTCGCTGGACGGCCTGACCACGCTCGTCTACGGAGTGCCGAAGGTCCTGGAGGGTCTGGCACCGGACGCCAAGCCGACGCCCGAACTGAAGGCCGCCCAGCGTTCCTTCTTCGCGCTGCTGTACCGGCTGCTCGTCGGCCGGGACACCGGGCCGCGCCTGCCCACGCTCCTCCTCGCGGTCGGGGCGGACCGGGTGCGGACGCTGCTCGGGGCGTGACGACCGGGACGTGAGAACGGGCGGGCCGCTCAGCGGCCCGCCCGTTCCTCTGTCCGCCTCAGCCTCTACGCGATGTGGTCGGCTGCCATCTCGTTGTCGAAACGCTGCTTGAAGCTGGGCAGCAGCCGGCGGAGGAGGGCGGCGCTGCGCGGGTGGTGGACGTCGTGGACGTCCGACAGGGTTATGTCGAGCGCCTCGGCGCTCGGGTGGGTCTGGTGCTGGTGGGTGTACTCGGCGTAGGCCTCGTAGGCGAGCTTGCCGAACTCGGCCTCGGCCTCGGCCCATTCGGCCGGGTCGGCGTTCTGGGCGGCGTCCTGCTCCAGCTGGTCCTGCGGCTCCCCGGGTTCCGGTCCGGCCGAGCGGGGGTGCGGGAACGCGCCGATCGTGCCCACGTTGCCGAGCGGGCGGGTCCGGCCGCCGGGGCCTGAGGGGACCATCACCGGGGCGGGGTCCGTGCCCTCGTCGTACTCCGGGTCGTACGCGCCCTCGTACGCCTCGTCCAGGACCCTGGAGGTCGCGAACCAGGGGCTGTCGTGCGAGCCGGGGTCCTCGTGGGGGTACTGCTGCTGCGCCTGCTGGTACTGCTGCTGGACGGACGGGTCGTACTGCTCCTGCTGCGGGTGGGGCGGCTGCTGCTCCTGCGCCTGCGGGACGTACGGAAGTTGGGGCTGCGGCTGCTGCCCGGTCTCCACCGCTGCCGGGGCCGGCGGGAGCAGCGCCGGCTCGATGCCCGCGGCGGCGAGGCCGGCCGGGGCGGTCTCGGCGAGCGGGACACCGTACTTCGCCAGGCGCAGCGGCATCATCGACTCGACGGGGGCCTTGCGGCGCCAGTTGCGGCCGAACCGGGCCTGGAGGCGGGCCTGGTAGATCAGCCGGTCCTGTTCGAGCTTGATGACCTGCTCGTAACTGCGCAGCTCCCACAGCTTCATCCGGCGCCACAGCTTGAACGTGGGGACGGGGGAGAGCAGCCAGCGGGTGAGGCGGACGCCCTCCATGTGCTTGTCGGCCGTGATGTCCGCGATCCGGCCCACGGCGTGCCGCGCGGCCTCGACGGCCACGACGAACAGGATGGGGATCACCGCGTGCATCCCGGTGCCCAGCGGGTCGGGCCAGGCGGCGGCGCCGTTGAAGGCGATCGTCGCGGCCGTCAGCAGCCAGGCGGTCTGACGCAGCAGCGGGAAGGGTATGCGCATCCACGTCAGCAGCAGGTCCAGCGCGAGCAGGACGCAGATGCCCGCGTCGATGCCGATCGGGAAGACGACCGAGAACCGGCCGAATCCCTTCTCCTCGGCGAGTTCGCGCACGGCGGCGTAGGAGCCGGCGAAACCGATCGCGGCGATGAGCACGGCGCCGGCGACGACGACCCCGATGAGTACGCGATGCGTGCGTGTCAGCTGCATGGCGGCCACCCGCGATCCCCTCCCGACTTCGATGAACCGGCTTCACTTCGGCGTCCGGCGCGGGCACAGCCTGGCACATGCCGGCCGGGCGTGTTGCGTGGGGAGGGGGCGAAGCCCGGTGCTCGCGGGAGCACCGGGCTTCGTCGAGGCGTCTCTCGGCAGGGGAGTCCGTGCGCCTGCCGGGCGGGGGTCACGACTTGGCGGCGGCCTTCTTCGTCGACCTGTCCGATGCCTTGGTCGCCTTGCCCGATGCCTTGGCGGACGGGGAGGACGGCGCCTTGGAGGAGGGTGACTTCGGCGCGCCGTCGTCGGCGCCGACCGCGGCGACGGCCTCCTTGGCGGCCTTCTGGGCGTCCTTGAGGATGTCGGCGGAGGAAGGCGACTTGGCGCCCGCGAAGCCCGCGCCGTTGTAGGTGACGCTGACGACGACGTTCCCCGTGCGGGCCACGACCGTCGCGTACTCGAAGTCCTCGCTCGACTTGGTGAGGCCGTACGTGACGGAGGTGGCCTGCTCACCGATACCGGTGACGGGCTTGGCCGACACCTTCTGCGCACCCTCGGTCGCCTGGGTCTTGGCGACCTGCTTGGTGTACTCGTCCGTCGCGCGCTTGGCGCCGCTGCCCAGGGACTGGTCGGAGTCGAAGCGGGTGAAGCCGACGTCGAGCCAGCGGTACTGCGATCCCTTGACGCCGTTGTCGTCCAGGCCGTTCCAGGAGCAGCCGCCACGGCTGGCGGTGTCGCTGGACCTGCCCGGGGTGCCGCCCTTGTTCTTGGTCTTGGGGACCAGGTCCTCGATCGTCTTCTTCCCGATCGACGTGCAGGCGTCGGGCAGCGTGTCGAACTTCGCGGGCTCGACGGCCGGCTCGGACTTCTTCGCGCTCGGAGAGGCCGAGGAACCCGGCTTCTTCGCGTCGCCGGAGTCCGACGAGCAGCCGGCGACGACGAGCATCACCGGAACGGCGGCGCAGGCGAGTATGCGGGACAGTCGCGGGGCTGATCGGTGCATGGTTCCTTCACTCGGACGGCACGGCGGTCTCGGTCGTGCGGGCGGTCGGACGGTACGTGGGTTCGGGCGGTCGCAGGGTCGGGCGGTCACAGGGCCGTACGCCGGCCCCACGTCGCGGTCCTACGCCGTGAGGCGCGTGCCGCTCGGTACGTAGGCCGGTGGCCACGGTACGACGGACCGCGACCGGATGCCGCCTCGGGCCGGAGGCCCCGAGTGCGGCGGGGGTCCCGGCCGGTGACCGGCGGTGGCCCGGTCAGTCGCTGAGGGTCTCGGCCAGATTCCGCGCCAGGGCCTGGGCCTTCTCCTGAAGTTCCCGGCTGTCGGGCACCTCGGTGACACGGGCCGGCTGTTCGGTGTACTGGACGGTCACGATGACGTTCGATGTGCGGAACACCACGCTCACGGTGCGGTGCTGCGCGGTGGAACCCGCCCGGGTGAGCTCGTCGTCCAGGAACGCGGCATCCCCGAGCTCGTCGAGCAGCCGCGGCCGGAGATCCGCGTCGGGGTCGGTGCCGGTGGTGCTGCCGGACGGGTCGGCGGAGGGATCCGTGGAGGGCGAGGCGGAGGACGTGCCGCCGGGGGAGCCGGACGGCGTGCCGCCGGCAGGCGCGGAGGCGGAGCCGCTCGGGGTCTCGCTCGGCGTGACACCGGCGGCCGTGGGGAGGGCGGCCGCCTCCTGCTTCCTCCCGTACACCTCCCGTGCCCGGTCGTCGTCGCTGACCGCCGGGTCGTACGACACGACGCGCTCGAAGTCGATGGACAGGTTCCGGGAGGCGTCCGGGGCGTCCGACTTCCAGCGGCAGCCGACCTTGCGGTCGGTGTCGTAGGTGACGGTGGCCGTGCCCTCGTACACCCTGTCCTGCTGCTCCTCGGGCAGCCCGGCAGCGCCCGGCAGAAGGTCCTCGAGAGTGGCACGCGGCACCGCACGGCAGGATTCGGGCAGCGTCCGGTACTTCCCGGGAGGCGCGGCCGTGACCGTCGGGCTGCCGGGCTTGCTGTCGGCGTCGGGGTCGTCGGCGTCGGAGCCGGCGCTGCAGCCGGCGACGAGCGCGAGAAGAAGCGCGACGCCGGGTACGTACGCCATGTGTCGCACGGTCCCAGGCTCCCTTCGGTACGAAAACGGGTTGCCGCCCGATGGCGGCCGATGGACACAATGTGTATCGCACGCACCGCTGTGAATGCCGGTCGGCCGACCTGTATGCCGACCTCGGCACCGGTTTTGCGCTTTCAGACTTTTTCGGGGGAATCGAGGGGTTATGTCGTATGTAGAGGTACCGGGGGCGAAGGTTCCCATCCGCATGTGGGCGGATCCGTCCGCGGTCGAGGACGTCGCCATGCAGCAGCTGCGCAACGTGTCGACCCTGCCCTGGATCAAGGGCCTCGCGGTCATGCCGGACGTCCACTTCGGCAAGGGCGCGACCGTCGGCTCGGTCATCGCGATGCACGGCGCCGTCTGCCCGGCCGCGGTGGGTGTGGACATCGGCTGCGGGATGTCGGCGGTCAGGACGTCGCTGACGGCCAACGACCTGCCGGGAGACCTCTCACGGCTCCGGTCGAAGATCGAACAGGCGATCCCGGTGGGCCGGGGGATGCACGACGACTCGGTGGACCCGGGGAAGATCCACGGCTTCCCCGTCAGTGGCTGGGACGACTTCTGGTCGCGCTTCGACGGGATCGCCGACGCGGTCAAGTTCCGTCAGGAGCGGGCCACCAAGCAGATGGGAACGCTCGGAAGCGGCAACCACTTCATCGAGTTCTGCCTCGACGAGGTCGGATCGGTGTGGCTGATGCTGCACTCCGGTTCCCGGAACATCGGCAAGGAGCTCGCCGACTTCCACATCGGGCAGGCCCAGAAGCTTCCGCACAACCAGGGGCTCGTCGACCGCGACCTGGCGGTCTTCATCGCCGACACCCCGCAGATGGCGGCGTACCGCAACGACCTGTTCTGGGCGCAGGAGTACGCCAAGTACAACCGCTCGATCATGATGGGCCTCTTCCAGGACGTGGTCCGGAAGGAGTTCAAGAAGGCCAGGGTCACCTTCGAGCCGGTCATCTCCTGCCACCACAACTACGTGGCGGAGGAGCGGTACGACGGCATGGACCTGCTGGTCACCCGCAAGGGCGCGATCCGCGCGGGTTCCGGGGAGTTCGGGATCATTCCCGGGTCCATGGGAACCGGCTCGTACATCGTGAAGGGGCTGGGGAACACGAAGTCGTTCAACTCCGCCTCGCACGGCGCGGGCCGGCGGATGAGCCGGAACGCGGCGAAGCGGAGGTTCTCGACGCAGGATCTGGAGGACCAGACGCGGGGCGTGGAGTGCCGCAAGGACTCCGGTGTGGTGGACGAGATCCCGGCTGCGTACAAGCCGATCGAGCAGGTCATCGACCAGCAGCGTGACCTCGTCGAGGTCGTCGCGAAGCTCAAGCAGGTCGTGTGTGTGAAGGGCTGAGGGCCCCGGTGCCACCCCGAGCGGCAGGCCCCGCACCGACCGACCGCGGATGCTGTGGGTCGATGCGGGGCCTGCCTGTCGCTGCGAGCCGTGAGCCGTGATCGTGGGCTGATGGGGCAGTGGCGGCGGGGTCGCGCGACGGGGGGCGCCGGGTTGTGCGGCCTGCGGGGCTCAGGAGACGATGCGGGCCGTTCCGCCGCCGCCGGTTGCCACGCCGCCGCTCGGTTCGGGAGCGGCGAACGGGGGCGTGTCCTGCCGGCACGTCGTTCCGGCCGGCGGGAGGGTGCCGTCGACGAAGTAGCGGCTCTCGTGGTCCTGGACGCATCTGCTGGGGTTGAGCAGGGCGGTGTGTCCGTATCCCTCGTTGGTCAGCAGGCGGGCGTCGGCCAGTGCTCCGGCCATGGCCCGCGAGTTCGGGTAGGCGGTGGAGGGGTCGTAGGCGGTGCCGACCACCAGGACGGGGTTGGCGGTCCGCTTGTTCCAGGGGCCGGTGTAACGGTCCGGGGAGGCCGGCCAGGTGGCGCAGCCCGCGGCCGCCCAGGTCCAGAAGCGTCCGGTGTCGCCGGCACGCGCGGCGGCGGCCTTTTCCAGTGCGTGGTACGTCCCGGGGTCGCGCGGGTTGGGGCTGTCGCCGCAGAGCACCGCAGCGGCCTGTTCCTCACCCAGGTACGGGATCGGGTCCGGGACGGGTGGTGCGGGCGGGAAGGCGGCCGGCTCCGGGGCGCGGCCCTGCCACAGCTCCTGCAGCCTGTCGGCGAGGTCGGCCCAGCCGGGGTCGACGATGTAGAGGCTGTTCACCACGTCGGCGACCGTACGGGCGTAGGTCCACGTCTCCACGGGCTTCTCGCGGAGGCGCCGCGTCAACTGGCCGAACTTGTCGCGCGTGGCTTGAGGGCCGCCGGCTGAGAACGCGCAGCGGGAGGTGGTCGTGGCGCCGCAGAGGTCGAGGAACTTGTCCAGGGTCGCTGCCGCACTGCGGTCGGACCCCACGCGCAGGAACGTCGTGAGCCGGGCGGTGTCGGACCCGTCGTCCGTCCAGGCGTCCGGGGCGATGTTGCTGTCCAGGGTCATGGCCCGGACCTTGCCGGGGAAGAGGTTGGCGTAGGTGGCGCCCAGGATCGTGCCGTAGGAGATCCCGTAGTAGTTCAGCTGCGGTTCTCCCACCGCACGGCGGAGCTGGTCGAGGTCGCGGGCGGTGTCGGCGGTCGACACATGGCTCAGGAGCTCGGGGTCCCGCTGCCGGCAGCGCCGTGCCAGGTCCTCGTAGGCGGCGACGAAGGCCGTCCGCTCCCTCTCACCCACCGGGAAGCCCGCCGCCTTGCCCGCGTTCCAGTCGGCGGCCTCCTGGGGACTCGCGAAGCAGTTCACCGCGGTGCTGCTGCCGACGCCGCGGGGGTCCCAGCTGACGATGTCGAACCGGGCCCGTACCTCGGGTGGGAAGGACTCGTAGTTCTGGGGCATCTGCACCGTCCCGGGCCCGCCGGGGCCGCCGGGGTTGAAGAAGAGGGTGCCGACGCGGCGTCCCGGGCCGGTCGCCTTCCGCTTGACGACGGCCAGCTCGATCGAGCGGCCACCCGGTTCCTCGTGGTCCAGCGGCACCCTCGCCGTCGCGCAGTCGAAGGGGCTGCCCTGCACGCAGGGTCTCCAGTCCAGCTTCGGGGCGGGCACCGAAGGGGCGGGCGCACCGCCGGCCGCGACGCGGTCCTGCCCGGTCAGTACCACCGAACAGGTCATCAGCGCGGCGACGACCGCGGCCTGACGTCGCCGGCCCGCTATGAATCCGCGCAGGGGGTGTACGGGCATACTCCGGCCTTCTCTCTTGATGACGGAGCGCCCGGGACCACCGATGACCACCGATCAACCCGGCCCGGGCACACTTCCGTGTCCACAAGACAGGGGTGCCGGACAGCACGCGACGCGACCGCAGCCGAATGGCCGATCCATGCGCTCGTCAGCAAGGGCGGGGGCATGGGTATGGGCGGGGCGTGGAAAGGGCGGGACGGGGCGCGGGCGCGGCCGGAGCGAGGGGCGTGCGTCCGGGGCTTCTCCGGATGCCCTCCTCGGGTCCCACCCGGGGATCCGGACAGGTGCGCGCGGGCGAGCCCCGGGCCCGGAGGTCCGGGGCCCGGGGCCGGCAGTGGGCCCTCAGCCGTCAGCCGTCGGCCCGTGGGCCGTCAGCCCGTCAGCCCGTCAGAACAACAGTCGTAGGTCGTCAGTCGTCAACCGTCGGCCCGTCGCACGGTTCGGCCCTCGCCCTCAGAGTGTGCGGTGGACCTTGGAGTTGGAGGCCTGGGCGCGGGGGCGGACCACCAGCAGGTCGATGTTGACGTGGCTGGGGCGGGTGACGGCCCAGGTGATCGTGTCGGCCACGTCGTCGGCGGAGAGCGGGGCGTCCACACCTGCGTAGACCTTGGCGGCCTTCTCGGTGTCGCCGCGGAAACGGGTGGTGGCGAACTCCTCGGTCTTGACCATGCCGGGCGCGACCTCGATCACGCGGACCGGGGTGCCGACGATCTCCAGACGGAGCGTCTCCGCCAGCACGTGTTCGCCGTGCTTCGCGGCGACGTAACCGCCACCACCCTCGTACGTGGAGAGGCCGGCCGTCGATGAGAGGATCACGATGGTGCCGTCCCCGCTCGCGGTGAGTGCGGGGAGCAGCGCCTGGGTGACGTTGAGGGTGCCGATGACGTTGGTCTCGTACATCTGGCGCCAGTCGGCCGGGTCGCCCGTGGCCACGGGGTCGGCGCCCAGCGCGCCGCCCGCGTTGTTGACCAGGACGGCCAGGGACCGGAACGCGGTCGCGAACTCGTCGACCGCCGCCCGGTCGGTGACGTCCAGGGCGTAGGCCGCCGCCTGGTGGCCGGTTTCGGTGAGCTCGGCGGCCAGGGCTTCTATGCGGTCCTTGCGGCGGGCGGTGAGCACCACGCGGTATCCGGCGGCGGCCAGTTGCCTGGCGGTCGCGGCGCCGATGCCGCTGCTCGCGCCGGTGATCACGGCGATGGGGGTGGCGGCCATGCGAACTCCTCGGGCGGCTGATCGGTACGCGGTCAGGATAGGCGGGCGCTCCGGGCGCGACGTCAGTGGTTGCGGGGGGCGTACATGATCAGCGCCATACCCGCCAGGCAGATCAGCGCGCCGGTCACGTCCCAGCGGTCGGGGCGGTAGCCGTCCGCGACCATGCCCCAGGCGATGGAGCCGGCGACGAACACCCCGCCGTACGCCGCGAGGATGCGTCCGAAGTCGCCGTCCGGCTGGAGAGTCGCCACGAACCCGTACGCGCCGAGGGCGATGACACCCGCGCCGATCCAGACCCAGCCGCGGTGCTCACGCACGCCCTGCCAGACGAGCCAGGCGCCCCCGATCTCGAAGAGCGCGGCGACGACGAAGAGGGCGACGGAGCGTGCGACCAGCATGGAGCCAGCCTGTCATGCGGGCGGGAAGGGGGGTGCGGAGGCCGGTGGCGTGAGCGAGTGGGGGCAGGTGTCGAGGGTGGCGGTGTCCGGCCGTCCGGTCGCCGGACGGCTGGGCGGGCGGACGGCCGGGCGGGCGGGCGGGGGAGGCTGGAGGGGCGGGCCCGTCGACAAGAGGGGTCGGCGGAAGGTCTGCCGGGTGTCGGCAGGCCCGGTGCATGCCCTCGGGCGGTCATCGGCCGAGGGCCCGTCGCAGCACCTCGGGCCCGGGTGCCCCGCCCGCCCAGGCGATGTATCCGTCGGGGCGGACGAGCAGGGAGGTCCTGCGGTCGCCTGTCCAGTGGGTGTGGACGAACGGGACCGGTCCGGCGGGAGCGGAGGTGCCCCGTGGTGTGACCAGGACGTACGAGCCGCCGCGCAGGAGCTCCAGCAGACGGCCTTCGGCGCGGCGTAGGAGATCCCGACCCCGGAGATCATTCCGATGACCTTGTCCGAGGCAGGTCGCACGAGGGCCAGCGCCTGGGCGAGAGCTGTCCGCGCGAGCCGCTGTGACGGGGAATCGGCCATGGCCAGGCGGATGATCGCGCCGCTGGCACGCAGGACCTGGGAGCCGACCGGATGCCGCTCGGCGTGGTAGCTGTCGAGCAGCGCCTCGGGGTCGGCGCAGTGCCCCCGCAGGACGGCCACGAGCTTCCAGGAGAGGTTCGCGGCGTCCTGGAGTCCGGTGTTCATGCCCTGGCCGCCCGCCGGGGAATGGACGTGGGCGGCGTCCCCGGCGAGGAAGACCCGGCCGGTGCGGTAGGCGGGGACCTGGCGCTCGTCGCTGTGGAAGCGCGAGATCCAGCGGGGGTCGTGCATCCCGTGGTCCGTGCCGAGCGCGGTACGGGCGATCTCGCGCAGCTCGTCGAGCTCGACGGGATCGCTGTTCTCCGCCTGGCGGGTGCGGTTCCAGCCCATGACGCGGTACCAGCCGTCACCGAAGGGGGCGATGAAGGCGAAGGCGCCGCCCGCGCCGTTGACCGTGAGCAGCTCGGAGGGCGCCTCGGCCAGCCGGACATCGGCCAGGACGATGGACTTGATCACGGCCTTTCCGGGGAAGGGCAGGCCGAGGGCCCGGCGGACGGAGCTCCGCACACCGTCCGTTCCCACGAGGTACCGGGCCTCGACCGTCGAGCGGACGCCGTCGGCGGCGCGTATCTCCGCGGTGACCGTGTCCCCGGCGGCGGAACGGCTCAGGCCGAGCAGCTCCGTGTCGTGACGGAAGTCCACTCCGGCCTTGAGGGCGCGCTCCCTCAGCAGGTGTTCGACTTCGTACTGCGGGGTGATGAGGAGGAAGGGGAAGCGGGACCGCAGCCGGGTGAGGTCGAGCGAGAGCCTGCCGAAGAGACGCATGCGGGTGAGGGGCGTGCCGGTCGCGACCAGGGCGTCGGCGAGCCCCCGCGCGTCGAGCACTTCCAGGGTCCGCGCGTGCACGGCGAACGCCCGGGTCGCATTCGCCGTCTCGCGAGGGCGGCGCTCGACGAGGGTGACCGAGACCCCCTGGGCGGCGAGGTCCCCCGCCAGGAGCATCCCGGTGGGGCCCGCGCCCACCACCACGACGTCCGTGGTGCCCGAGTGACTGGATTCGTTGCTGGACATGCCGGTCATGACGGCCTCCGGGGGCAGATGCCAACGCTTGTTGGTCAACACATGTTGGCAACGGTAGAGCGGGTGCCCCTGGCTTGTCAACGGATGTTGGCCTACAGTTGTTGGCGTGACAGCGCACGCCTCCTCCGCCCCGCGCCGCTCGGACGCGACCAGAGCCGCGATCCTCGAAGCCGCCCGCGAGCGGTTCGCCGCTGACGGGTACGAGCGCGCCACCATCAGGGCCATCGCCCGTGACGCGGACATCGACCCGTCCATGGTCATGCGCTACTACGGCTCCAAGGAGGGGCTGTTCGCCGCCGCTTCCGCGATCGAGCTGCGGCTGCCCGCCCTGGGCGCGCTGCCCGGCAAGCACGTCGGTGCGGTCCTGGTCGGTCATTTCCTGGACCGCTGGGAACAGGACGAGGTGCTGACGGGCCTGCTCAGGGTCGGCGTCACCAACGACGCGGCCGCCGAGCGGATACGGGCCGTCTTCACCGATCAGCTCGGGCCGGTGACCGCCGGCGTCTGTCCCGATCCCGCGGACGCCCCCCGTCGTGCGGCGCTCGTCGCCTCACAGATCCTGGGCATGGCGCTCGCGCGGTACGTACTGCGCATCGAGCCCGCCGTGGCGATGTCCCGGGAGGAGATCATCGGGTGGCTCGGGCCCACGGTGCAGCGCTATCTGACGGCCGAGCAGCCCTGAGGGCGGGTCTCCGCGACCTCTCAGGCCGTCGGCGTCTGGCTCCCCGCGCCGCCGAATTCCCGCAGGGCCTGCGCCACGACGGCCTCCAGGCGAGCGTGGTGGGCGCCACGCCAGTAGACCCGGCCGCAGGCGGCGCACCGGGCGAACACGTCGTAGGACGCCTGCGTGCCCTGCTCCAGGTGGGCGCTCACGGAGTCCTTGTCCGCCTCCGCGAGTACTCCGTTGCACGCGGTGCAGCGGGTCCACGGCGCGAGTGCGGGGGCGAAGCGGCCCAGGACGTCGCGGAGCTGTTCCTCGGGCCGGTCGCTGTACACGTAGGCGCCCGCCCAGATCTCCCTGCGCCGCAGCAGCCCCCGGTCCCGGGAGAGCATCACGCGTCGTTGCTCCGCCGAGAGGGCGGCGAGTGCCGGGTCGCCGATGTCCTCGCTCTCGTACGCGGCGTCCACGCCCAGCAGCCTCAGGCGCCGGGCGAGCGTGCCCAGATGGACGTCGAGCAGGAAGCGCAGCGGTGCCCCGGGGACCTGCTGAGGGCGTCGTACCGCCCGCACTTCGACCAGTTCACCCGCTCCGGGGATGTGTGAGACGGGCACGGGCCGGCCGTCGACGAGGAGCTCTCCGGCCTCGGTGAGCGGAACGCCGAGGGACTCCACGACGTGCCCGAGGGTCGACGAGCCGTCCGTGGTGACGGCCGTGCGTCCACGGCGGCGGTCGTGGGCGACGAAGAGCCGCAGTTCCGGGGCTACCTCGAGGGTGATCTCGGGTCCGTTCACCTGGCCAGGATGCCACCCCGCGGGCTGCGGCAGCGAGAGGTTTCCGGCGGTCGCCGAGTCAGCGCTGCGCGAAGGCGGTCGGGGGCACTCCCACCGTGGCCGTGAAGTCCCTGACGAGATGGGCCTGGTCGCTGTAGCCGAGATCGGCGGCGAGCTCCGCCCAGTCGGGGTCCGGGTCCGTCCCGGCGCGCTGCAACGCCTCATGGATGCGATGGCGGAGGATGACCCACTTGGGTCCGACGCCCACACAGGTGGAGAAGAGCCGCTGCAGCGAGCGCACGGAGAGGCCGCCCTCGCGGGCGAGGGCGTCGACCCGCAGCAGCGAGCGATCCGTACGCGCGAGCTCGGCGAGCTCCGTGGCGAGTTCCGCCTGCCGGTCCGGCGGGGGGACGAGGGGCAGCAGATACGCGTCCAGCGCAGCGACCCGGGTGTCCTCGTCGGCAGGGTCGAGGACCGCCCGCACCGTCCCGGCCGCGGAAGGCCCGTATCCGGGTGCGGCCAGCGCCTCGTCGGCGGGGACCCGGCGCCCGGTCCACTCGGACACGGGCCGGTGCGGGGCGAACGGCCGGAAGGCCCCGGCCCTGAACTTCACGCCGCACACCCGTCCCCTGCCCTCCAGCCGCCGGCTGAACAAGCCCCGCACGATGCCGTGGACCTCGGCCACACCGGCTCTGTCCGTCTCACCGCCCGACTCCAGGCGCTGGAAGACGAGGTGGACGCTCGGATGAGGGACCACGTGCGAGGTGTACGGCTCGGTCAGGTCCCAGTCGATCAGCCAGTAGTGCTCCAGGTGGGGCCGCAGGGCCGGTGCGGGGTCACGGAGCCGGAACCGCACGCGTGCGAACAGGTCGGGGGCGTCGACGATGCCCCGCGTCTCGCGTCCGGGTCCGGGTCCGGCCATGGTCGGATCCTAGGCCGCGTGCGTGCCGCACCTGTCGCGTTTCTTCAAGACGCCGGGTCCTGCCGGGGGCATCGTCGGAAGCATGAAGACGATCAGTGAACTGCTCGACGGAGCCGCCGCGCGGGCGGTGCCCGTGGTGCGCGGTATCAGGGACGACCAGCTGGCCGACGGCACACCGTGCAGCGAGTACGACGTCCGGGCCCTGCTGAACCACCTGTTCCTCGTCATCGAGAACTTCCGCGCCCTGGCGGTCAGGGGCGCCACCGACTTCAGCCGGACGGAGGACGTCGTCACGGGGGACTGGCGAGGCCGGTTCGAGGACGAGACGGCGCTGCTGGTGAAGGCGTGGGCCGAGCCCGGCGCGGAGGAAGGGACGGCCGGAGCCATGGGGATGCCGGCCAGGACGGTGGGGCTCATGGTGCTGGGCGACCTGACCGTGCACGCATGGGACCTCGCCCGTGCGACGGGCCAGGAGTTCGAGCCCGACCCCGCCGTGGTGGACGAGCTGGAGCCGGGCCTGGCCGCGATGGCGCCGCAGGCCCGGGAGATGAAGGTGTTCGGCGAGCCGTTCCCCGTGTCGCCCGGGGCTACGGCCTTCGAGCGGGTGCTGGCCGTGACGGGCCGCGATCCGGGCCGCCCCCGCCGCTGACAGCGGGCGCGTTCCCGGCCGGGCGCGGGACGGCCGGGTCGGCGTAGAGCCCGCCGAGGGCGGCGTACGCGCTGTCGACGACGGCTTCCGCCAGGTCCAGTACGTCGCGCGCCGCGAGACGGGCCGCCTTCCGCGTGTACGGCGACGGTGGACACCGGCGCTGCCGTCGGCAGTCGCAGAAGGCGTACACCCCGCTCACGACGACGACGGCCGGGACGGCCAGGGTCAGCAGCAGGTCATCCATGTGGGGGGCCTCCTCGGGAGTCGTGCTCCTTGCATCGGCAGACCCGGCAGTGGGGCTGGAGATCGTTCTCGGCCAATGAATGGCCGAAGGGCGCCCGGTGGCTGCTGCGCCCGGCGGTCGCGTCCGCGTGTCGAGTGGCCCGGGGGAGACGCCCGGCACGCCACGCACACGGTGCGCTGAGCGACGTAGGGCCTTCGCTCCGTCACACCCGGGGGCCCGTCCCGGACTCCGCAGCGGGTGCCTGCCGCCGGTTTCGCGGTGACGGTGGTCACTGCGTCCGTGCGGGCGCCGCCGAAAACCTCACCACCGCCGAAGGAGCGGTGCTGCCCCGTGGGACGGGTGGCTGACGCACCGGCGCGCGGGGGCGGCAAACCACCGAGGGCGTGCGCCCGGCCTGCGTTTCCGGCGGACAACACCGGGCGAACGTGGGGCGGGACCGGCCGCCTCGCGCCGCCCGCCCGGAGTGTGTGCTTCATGTGAAGGTCCGAGGCGGGAAAGGTGTGCACGCCGTTCCAGGACGTCCCCGATACGAGGGGGGTGGGTTGCCATCCACTCCTCGACTGGGCAATGGTTGCCGAAGGGAAAGTAATTTTCGTCCAGTTGGAAGGTGGTGCGACTCGCCGCAGGCGGGTCCCCCCTCATGGCTCGTCCGAAGGATCACATCGCTACGAGAACTCAGCAGCAGTCAGCGTCCGACACGTGGGACTCCGCCCCCTACGCCGTGATCGTCGTCGACAGGACGGGAACAGTCGTCGACCACAATTCCGCCGCCGCCTCGCTGATGGAAGGCGCGCCCCGGGGCAGCGCACTGTCGGAGACAGTGCCGCCCTGGCTGGCACGTGCCCACCAGGAGATGACGGACCCGGTCGGCAGCCCGGCCGGTGACACCCCTTCCACCGCACCCCGCCACGCCTACCGGGGCCGGATCGGCCCGCGGAGTTTCGCGGCGCACCCCGCCCCGCACGGCGACGGTGACGTGACGTGGTGGCTGGTCGACGACACGGACCGGTGGCGCGTCGAGGAGGAACTGGCGACGGAGCGCGAGCGGACCGCCTTCCTGGCCGAGGCGTCGAACGTCCTGCTGGCGTCGCTGAACACCGACCGCTGCATGCAGGTCACCGCCCAACTCGCCTCCCAGCACCTCGCCGAGGCCGCGGTCGTCATCCTGCCCGCCGCAGGGCAGCGGCTGCCCATGGCGTACGCGGTCGGTGGCCGCACCGCCGTGCGCGGCACGGTGACGGCCGACCCCGGCCAGGTCCCCGGTCTGAGCGAGGCGCTCCAGGGCTTCCCGCCCGTCCCGTCCCGGTGGATCGACCCCGCGGCACTGCCCGGCTGGCTCATCCCGGAGGGCTTCACCGGCACCGTCGGGTCGGCCGCCGTCACACCCCTGCCGGGCCACGGTGTCCCGGCAGGGGTCCTGGTCCTGCTGCGCAGCACGGGCTCCACCGAGTTCAACGAGAACGAAGAGGTCTTCGCCCGGCTGTTCGCCGCACGGGCCGGTGCCGCCCTGTCCGCCGCGCGGCTGTACGCGGAGCAGAGCGACATAACCCGCACGCTGATGCGGGATCTGCTCCCGCCCCGTCTGGACCGGGTGAACGGCGTCGAGTTCGCCGGCGGCTACCAGCCGGCGGCGGCGCGGGACCGGGTGGGCGGCGACTTCTACGACGTACACCCCGGCAGCACACCCGACGAGCCGTCTCTCGCGGTGCTCGGCGACGTGTGCGGCAAGGGCCTGGACGCAGCCGTACTGACCGGCAAGATCCGCAACACGCTGCAGGCGCTGACGCCCATGGCGGGCGACCACGAACGCATGCTGCGGCTGCTCAACGGCGCGCTCCTCAACTCGCACCACACCCGCTTCGCGACCCTGGTGCTGGCTTCGGTCCGGCGTGAGGAGAACCGGGTACGCCTGCGTCTCACGTCGGCGGGCCACCCGGCTCCGCTGGTGATCCGCAACGACGGCCGTGTGGACCAGGTCGACACCCGGGGGACGCTCGTCGGGGCGCTGCCCCACATCGACGCCCGCACCGTGGAGACCGACCTCCGTCCGGGCGAGACGTGTCTGCTCTACACCGACGGCGTCACCGAGGCACGCGGCGGGCCGCTCGGTGACGAACTGTTCGGTGAGGAGCGGCTGATGCGGGCCATGGAGGAGTGCGCGGGCATGCCGGGCAAAGCCGTGGTCGAGCGTGTCCAGATGCTCGCTTCCCAGTGGCTGCACGACGGCAGGCACGACGACATGGCCGTGGTGGCGATCACCGCACCGCTGACCACTCATCTGAGTGCGGTGGACGGCCACACCCGGGGCAGGTACACGGCATGAGCACTCACACACTCGCCACGCCCCGGCTGCGCGGCCTCCAGGACCGGTTGTGGGACGCGGTGACCGGCCGGGACGAACACGCCGCCGTCGACGTGGTCTTCACCGCCCTGGCCGACGGAGTGGACCCGGAGACCGCGCTGCTGGACGTGATCGCCCCCGTGCAGGCACGCGTCGGCGCCGAATGGGCGGCCAACCGGCTCAGCGTGGCGCAGGAGCACGCGGCGAGCGCCATCGCCGAGCGGGTCATCGCCGCGCTCGCCCACCACCCCGCCGCACGCACCACGCCCCGGCTGGGCAGGGTCACCGTGGCCTGTGTGGACCAGGAATGGCATGTGCTGCCGGCCCGGTTGCTGGCGGAGGTCCTCACCCTGCGCGGGTGGCAGGTCGACTTCCTCGGGGCCCAGGTGCCCACGCCCCATCTCATCGGGCACCTGCACAGCAACGGTGCGGACGTGGTCGCGCTGTCCTCCTCCATCCCCACCCGGCTGCCCACCGCCCACGCGGCGATCACCGCCTGCCAGGCGGCGGGGGTGCCGGTCCTGGCCGGCGGGGCGGCGTTCGGCACCGACGGCCGGCACGCGCGCCGGCTGGGCGCCGACGCCTGGGAGCCCGACGCCCGGTCGGCGGCGCGCCGTATCGCGGACGGCATACCTGTGCCGCTGCCCGCCGCGGGAAGGCAGCAGATAGACGATCTGCCGCACCTCGGCGACCAGGAGTACACGCTCGTCGTCCGCAGCAGGCCGCAGCTCGTGCGGGAGGTGCTGGCACAGCTCGAGAGCCGCTTCCCCCCGGCGGCGGCCTACACGGAGCAGCAACGCGAGCACACGGCGCAGGACATCGCCCACATCGTCGACCACCTGGGCGTGGCCCTCTACATGGACGACGACGAGCTCTTCACCGGATTCCTGGAGTGGACCGCGGGCATTCTCGGTGCCCGGCAGGTCCCGGCCGCGTCGCTGCGACCGGTCCTCGACGTCCTGGGGACGGAGCTCAAGGACTTCCCCCGCTCCACCCGGCTGCTCGACCGGGGGCGCGCCGTCCTGGACACCTTCCTCGCAACCGCCGGTTCAAGACCCCGGAGCACCGGATGACCGAACGTCCCAGTCCGCCCCTCACCCTGGGAGTCGAGGCAGGCCCGGGTGCCGCACGTCTGTGCCTGGCCGGTGACCTGGACTACGACACCAGCGAGCAGTTCGTCGAGCGGGCCCGGGCCTGCCTCGACGACGACCCCGCCCTGCGGGACCTCTTCCTCGAGTGCTCCGGACTGCGGCTGTGCGACTCGATGGGCGTGTCCAGCCTTCTCCTGGTCCACCGGGGCACGACGTCCCGTGGGGTGGTGCTGCACCTGGAGCACCCGCCCGCCTTCCTCCGCAGGATCCTGGACGTCACGGGGACCCTCCAGCTCTTCGCTCTCGACGGGGCGGGCCGGCAGGACGAGCAGGAGGAGGAGGGCGGCCGGACGCCCGCCGACGCCCGGTACCAATCCGTTCCTCCGCCCGCTCCCTCCGGCTGACACGGCGGCCCGGTCCGCGCGGGTGCCCGGCTGACGCGCCGGAGCGTCGGCCCCTCGGCAGCCGGCGGGGACGACGGGCGGTCAGGAAGAAGCCGCCGGCGGCGCAGCGAGGGCCGCGTCGAGGGTGGGATGGATCCGGAGCACCCGGTCGACGCCCGCGGTCCGCAGCAGCCGCGTCAGAGCCGTGCCCGGTGCGGCGATGCGCAACTCCGTCCGCTGGTGCACCTCCAGGATGAGACTGAGGAACGACGAGTCGGCGAAGGTGATCGCGGACGCGTCCAGTACGACGACCTCGTGCCCGGCCACCGCCTGCCACATCGCGATGAAGAGCGGATCGACGGTGTCGGAGTCGAGATCACCCCGGGCGCGGACGACCCAGCAACCGTCGATCTCTTCTTCGGCCACCACCACGGGCAGGTGGGTCGGTGCGGAGTTGTCGAGGGGCTCGCGGACCATGCGGGAAATTATGCCAACTCCCCCCGCCGGTCCGCCCGCACACTCCTCGCCCGGCCTTCCGTCCGGACACCCCCCGCCGCCGTCCCGCCTCGCCGGCCGGAGAGGGCCGCCCTCGCGAGGCGTCGCTCAGACGAGGGCGACGAGCGCGACGATGTGTTTGCCCCCGGGGACGTACGTGACGGAGACCTGCTTCGCCAGGCGGCGCACCAGGAGCCAGCCGTAACCCCCGACGGCGGCGGTGGCCGGGCCGCGCTCCGCGGTGACCGGTGGCAGCGTACTGGCGTCGGCGACGGTCAGGAGGAGGCCGTCGTCGGTGATCTCGGCGGAGAACCCGGTGAGCCCGCCGCCGTGCCTGACCGCGTTGGTCACCAGCTCCGAGGTCACCAGGAGCGCGTCGGCCACCACGACGTCGGCCGGGCCCTCTCCGCCCAGTCCGCAGAACCGTGCGTCCAGGAGCCGGGTGACGACGTCCCGCGCGGCGGCCGCGTTGCGCGGCACGGCCGGCCCCCGGCCGGTGCTCGCCGTCCCCTCCGGGGCAGACCGGCCGTCGGCGCCTTCCGGACCCTCGGCCGGACTCCCGCCGTCCCACAGCACTTCTCGATCCCCGTTCATTACTTCCTGCGCCTGCCCGGACGGGCTCCCGCCACACTCCCTGCCGGGAACCATGCCGACGGGCGGCGCGGTCCGCGGGAGGTCAGCATGTCAACGCCGCGTCCACCGTGTCGGCGACCGTGAAAGCGCCCAGCGTGCCCGAGACCTCGAGGAGGCGGCGCACCTCCGTCTTCAGCGGCCCGGCCAGAACCAGCCGCACCCCGGCGTCCACGTGGCGGTGCCGGGCGTTCAGCAGGACGTGCAGCCCTGTGGAGTCGGCGAACTCCAGCCGGGAGAGATCGGCCACCGTCAGGCGCCCTCCACTCCCGGCGGCCGCTTCCAGCGCCTCGACCAGCCCGGAAGGCGCCGACCACCCGTCCAGGCTTCCCCGGACACGGATCACGACGACATCGTCGTCCGTGGTCTCAACGACCACCTGCAGTTCATCCGCCGTCATGCGTCATATGTTCCTACACCGCGGCGGCGGCGTGGAGCCCGCGTGCGCCACCCCGCCCTCGCACCCGTCCGGACGCCAGGGAGGCCCGCTGCCGCGTCAAGGCCAGACCAGGCAGTACGCCTGGTGTCCCGCGTCATGCAGCCGGTAGGAGAAGTCCTGCCACTCGTGGAGCAGCTGGTAGACGTTGAACGCGTCGCGCGGGCCGCCCCGGTCCGGCACCGTGGACCAGATGAAGGCCGCCGCGCCGACGGACTCCTCGCCGACGTCCCGCAGCGGGTCGACCACCGTCATCGGCAGCTTGACCACCGCGTAGTCGGGATGGAGCACGACCAGCTCCAGCGGGGGGACCTTGTTCAGGGGTATGCCCTGTATGCCGGTGAGGACCATGGCCGCCACCGTCTCGGGCTTGATCTTGCTGAACATGCCGCCCATGCCCAGCTCGTCGCCGCCCAGCTCCTCGGGACGCATGGAGATGGGCACGCGCGCGGCGGTGGCCCCGTCAGGAGCACCGAAGTACTTGTAGGTCACCCCCACCCGTCCACTGCTCCTGCTCCCGGATCCATCGGCACCACCCGCCTGTGCGTCCTGCACGCGCTCGGCCTCGCGCTCCGCCTTGCGCCGGTGCCGCCCTCGCCGGGCAGGCTCGGGCCCCAGGTCGTCGGTCCCTTCGCCCACTCCGCCACCGCGATGCATATCTCATCCACCCGACTACTTCTTAGGAGACACAGCCCCGCCGCGCAACCCGATCATCGTCAGTGACCTCCCCCACGGGCGTGCGGTGAAACACCTGTCCGCAAGACCGTCGAAGCCTCTGACACCATGGCATGTGTGAGCTTTCCCTATGACGCCCCAGTTTCGCAGACGCGAGGAGACTGACGCCCTTTCGTTGTACGAGCCTCATACGGGGAGAGCGCGCTCCCTGCTCACCGGCTGCCGGGAAACCCGGCGAGGCCCCCCGAACCCCCGAATCGCAGATCAGGACCAAAGTGGCGTATTCATACGAAGCACCAGTTTCGCAGACGCTTTTCGACCGCGCGTCCCTCGTGACGCCCGGCGGCGTGAACTCTCCCGTGCGTGCCTTCCGGGCCGTGGGCGGTACGCCCAGGTTCATGGTGTCCGGCACGGGTCCGTACCTCACCGACGCCGACGGCCGTGAGTACGTCGACCTCGTGTGTTCGTGGGGGCCGATGATCCTCGGCCACGCGCACCCCGACGTCACGGCGGCCGTCCAGGAAGCCGTGGCCCGGGGTACCTCCTTCGGTACGCCCGGTGAGGGCGAGGTGGCGCTCGCCGAGGAGATCGTGGCCCGGATCGAGCCCGTGGAACAGGTCCGGCTGGTGTCGTCCGGCACCGAGGCGACCATGTCCGCGATCCGGCTGGCCCGTGGCTTCACCGGCCGCGCCAAGGTCGTGAAGTTCGCCGGGTGCTACCACGGGCACGTCGACGCGCTGCTGGCCGCGGCCGGGTCCGGGGTCGCGACCTTCGGCCTGCCCGACACGCCGGGCGTGACCGGCGCCCAGGCGGGCGACACGATCGTGCTGCCGTACAACGACCTGGAGGCCGTACGGGCCGCCTTCGCCGCGCAGCCGGGTGAGATCGCCTGCGTGATCACCGAGGCGTCGCCGGGCAACATGGGTGTCGTGCCGCCGCAGGACGGTTTCAACGCCGGGCTGAAGGAGATCTGCGCGGCCGACGGCGCGCTCTACATCTCCGACGAGGTGATGACCGGATTCCGTACGTCCAAGGCCGGCTGGTACGGCGTCGACGGGGTGCGGCCCGACCTGATGACCTTCGGCAAGGTCATGGGCGGCGGCTTCCCGGCCGCGGCCTTCGGCGGCCGGGCCGACGTGATGGCCCGCCTGGCCCCCGCCGGTCCCGTCTACCAGGCGGGCACCCTCTCCGGTAACCCGGTCGCCACCGCGGCCGGCCTCGCCCAGCTGCGGCTGCTCGACGACGCCGCGTACGCGACGGTCGACGCGGTCTCCGCGGAGGTCCGTTCGCTGGTCGGCGAGGCGTTCACCAAGGAGGGCGTCGCACACACGGTGTCGGCGGCGAGCAACATGTTCTCCGTCTTCTTCACCGACGCGCCCGTCCGGAACTACGAGGACGCGAAGAAGCAGGAAGCTTTCCGCTTCACCGCGTTCTTCCACTCGATGCTGGAGCAGGGCGTGTACCTGCCGCCGTCCGCGTTCGAGTCCTGGTTCGTCTCCACCGCCCATGACGAACGGGCTCTGGAGCGGATCGCAGCCGCGCTGCCGGCCGCCGCCCGCGCCGCGTCGGAGGCCACGGCATGAGCGGGGCCACGGACAAGGACATCACCGTCGTCCACCTGATGCGCCACGGCGAGGTGCACAACCCGGACGGCGTGCTCTACGGGCGCCGCGCCGGTTACAGCCTGTCCGAGCTCGGCCGGCAGATGGCCGACCGGGTCGCCGGGCACCTGGAGAAGCGGGACATCACCTACGTGGTGGCCTCCCCGCTGGAACGCGCCCAGGAGACGGCCACGCCGATCGCCAAGTCGCAGGGTGTGGACCTGGCGACCGACGAGCGCCTGATCGAGGCCGGCAACGTCTTCGAGGGCAAGGCCTTCGGGGTCGGCGACGGCGCCCTGCGCAGGCCGGAGAACTGGAAGCACCTCACCAACCCGTTCAAGCCGTCATGGGGCGAGCCCTACATCGAGCAGGTCGTCCGGATGATGGGCGCCCTGGACGCGGCGCGGGACGCCGCGCGCGGGCACGAGGCGGTCTGCGTCAGCCATCAGTTGCCGATCTGGATCGTGCGCAGCTTCGTCGAGCGCCGCCGGCTGTGGCACGACCCGCGGAAGCGGCAGTGCACTCTCGCGTCGCTGACGAGTTTCACCTACCAGGGCGACAAGATCGTGTCCGTCGGCTACACCGAACCCGCCCGGGACCTGGTACCGGCCCACCTGCTCGCGGGCGCGAAGCCCGTCAAGGGCAAGTCCAAGGCGTTCGGGGCGTAGGGTCCCCGTCCGGATCCGGCGGGGGCGCCGGGGCCCGGCAGGGCTTCGGCTTCCTCGCGGTCCGATCCGGACGGTGGCCCGGGCGGCGCCCGCCGGGCCGCCGGGCCCGGCCGCCCCCGCGCCGGGCCGCCGGGCTCCGGAGTCCGCGCCCCGAGTCCCGGGCTCCTGCGCCGGGCCCGGGGCTCGGGGCGTCGTCCGTCCGCATTCCACGGGCGGCACCTGTAAGGGTCTGTGCATGTAACAACTTCTCTGACTGCCGACGGAACCCCCGTGTTGTTTTCCGCATCTAAGCCATCGCCAGTTTGTATGACCTTGAGGTAATACGACCGCAGATGGGGATGCTATGCGTGAAATCAACCGGAGGGGACTGCTCGGGGCCGGACTCGGAGCCGCAGCCGCACTCTCGATGACCGGCTGCGGATCCCTCGGCTCGTCGGACAGCGGCCCGGATCCCGAGAAGGGTTCCCGGGGCGGAAAGGGGACGCACGGAAATGGCGGGGGCCCTGAAAAACAGGTCAGGCTGATCGGTGACGGCTCGACGGCGGACACCGGAAAGCAGCCGAAGCAGCCCGCCGCCCCCGTTCCGCTCGAGCCCGGGCAGAAGCCGCCGCAGTTCGTGATCTTCTCCTGGGACGGGGCGGGCGAGGTCGGCAACGGGCTCTTCCCGCGATTTCTCGAACTCGCCGCGGAACACGACGCGGCGATGACGTTCTTCCTCTCCGGGATCTATGTGCTGCCCGAGTCGAAGAAGTCCCTCTACCGTCCGCCCAACAACCCCCGGGGCGCCTCCGACATCGGTTATCTCACCGACGACCACGTCAAGCAGACCCTGGAGTACGTCCGCCGGGCCTGGCTCGACGGGCACGAGATCGGCACCCATTTCAACGGGCATTTCTGCGGCGGATCCGGATCGGTCGGCAACTGGTCACCCGCGCAATGGCGGAGTGAGATCGACCAGGCGGTCTCGTTCGTCACCGAATGGCGGACGAACACCGGGTGGACGGATCTCGACCCGCTGCCGTTCGACTACCGCAAGGAACTGGTCGGCGGACGCACGCCCTGCCTGCTCGGCCAGGACAATCTCCTCCCGACCGCCGGACAGCTCGGCTGGCGGTACGACGCGAGCTCGCCGGGCGGCACCCAGATGTGGCCCGAGAAGCGCCAGGGCGTCTGGGATCTCCCACTGCAGGCGATTCCTTTTCCCGGCCACAGCTTCGAAGTCCTGTCCATGGACTACAACATCCTCGCCAACCAGTCGAAGAATTCGACCAACGGCATGCCGTCGCGCTATCCGGGGTGGCGTACCCAGGCCACCGAGGCGTACGTCGCCGGATTCGACCGCGCCTACGAGACGAATCGCGCGCCCTTCTACATCGGCAACCACTTCGAGGAGTGGAACGGCGGCATCTACATGGACGCCGTGGAGGACGCGCTGAAACACATCGCGGGCAAGCCGGACGTGCGCCTCGTCTCCTTCCGGCAGTTCGTCGACTGGCTCGACGTACAGGACCCGGCGGTACTCGCGAAGCTTCGTACGCTCCAGGTGGGGCAGTCGCCCGACGGTGGCTGGAACACCTTCTTTAAACAGGCTTGACAAGGGGCTTTACGGGCACCGAGGGGGGTGCCCAAGATCCCCGGATCTGCCATGCGAAACTTTTCACATGAGCTCTGGCCGCGCATCCCGACGCCGCTTCACCCTGCTCGCCGCCACAGCCGTGGCCGGTGTCCTGACCCTGTCCGCGTGCGGTGGGGACGGCACCAAGGCGGGTGGCGGCGGCAACACGAACTTCGTGACCGGCAGCGGTGGCATCTCCACCGTGGCCAAGGGCGACCGCACGGACGCGCCGAAGCTCGACGGCACGACCCTGGACGGCGAGGCGCTCGACGTCGCCGACTACAAGGGGAAGATCGTCGTCCTGAACTTCTGGGGATCCTGGTGCGGCCCCTGCCGCGCCGAGGCCAAGCACTTCCAGAAGGTGGCGCAGGAGACCGAGGACCAGGGCGTCCAGTTCGTCGGGATCAACACCCGGGATCCCCAGAAGTCCCTCGCGGTCAGCTTCGAGGAGGACTTCGGGGTCACCTACCCGAGCATCTACGACCCGACCGGGAAGCTGCTCCTGCGCTTCCCGAAGGGCACGCTGGCCCCGCAGGCCATCCCGTCGACCGTGGTCGTCGACCGGGACGGCAGGATCGCCGCCCGTACCCTCGCCGCCCTCGACGCGGAGAAGCTGCGCAAGATGATCGACCCGCTGATCGCGGAGAAGTGACGCCGTGCTCCGACTGGCCGCGGCATCCGGTTTCAACGACACCGTCTTCAACGGCGCCCTCCTGGTGGCTCTGCCCATCGCCCTGCTCGGCGGCCTGGTGTCGTTCTTCTCGCCGTGCGTCCTGCCGCTCGTCCCCGGATACCTGAGCTACGTCACCGGAGTCAGCGGCACCGACCTCGCCCAGGGCCGGCGGGGCAGGACCGTGACGGGCGCCTCCCTCTTCGTGCTCGGTTTCACCGCCGTCTTCGTGTCCGGCGGCGCGCTGTTCGGCTACTTCGGCCAGACCCTCCAGGACTACAGCGGGGTCCTGTCCAAGGTCCTCGGCGTGCTGATGATCCTGATGGGCGTCTTCTTCATGGGGCTGATGCCCTGGATGACGCAGCGCGAGTTCCGCATCCACAAGCGGCCGGTGACCGGGCTGGCCGGAGCGCCGCTGCTGGGCGCGCTCTTCGGCATCGGCTGGACGCCCTGCCTCGGCCCCACCCTCTCCGCCGTCAGCATGCTCGCGGTGGACCAGGGGACCGCCGGCCGGGGAGCGGTGCTGTCCGTGGCGTACTGTCTCGGACTCGGCATCCCCTTCGTCCTGGCGGCGGTCGCCTTCCGCAGGGCGCTGGGCGCGTTCGGCTGGGTCAAGCGCCACTACGCCTGGGTCATGCGGATCGGCGGCGGCATGATGATCGTGACCGGGATACTCCTGCTGACGGGCGCCTGGGACATGCTCATGCAGGAGATGCGAGTCTGGTCCGACGGCTTCACTGTGGGGATCTGAGTTTTCATGAGCAACACGAACACCACGGACGAGCGCGACCTCGGCCAGGCCGGGGAACAGCTCTCCACCGCCCCGCGCGAGGAGTCCGCCACCTCCGTACCGGCGATGGGCGTCATCGGCTGGGCCCGCTGGTTCTGGCGGCAGCTCACCTCGATGCGGGTCGCGCTGATCCTGCTCTTCCTGCTGTCGCTCGGTGCCATCCCGGGCTCGCTGATCCCGCAGAACAGTGTGGACGAGCTGAAGGTGCAGACCTTCAAGGAGGCCCACACCACCGTCACCCCGCTCTACGAGAAGCTGCAGTTCTTCGACGTCTACAGCTCGGTGTGGTTCTCCGCGATCTACATCCTGCTGTTCGTCTCGCTGATCGGCTGCATCGTCCCGCGCACGGGCCAGTTCATCGGCCAGCTGCGCGCCCGGCCGCCCGGCGCCCCGAAGAGGCTGACCCGCCTGCCCGCGTACACCACATGGCGCACGGACGCCGGTCCCGAGCAGGTCCGCGAGGCCGCCCTCGGGATCCTGCGCAAGCGGCGCTTCCGCTCGCACGTCGTGGACGACGCGGTGTCCGCCGAGAAGGGCTATCTGCGCGAGACCGGGAACCTGCTGTTCCACATCGCGCTGATCGTCATGCTGGTCGCGTTCGCCGGCGGGCAGCTCTTCAAGTCCGAGGGCGGCAAGCTCGTCGTCGAGGGCGACGGTTTCGCCAACACGATCACCCAGTACGACGACTTCAAGTCGGGCTCGCTCTTCGACAACGACGACCTCGCCCCCTTCAGCTTCGACCTGCAGGACTTCGTCGGGACGTACGAGCGCAGCGGCCCCCAGCGCGGGACGCCCCGGACCTACGAGGCACGGGTGACGTACGCCGAGGGAGCCCACGGGGAGACGAAGAAGAAGGTCATCGAGGTCAACAAGCCGCTCGTCGTCGACGGCACGAAGGTCTACCTCAACGCGCACGGCTACGCCCCGGTCATCTCGGTCAAGGACGGCAGGGGCAAGGAGGTCTACAGGTCCTCCGTACCCCTGCTGCCCATCGACAACAACGTCACCTCGACCGGTGCGATCAAGGTGATGGACGGCTACAAGGACAAGAACGGCCAGAAGGAGCAGCTGGGCTTCCAGGCCTTCTTCGTGCCGACGTTCGCGGGCGACGGCAAGGGCACGATGTTCTCGCAGTACCCCGGCCTCGACTACCCGGTCCTCGCGCTCAACGGCTACTACGGCAGCCTGGGCGTCGACTCCGGACTGCCGCAGAACGTGTACCAGCTCGACACGTCCCAGATGAAGCGGTTCGAGGACAGCAACGGCGACCAGCTCAAGAAGCGGCTGCGCCCCGGCGAGACCATGCAGCTCCCCGACGGCGCCGGCTCGATCACCTTCGAGGGCGTCGAGGAGTGGGCCAGTTTCCAGATCACCCGCCAGCCCGCCAGCGGCTGGGCGCTCACCGGCGCCGTCGCCGCCATCGCCGGACTCGCCGGGTCGCTCTTCATCCAGCGCCGCCGGGTGTGGGTGCGCGCGGTGAAGGGGCCGGACGGGGTCACCGTCGTCGAGATGGCCGGCCTGGGCCGCAGCGAGTCCGCGAAGCTGCCCGAGGAGCTCGGTGACCTGGCCGCCGCGCTGCACACCATGACGCCGACCGCACCCGGCTCCGAGCCCGGACAACCTGCCGAAGAACCTGCCGAAGGGGCTGGGAAGTGAATCTCGCCGCCGCAACCAACGAGAATCTGGCGAACATCAGCAACACGCTGATCTACTCCTCGATGGCCGTCTACACCCTGGCCTTCTTCGCGCACATCGCGGAGTGGGTGTTCGGCAGCCGCAGCAAGGTCGGCCGGACGGCCGCCGCGCTGAAGAAGGACTCGGCCGCCGGCGGTTCCGCCGCGCCGGTGCGGGTCGCGCAGCAGGGCGGCACCGCCGTGCTGGAGCGCCCCGAGGTCGTCACGCGCTCCGCCGCGGGTACCCGTGACGTCCCGGACGGGCCCGGAGCGGCGGGCGGGACCTTCAAGGGCGACCTGTGGGGCCGGATCGCGGTCTCCCTGACCGTCGTCGCCTTCGCCGTCCAGGCGGGCGGGGTCCTCGCCCGCGCCCTGTCGGTGCAGCGGGCCCCCTGGGGCAACATGTACGAGTTCTCGATCACCTTCTCCACGGTGGCGGTCGGCGCCTACCTGGTCCTCCTGGCGCTGCGGAAGAACGTCCGCTGGATCGGCCTGATGCTGGTCACCACGGTCCTGCTGGACCTCGGTATCGCGACCACCACGCTCTACACCGACAGCGACCAGCTGGTTCCGGCGCTGCACTCCTACTGGCTGTGGATCCACGTCTCCACCGCCATCATCTGCGGCGCGGTCTTCTACCTCGGCGCCGTGGGCACACTGCTCTACCTGTTCCGCGACAGCTACGAGAACAAGCTGGCCAACGGCGGCACGCCCGGCAGGTTCGCGACCTCCGTCCTGGAGCGGCTGCCCGCCGCGAAGACCCTGGACACCTTCTCGTACCGGATCAACGCCGCCGTGTTCCCGCTGTGGACGTTCACGATCATCGCGGGCGCGATCTGGGCGGGCGACGCCTGGGGCCGCTACTGGGGCTGGGACCCCAAGGAGGTCTGGTCCTTCATCACCTGGGTCGCGTACGCCTGTTACCTGCACGCCCGTGCCACGGCAGGCTGGAAGGGCCGCAAGGCGGCCTATCTGGCTCTGATCGCCTTCGGCTGCTGGCTCTTCAACTACTACGGCGTGAACATCTTCGTCACCGGCAAGCACTCCTACGCCGGAGTCTGACCGGCACAGCCGCGAGGGCGCGACCGCTTCGGTGCGGTCGCGCCCTCGCGGCATGGGGGCCGTCAGCCCAGCGGGGTGTCCAGGACGGCCTTGCGGTGGCTGAACGTCTCCAGCGAGTACCGGCCGTGGTAGTTGCCCATGCCGCTCTCGCCGACCCCGCCGAACGGCAGGTCCGACACCGTCAGATGGGCGAGCGGCAGGCCGATGCCGACGCCGCCGGACGAGGTCTCGGTCAGCAGCCGCTCCCGTACCGAGGAGTCGTGGGTGAACGCGTACAGCGCCAGCGGCTTGTCCCGGTCGTTGATGAAACCGATGGCCTCGTCGAGCCCGTCGACGGTGACGACCGGCAGGACGGGCCCGAAGATCTCCTCCCGCATCACGGGCGAGTCCGGGGCGACATCGGCCAGTACCGTCGGAGCGATGTACTTCTCACGCCGGTCGTGGGCGCCGCCCGTCACCGTCCGTCCGGAGTCCAGGAGGCCCACCAGCCGGTCGAAGTGGCGCTCGTTCACGATCCTGCCGTACTCCGGGCTGGTGGACGGGTCCTGCCCGAACCGCCCCTCGACCGCCGCCGCGAGGGCCTCCTCCAGGGCCGGCGCGGTCTCCGGGTCGGTCAGGACGTAGTCGGGGGCGACACACGTCTGGCCGGCGTTGAGGAACTTGCCGGAGACCAGCCGGGCGGCCACCGTCCTGAGGTCCGTGCCCCGGTCCACGAACGCGGGTGACTTCCCGCCCAGTTCGAGCGTCACCGGGGTCAGGTGCTTGGCCGCGGCGGCCATCACGATCCGGCCTACCGTGCCGTTGCCGGTGTAGAAGACGTGGTCGAAGCGCTCGGCGAGCAGTGCGGTGGTCTCGGGGACCGCCCCCTCCACCACGGCGACGGCGTCGGTGTCCAGATACCGCGGCAGCAGCCGGGCCACGGCGGCCGACGTCGCGGGGGCCAGCTCACTGGGCTTGGCGACGACCGCGTTGCCGGCGGCCAGGGCGCCCACGACGGGTGCGAGCAGCAGCTGGACCGGGTAGTTCCACGGAGCGATGACGAGGACGACCCCGAGCGGATCCTGCACGGTGTGGGCGGTGGCCCCCGCGAGGACCGCCGGTACGGGGGCGGGCTCGGGCTCCAGCCACGCCTCCAGGCGCTCCAGGGTGTGGTCGATCTCGCGGACCGTGAAGTCGATCTCGGTCCGGTAGGCCTCCTTGCGGCTCTTGCCGAGGTCGGCGCGGAGCGCCTCGGCCAGTTCGTCGCCGCACTCGGTGAGCAGGGCACGCAGTCGCGTCAGCTGGCCGGTGCGCCAGGCGAGGTCCCTGGTGCGGCCGGTACGGAAGGTGGCGCGGAGCCGGGCGACGACGTCGGCCGGGGTCTCCCGCACGGTCTCGGCGGCGCTCACAGGGCCGCCACGATCTCGCGTGCCAGTTGTTCGGAGGAGGCCGGGTTCTGGCCGGTGTGGAGGTTGCGGTCGTGCACGGTGTGCACCGCCCACGGCTCGGCGGCGGCGTAGTCGGCGCCGAGCTCGACGAGGCGGTTCTCCAGGAGCCAGGGCGCCTTGGCCGCGAGGCCGGCCTGGGTCTCCTCGGTGTTGCTGAAGCCGGTCATGCGGTAACCGGCGAACGGCCAGCTGCCGTCCTCGCGGCGGGCGGGCAGCAGGGCCGCGGGCGCGTGGCACAGCACGGCGACCTGCTTGCCGGCGTCCAGGGCGGCGGTGAGCAGCCGGCCCGACACCTCGTTGACGGCGAGGTCCTCCATCGGGCCGTGGCCGCCGGGGTAGAAGACGACGTCGTACGACGTCGGCACGACGTCCTCGAGCCGGGCGGGGATGCGGAGCGTCTCGTCGATCGAGGCGAGGTACGAGGCGACCGCGTCGGCCTGCTCCTGGCCCCCGTTGGCCTCGGCGGCGAGGCTGGCGGTGTCCACGGTGGGGGCGACGCCGCCGGGGGTGGCGACGGTGATGTCGAAGCCGGCCTGCGTGAAGACGCGGTGCGGGGCGGCGAGTTCCTCGGCCCAGAAGCCGGTGGGGTGGGTGGTGCCGTCGTTGAGTGTCCAGTGGTCGGCACCGGTGAGGACGAAGAGTACGGAGGGCATGGGGGATGCTCCCTACGAGGCGCGGGACTGAGACGCGTGGACAGTAAAGCTTGATATGCTCAAGCAATACCCTCCATGTAACGGGTCAAAGTTGAGCATGTCAAATGAATGCGGGTGCGTGGCGGACAGAGTCCGGGCCTCCGGACCGCGCGTACCGATCGAAGGATGGCCGACCATGACGACGGAACAGGCACCCCGCGCCGTCCCTACTCCGGACGAACTGCTGGAACCCCTCGCAGTCGTCGTCCGGGGCCACCACGACGACCTCACCGCCGTCGCCGGCCGCCACGGTCTCAGCACCTCGCAGGCCAGGGCGCTGATCGCCCTCAACGAGCCGATGCCCATGAGCGCACTGGCCAGTCACCTGGTGTGCGACGCGTCCAACGCCACCGGTCTCATCGGGCGCATGGAGGCCCGCGGACTCGTGACACGCACCCCGGCGCCCGGCGACCGCCGCTCCAAGGTGGCCTCCCGTACGGCGGAGGGCACGGAGCTGGCGCACCGCATCCGCGCCGAGATGCGCGTGGTGCACGGCGCCCTGGAGGCCCTCACCCCCGAGGAGCGCACCGCCCTGCTGCCGCTCCTCGACCGGCTCGGGCGCCTGCTGTCCTCATGAACGCCGGTGGGCGGCAGCCCGCCTCATGAACCGGCGGGCGGAGCCGGGTCCTCGGGACCGGCGCCGCCCTCACGGCGCTCGGTCTCCTCCTCGGGGCGGCGCGGAGCCTCCTCGCGGTCCTGGAGGAGCGGCTCGTCCTTCGCGCCGTCCTCCTTCTTCAGCGACCTCAGGAAGTCCGGGTTGTCGTCGGGCGCCACCCACGTGGTGCGCTGCCCGCGTCGCCACTCCGAGGGCGTACGGCCCCCGGCGGGCGCGCGGCGCGCCTTGCCCGCCGCCAGCCAGACCACCGGGCCGACGATCCAGAAGAGCAGGATGATGAACACCCAGGCCACCTTCGGCAGGTGTTTCACCTCGTCCTCCGGGGTGTTCAGGCAGTCGATGAACGCGTAGATCGTCAGTGCCAGCGGCAGCAGGAAGACCAGGGCCCTGAGCATGGTGCAAGATCCCCCGAGGTGAGGTGAGGAGGCGCACGGACCGCCCCCGGTGACGGGCCCAGGGTAGCGGGTGTCCGATACTTGACCGTATGGCTTACGACGATCTTCGCTCCCTGCTCCGTGCTCTGGAGCGCGAGGGCGATCTCAAGCGCATCAAGGCCGAGGTCGACCCGTATCTGGAGGTCGGCGAGATCGTCGACCGGGTGAACAAGGCGGGCGGCCCCGCGCTGCTCTTCGAGAACGTCAAGGGGGCGTCGATGCCCCTGGCCATGAACGTCTTCGGGACCGACCGGCGGCTGCTCAAGGCGCTCGGGCTGAAGTCCTACGCCGAGATCAGCGACAAGATCGGCGGCCTCCTCAAGCCGGAGCTGCCGCAGGGTTTCGTCGGGATCCGCGAGGCGTTCGGGAAGCTCGGCGCGGTGACCCACCTGCCGCCGAAGAAGGTCAGGTCCGACAGCGCCCCCGTCCAGGAGGTCGTGCTGACCGGCGACGACGTGGACCTCGACCAGCTGCCCGCGCTCTTCACCTGGCCCGAGGACGGCGGCTCCTTCTTCAACCTGGGCCTCACGCACACCAAGGACCCCGAGACGGGGATCCGCAACCTCGGGCTCTACCGGCTGCAGCGCCACGACAAGCGCACCATCGGCATGCACTGGCAGATCCACAAGGACAGCCGCAACCACTACCAGGTCGCGGCCAGGCGCGGGGAGAAGCTGCCCGTCGCCATCGCCTTCGGGGCTCCGCCCGCGGTCACCTACGCCTCCACGGCGCCGTTGCCCGGGGACATCGACGAGTACCTCTTCGCCGGCTTCGTGCAGGGCAAGCGGATCGAGATGGTCGACTGCAAGACCGTCCCGCTCCAGGTCCCGGCACAGGCGGAGGTCGTCATCGAGGGGTGGCTGGAGCCCGGCGAGATGCTCCCCGAGGGCCCGTTCGGCGACCACACCGGCTTCTACACCCCGCAGGAACCGTTCCCCGCTCTGCGGATCGACTGTGTGACGATGCGCAAGCGCCCCCTGCTGCAGTCGATCGTCGTGGGCCGGCCGCCCACCGAGGACGGTCCGCTGGGGCGGGCCACCGAGCGGTTCTTCCTGCCCCTGCTCAAGATCATCATTCCGGACATCGTGGACTACCACCTGCCGGAGGCGGGCGGTTTCCACAACTGTGCGATCGTGTCGATCGACAAGAAGTACCCCAAGCACGCCCAGAAGGTGATGAGTGCCATCTGGGGGGCGCACATGATGTCGCTGACCAAGCTGATCGTCGTCGTGGACGCCGACTGCGACGTCCACGACCTCCACGAGGTCGCCTGGCGGGCACTCGGCAACACCGACTACGCCCGTGACCTGCTGCTCACCGAGGGCCCGGTCGACCATCTCGACCATGCTTCCTACCAGCAGTTCTGGGGCGGCAAGGCCGGGATCGACGCGACGCGGAAGCTGCCCGAGGAGGGGTACACGCGGGACGGCGGCTGGCCGGAGATGGTCGAGTCCGACCCTGATACGGCGGCGAAGGTCGACCGCCGATGGAAGGAGTACGGCCTGTGAGTGCCTCCGCCGCTGCGGTGCCGCAGCCCCGCAGCAAGCCACGCGCGTTCCTGCGGCTGGTGATGATCGAGCACTCGGTCTTCGCGCTGCCCTTCGCGTACATCGCCGCTCTGACCGCGATGTTCCAGCTGGACGGCACGTTCCACTGGGGCACCCTGCTGCTCGTGACCGTCGCGATGGTGGGGCTGCGGACGTTCGCGATGGCAGCCAACCGGATCATCGACCGGGAGATCGACGCCCGTAATCCGCGCACCGAGGGCCGGGAGCTCGTGACCGGCGCGGTCACGGTGAGGTCCGCGTGGACCGGCGCGCTCGTGGCCCTCGTCGTCTTCCTGGGCGCCGCCGCCCTGCTGAACCCCCTCTGTCTGGCGCTGGCGCCGGTCGCCGTCGTACCGATGGTCGTCTACCCGTACGGCAAGCGGTTCACGAACTTCCCGCACGCGATCCTGGGCCTCGCCCAGGCCATGGGGCCGATCGGCGCGTGGCTGGCGGTGACCGGGAGCTGGTCGTGGGACGCGGTCATCCTGGGTCTGGCCGTCGGCATCTGGATCGGTGGTTTCGACCTGATCTTCGCCTGCCAGGACGTGCAGGCCGACCGGGCCCACGGTGTGCTCTCCTTCCCCGCGCGCTTCGGCATCCCGGCCGCGCTCTGGGGGGCCCGCGTCTGCCACGTGGTCACGACCGGTCTGCTGGTGTGGTTCGGGCTGGCGACGGACGCGGAGATCTTCTACTGGATCGGCATGGTGATCGTCGCCGTGGCCTTCGTGTACGAGCACCGGGTCGTGCGCCCGCACGACCTGTCCCGGCTGAACCGGGCCTTCTTCTCGGTCAACGGCTTCATCGGGATAGCGCTGTTCGCCTGCGCGCTGCTCGACCTGCTGGTGCGGGGCCTCACACCGTGACGTAGCCCCCGGGCCCCCGCGGACGGCGGTGGCGGCGGAAGACGAAGGCCGCCGCCACCCCGCCTATGAGGCCGAAGAGGTGCCCCTGCCAGCTGATGCCGGAGTCGGTCGGCAGCACGCCCCAGAGCAGGGAGCCGTAGACCGCGGCGATGACGACGCCGAGGACGATGTCCAGCGGACGCCGGTCCACGAAGCCGCGGACCAGCAGATAGCCGAAGAGGCCGAAGACCACACCGGACGCACCGAGCGTCACCGTGTCCGGCGGCGCCGTGAGCCAGACGCCGAGACCCGCGGTCGCGATCACCACGAGGACCACGGCGGCGAACCTGCGTATCCCGCCGAGCGCGGCGATGAAGCCGAGGACGAGCAGCGGGACGGTGTTGGACGCGACGTGCTCCCAGCCGCTGTGCAGGAAGGCGGACGGCACGACGTCCGCCAGCTCGGCGGGCTCGCGAGGGCTGACGCCGTAGGTGTCGAGGGAGTGGCCGGTCGCCACGTCGACGCCCTCCAGGAGCCACAGCAGCGCGATCCAGGCGAGCATGACCGCACCGGCCGTGACGGCGCGTGCGGTGGTGCTCGTGCGTGTGCCGGTCATGGTCACCCCCTGTCCATGGCTGTTCCCTCGTCTGCTGCAACGTGCGGAGCCCCTGGCTCAGTTCCTGGAGGGGGGCGCCGGATAGGCTCGGCGGTGTGAGAGCCGGGACTTCGATGAGTCAGCAGCAGCGCAGGCCTTGGATTGTCGGGGTGTCGGGTGCATCGGGCACGCCCTTTGCGGCGTCGGTGCTGCGCGGGCTGCTGGCTGCCGGGGAGAGTGTCGACCTGGTGGTCAGCCGTGCCTCGCGGCTGACGCTCCTGGACGAGACGGGGATCGCCTTCCGGGACGCCCACTGGCAGGAGGACCTGCGCAGCTGGCTGGCGCGGGGCGCGGACGGGAAGCCGGACGCCTTCCGGCCCGACGTCGGCGGTGTGCGCCACTGGGCGGCCGGCGATCTGGCGGCGGGACCGTCGTCGGGCTCGTATCCGGCGAAAGGGATGCTGATCGTCCCGGCGTCGACGGCGTGCGTGGCCGGGGTGGCTCTCGGGCTGTCGAAGGACCTGTTGCAGCGGGCCGCGAGTGTGACGCTCAAGGAGCGGCGGAAGCTGGTCGTGGCCGTGCGGGAGACGCCGCTGAGCGGACAGACGCTGAAGCAGATGGTCGCGCTCGACGAGGCGGGCGCCGTGGTGCTGCCCGCCTCTCCGGCGTTCTACGCGGGGGCGACGCACATCCAGGACCTGGTGGACTTCGTCGCCGGGCGGGTGCTGGACGCGGCGGGTGTGCCGCACCAGCTGTACCGCCGGTGGGAGGGGGAGCTCGGTGGCGCCTCCCGGGGCTGAACCGGTGGGGTCAGCGCTTCTTCCTGTTCGCGCGCGGTCCGCGCGCGCGGTCGACCCGGTGGGCGGCGGCGGGCTGGTGGGCACGCGAGCGGTTGGCCAGGTCCTGCAGCTCGCGCATCCGGGCGTAGGCCATCTCGATCGAGTACACGGTGAAGGTCACTCCTGAAGATTCGTAAGCGTTTCTTGGATGATGAGAAAGATTTACAGGGCTTGACCCTGTTGCGCCTTAGATTCTACACGTAAACTCGCGGTACTGCTGAACAATGGAAGGCTTCAGTCATATGGACGCGGTGGACAGGCAGCTCATCCAGGCCCTCAGGGAGAACGGCAGGGCCTCGTACGCCGAGCTGGGACGGCTGGTCGGGCTCTCGGGGCCCAGCGTCACCGACCGCATCAACCGGCTGGAAGGCGCCGGTGTCATCACCGGTTACCGCGCGACCGTCGACTCCGCGTCGCTGGGACTCGGGGTCACCGCGCTGATCGGGATCTCCCTGTCCGACGCGGCCGACCACGAGGACGTCGCCCACCGGCTGAAGGACCTCGCCGAGATCGAGGACTGCTGGTTCATCGCGGGCGACGACTCGTTCATGCTCAAGGTGCGGGTGGGCGACGTGGACGGCCTGGAGAAGACGATCCGCCGGCTCAGCGGCACGAAGGGGGTCTCCAGGACCCGTACGACGGTCGTGCTCTCCACCAAGTGGGAGAACCGGGTCGGCGAGCTCCCCGAGGAGGAGTGACGCGGACCGGCGACCAGGGTCGCCCCGCCCGGAAGGCGGGGGAGTACCGTGGGCTGCCGGATCTGTCGCATGGAGATATGGAGGCGCCCTGGTGGACGCGGGACTCAAGCGCGAGCTGGAGGAGAAGGTCCGGGCCGGCGAGCGGCTGACCCGCGAGGACGGGATCGCGCTCTACGAGTCCGACGACCTGGCATGGCTCGGCGGGCTGGCCCACGAGGTGCGTACGAGGAAGAACGGCGACGTCGTCCACTTCAACGTCAACCGCCACCTCAACATGACCAACGTGTGCACCGCGTCGTGCGCGTACTGCTCCTTCCAGCGCAAGCCGGGTGAGAAGGACGCGTACACGATGCGCATCGAGGAGGCCGTCCGCCTCGCCAAGGCGATGCAGGGCGAGAACCTCACCGAGCTGCACATCGTCAACGGGCTGCACCCCACCCTGCCGTGGCGCTACTACCCGCGCTCGCTCAGCGCGCTCAAGGAAGCGCTGCCGGAGGTGGCGCTCAAGGCCTTCACGGCGACGGAGATCCACCACTTCGAGACGATCTCCGGGCTCTCGGCCTCCGAGATCCTCGACGAGCTGATCGAGGCGGGTCTGGAGTCGCTGACCGGCGGCGGCGCGGAGATCTTCGACTGGGAGGTCCGCCAGCACATCGTCGACCACAACACCCACTGGGAGGACTGGTCGCGCATCCACCGCCTCGCGCACGAGAAGGGTCTCAAGACCCCCGCGACGATGCTGTACGGGCACATCGAGGAGCCCCGTCACCGTGTCGACCACGTGCTGCGGCTGCGGGAGATGCAGGAC
Source organism: Streptomyces sp. ALB3 (assembly GCF_044385685.1). Classification (NCBI taxonomy): domain Bacteria; kingdom Bacillati; phylum Actinomycetota; class Actinomycetes; order Kitasatosporales; family Streptomycetaceae; genus Streptomyces; species Streptomyces sp. ALB3. Next base: position 223,651 of record NZ_JBISCE010000044.1, on the reverse strand, counting down.
GAGACCGGCGGCTTCCAGGTCTTCATCCCGCTGCGCTACCAGCACGACTTCGTGGACATGAAGGACGGCAAGGTCCGTAACACCCTTCAGGCGCGGACGTCGATGGCGACCGGCGCCGAGGCGCTCAAGACCTTCGCGGTCTCGCGGCTGCTCTTCGACAACGTCCCCCACGTCAAGGTGTTCTGGGTGATGCACGGCGTGCAGACCGCGCAGCTCGCCCTCCAGCACGGTGCCGACGACATGGACGGATCGGTCGTCGAGTACAAGATCACGCACGACGCCGACGACTACGGCACGCCGAACAAGCTCGGCCGTGAGGATCTGCTGGACCTCATCCGTGACGCGGGCTTCCGGCCCGTGGAGCGCAACACGCGGTACGAGATCCTGCGCGAGTACCCGGGGCCGGACGCCGGACGGCGCGAGACGCCGCAGCCGATGCGCGTCTGAGGCCCCGCGTTCGCCCGGTGCCCCGGCGCACCGGGCGCCCCGCCTTCGAAGAGCCCCGGCCGGCCGTCCCCCGGCCGGGGCTCTTCCGCGTGGCGGACGCGGGTTGAAGGGCCTCTCCTGTAATGGTTAACCTGCTGTAATGGCACTTACGTTCGCAGTGGATCCCGCATTCGACCGAGCCCTGCGCGACGGCATCACCGCGCTCTGGGTCGACGTCAGCAACGCCGGCGGAGCCGTCGGCTTCGTGCCGCCCGTCACCGGCGACGACGTGCGGCCCGAGCTCGTCAGGCACCTCGTCGGGGTGGCCGAGGGCCGCACCCACCTGGTCGTCGGGCGGGACGAGGACGGCACGGTCGCCGCCACCGCCTTCCTCACCCACAACACCCACCGGCTCATGCGGCACTGGATCGGCGCCTACACGGTGATGGTGCACCCCCGCCACCAGGGCAAGGGCTTCGGACGCGCGCTGATGGCGGCCACGGCCGACGCCGCCCTGGGGATCGAGGGCATCGACGCCATCCGGCTCACCTGCCGCGGGGGCACGGGCGCCGACCGCTTCTACGCCTCCTGCGGATACAAGGAGGTGGGGCGGATCCCGAACGCCATCCGGGTCGCCGAGGACGACTACCGGGACGACGTCATCATGCTGCTCCCGCTCTTCCGCTGAGAGTCAGGGGCAACCCTGCGAACTGATCGCATACGGGGCATGCTTCACTGGTCGGGCAGGAACCCTGATGCACGACCGCAGGAACGTCGGACGTAGAGAGAAGGCCAGCCGTGTCCGCTGCAAAGCCGAGCGCAACGATCCGGTACACCGCCATGCGCCTGTTGATCTTCGTCGGCTGCTTCTTCGTCGCCGGCGTGGCGGTCCACTTCGGTGTGCTGCCCTCGGGTGTCGGCGGCTCCAACGTCGTCTGGGTCATCCTCCTCGGCCTGCTGCTCTCCGCGCCCCTCAGCTTCATCCTGCTGCGCAGGCAGCGCGACGAGATGTCCGAGCAGATCATCTCGTCGGTCGACCGGACCAAGGCCAGGCTCGAGGCGAACCGCACCCGCGAGGACAGCGTCACCCGGTAGGAGCCGCGTAAGGTTCCTCACACCAGCACCCGTACCGAAGAAGCCCCGGACCGGAGCGAGCCGCTCCCGTACCGGGGTTTCGGCGTGTCCGGAGCGGTCCGCACGAAATGATCAAGAAGCGGACCTTTGAGCTTCTCAAAGTTGCAGTGTTAACGTATTCGGCATGAAGGCAGCAGCGCGTACCCGCCACGCCCTGGGCGTCCCGCTCGTGGTGCGCCTGCATGTCGATCTCTGCCGCTGTATGTCCGCGGTCTGTTGCCGCAACGTCTGACCGGCACCATGCAGCGGCGCCGCCCCTGACGCGGGCGCCGCACCCCCGTCCCCCTGTTCGACCGCACGACCGTACGGCCGATCCCGTACGTCCCGATGCGTCACATCTGGAGTGTGTCCGTGTCCGCGAATCCCGCGACCACCGCCGAGACCGGAACCGGCAAGCCGGCCGGTTCCGGCTCCCGCCTGCCCAGCATCCCGTTCTGGGTGCAGATAGTCGCCGGTCTGGTCCTCGGTGTCCTGCTCGGCTGGCTCGCCCGCAGCCAGGACATCGGTTGGCTCGTCACCACCCTCGACAAGATCGGCGGCATCTTCGTCCAGCTGCTGAAGCTGGCCGTCGCGCCCCTCGTGTTCTTCGCGATCCTCGTGTCGATCACCAATCTGCGCAAGGTCAACAACGCTGCCAGGCTCGCCACCCGCACGCTGCTCTGGTTCATGATCACCTCGCTGATCGCCGTCGCCATCGGCCTCGCGATCGGCCTGGTCACCAACCCGGGCGCCGGCACAGGCCTCACCCCGAAGGACGGCGCCAAGCCCGAGAACGCCGGTTCCTGGCTGGACTTCCTCACCGGCATCATCCCGGAGAACGTGATCACGCCGTTCACCGAGCTGAACGTCCTGCAGATCGTCTTCATGGCCGCCGTCGCCGGCATCGCGGCGCTCCAGCTCGGTGAGAAGGCCAAGCCGATCCTCGCCCTCAGCGAGTCGGTCCTGGCGCTCCTCCAGAAGGCCCTGTGGTGGGTCATCCGCCTCGCCCCGATCGGCACCGTCGGCCTCATCGGCTACGCGATCGCCGACTACGGCTGGGACCTGATCGGCAAGTACGCGACCTTCACCGCCGACGTCTACATCGGCTGCGCCCTGGTGATGTTCGGCGTCTACCCGCTGCTGCTCGCCACGGTCGCCAAGGTCAGCCCGGTCCAGTTCTTCAAGGGCGCCTGGCCCGCGATCCAGCTGGCGTTCGTCTCCCGCTCCTCGGTCGGCACGATGCCGGTCACCCAGAAGGTCACCGAGCGTCTCGGCGTCCCGAAGGAGTACGCCTCCTTCGCCGTCCCGTTCGGCGCCACGACCAAGATGGACGGCTGCGCCGCGATCTACCCGGCGCTGGCGGCGATCTTCATCGCGCAGATCTTCGACGTCCAGCTGGGCATCGGTGACTACCTCCTGATCGCGTTCGTGTCGGTGATCGGTTCGGCGGCCACCGCCGGGCTCACCGGTGCCACGGTCATGCTGACCCTGACCCTGTCGACCCTGGGTCTCCCGCTGGAGGGCGTGGGCCTGCTGCTGGCCATCGACCCGATCCTGGACATGATGCGCACCGCCACGAACGTCGCGGGCCAGGCACTCGTCCCGGTGATCGTCGCGGCCCGAGAGAAGATCCTCGACCACGACGCGTACAACTCGGCGTCGGCCTCCCCGGTCGACGAGCCCGAGCCCGAGCGCGAGCCCGAGGTGCGCGACGCCGAGGTGAAGGGCGTTCCCGTCACCGCCTGACCCTCGTGTGCGTACGCGAGCGCCCCCGGACACGGTGTCCGGGGGCGCTCCTGCGTGTACGTGTACTCCCGGGGTCAGGACTGCTGCTGGAAGACCACCTCCGGGTTACCGGGTGTGGGGCCGTCCAGCAGGGGCTGGTGCCGTCCGCGCAGGTGCTGGTCGAGGAAGGCGTTCACGTAGTCGCGGGTGATCCGGACCTGTCTGTCGGTCGTGAGCGTGACGGTGGGGTCGAGTACCACGCCCATCCGGTCCTCCAGGACGGGCACGTCCGTGAAGCTTGAGTGGCCCGAGCCCTCGACGCTCAGCCAGCGCCTGTAGCCGTCCAGCCGCTGCCAGCCCTCGTCCCAGGAGTCGTCGCTCCCGGGGCCGTGGGACGAGGTGCCCAGCATCATGAAGGGCCGCTCGCCGAGGCCGGACGCGGGGATGCGCTCGAAGAAGGTGCCGTCCATGTTGACCCCGGCGTCGACGCGGGCGTCGGCGAGCATCACGGACGCGGCGGCGCTGCCGCCGATGGAGTGGCCCACGGCGGCCACCCTGCGCCGGTCGATCGCACGGGCGTGTTCCCAGGCGGGACGTGGGCCGGTCAGCCGGTCGAGCACGAAGGAGAGGTCGGCGGCCCGCCCGGTGGAGACGGCCCCGAGGACCTCGCGTTCGGCCGCGTCGTCCGGCGCCGCCTCGACCGCGTCGCAGGCCGCGCACGGGAGTATCCGCCCGCCGGGAAAGGCCGACCCCATGGACTCGTAGGCGTGGTCGACGCTCGCCACGACGTAGCCGCGGCTCGCCAGGTCCTCGGCGAGGGAGGTCAGGGTGGCGCGGGGGTTGCCGAAGCCGGGGGAGAGCAGCACCAGGGGGAACCGGCCGCGGGCGGTGGCCGCGTCCACACGGGCGTGGGTGGCGAGAGAGCTGAGCGCGGCGGGGGCGTCGTCATCCAGCCCGCGGCCCGCGAGGAGCGCCTCGGCTTCCTCCAGGCTCAGGTACGGCGCGCGTGTCCCCCCGCCGGGCCGGGCGGGGTAGTGGACCGACACCATCAGCCGGCGGTCCCCGGAGCCGGGGACCCAGTGGTCGGGGCGGCCGTGGTCGGTGAGGTGGAGGACGTCGACGCCCACGGCGTACGGGCCGGTCGGGCGGGGCAGTCCCGCCGGGACCTCGGTGGACGCGGCCGGGGCGGGTGCGGGTAAGGCCTGGGCGGTGACGGCGGGGGCGGCCAGCAGGGCGAGGGCGGCGAGGGCCGCGACAGCGGTCCGTCTGCGGAGTGCGGTGGTCATGCGGTGGACACTAGGCGGCCGGTCCGGGCGGCGGCGTCAGCCCCGGGTGTGATCCGCAGGGCGACCTGGGTCGTAGGTGCGCCGTACCGCAGGCGTAGGGGGACGACTACCGGCCACCGTGGCCGGGGCGCCTTCCTTCCGGAGGACGGCTGACGGGGCCGCGCCGTACTCTTACCGAGGAGTAGCGCAGTGGGGGCGGAGGGGATGTCTGACGTGAGTGCAGTGAAGAGCAAACGGATGCCGCGCGCGGTGCGTGAGCAGCAGATGATGGACGCCGCCGTGCGGACGTTCGCTCAGCGCGGCTACCGGGCCGCCTCGATGGACGAGATCGCGGAACTGGCCGGTGTGTCCAAGCCCTTGGTCTACCTGTACCTGAACTCCAAGGAGGAGCTCTTCACCGCGTGTATCCGCCGGGAGGCGAAAGCGCTGGTGGAAGCGGTACGGGCGGGGGTGGAGCCGGGGATTCCGGCTGACGGGCAACTCTGGTCGGGGCTGCGGGCGTTCTTCACCCACACCGCGGAGAACCCGGACGGCTGGGCGGTGCTGCACCAGCAGGCGAGCTCGCACGGGGAGCCGTTCGTCAGCGAGGTGGGGGCGCTGCGGGAGGAGATCGTTGCGTTCGTGACGGGTCTGATCGGTGCGGCGGCGCGTGAGGCGCACAGCGATCCCGCCCTGCCCGACCGGGACGTGGCGGGGCTCGCGCAGGCTCTGGTGGGGGCGGCGGAGGCGCTCGCGGGGTGGGCGAACGTCACCCCCGGCGTCTCGGCCAGGGAGGCCGCCTCCACCCTGATGAACTTCTCGTGGGCGGGCCTGGAGAACCTGATGCACGGGCGCGGCTGGCAGTCCCGGGGGGACTGAGCGGGCTCAGCCCTCCCGGGACACACTGCCGGTGAGGTGGACGCGGCTGCCGCCCCGCACCTGGAAGGCGGAGCCCTCGGCGGCGTACGTGACGGTGGAGGGAAGCAGGACGGGCGCCCGGAAGTCCGCCCGCACGGAGCGGATCCGGCCCGGCTCACCCGCTCCGCCGCCTGTCCCGGCCTCCGCGAGGGCGCGGGCGACGGTCCACATGCCGTGCGCGATGTGCCGGGGGAAGCCGAAGAGGCGTGCCGTCAGGGGGTGGAGATGGATGGGGTTCCGGTCACCCGAGGCCGCCCCGTACCGTCGTCCCAGGTCGGCGGGCAGTCGCCACTCGGTCACGGCGGGGAGCTCCGCGGGTGTGTCCGGGGGAGAGGACGGCCCGGCCGCCGCGCCGGTCGCGTGCCGGGACAGGTAGCCGCTGCGTGATTCCCAGACGAGCTCGCCCGCGAGCCGCGCCTCCGTCACCATCGTGACCTCGGTGCCGCGCCTGTGGGGCGTCAGTTCGCCGGCGTACACGGTGAGTCCGAGCTCGTCCGCCGGCCGGAGCGTCCGGTGCGCGGTGATCTCGATCCAGGTGTGGACCAGGCCGAGTACGGGCAGCGGGAAGCCGAGGCCCGTCATCAGCCGCATGGCCGGCGGGAAGCCCAGCACGTGCGGGTAGGTGAGCGGTACAGGGTCCGCTCCGGCGAAGCCGCAGATCCTGCTGTACGCGGCGAGGGGGCCGGGGGCGATCCGGGCGGGCGGGAGCACCTCGCGGCCCGGCGGGAGCGTGGCGCCGGGGCGCCCCGCCCGCTTGAACGGTGACGTGACGGCTCCACGCACGAGTGAGAGGCTCAGGCCGGTCATGCGTCACGCCCCCAGCAGGCTCTGGCCGCACACCCGCACGACCTGGCCGTTGACCGCGCCGGACGCCGGCTGGGCGAGCCAGGCGGTGGTCTCGGCGACGTCGACCGGCAGGCCGCCCTGGGAGAGGGAGTTCATCCGGCGTCCGGCCTCCCGGATGAGGAGCGGGACGGCGGCCGTCATCCTCGTCTCGATGAAGCCGGGCGCCACGGCGTTGACCGTGATGCCGTGCTCGGCGGCGGCGCGCGGGGCGAGGGAGCGGACCAGGCCGATGATGCCCGCCTTGCCGGCCGCGTAGTTGGTCTGGCCGTTGTTGCCCGCGATCCCGGCGATGGACGCGGTGGCGACGATCCGGCCGCCGCGGCGTACGGTGCCCGCCGCGATGAGGGCGTCCGTGGTGCGCAGCACGCTGTCCAGGTTGACGTCGATGACGGAGGCCCAGCGGTCGGCCGGCATGTTGGCGAGGCGGCGGTCCCGGGTGATGCCCGCGTTGTGGACGAGGATGTCGAGGCCGTCGGGGACAGCCTCCGCGATCAGACCGGCGGCGTCGGGCGCGGTGATGTCGAGGGGCAGGGCGGCGGCGCCGAGGCGGTCGGCGGTGCGTACGAGCTGCTCCCGGGCCTGCGGGACGTCCAGGCAGATCACCTGGGCGCCGTCCCTGGCGAGGACGGAGGCGACGGACGCGCCGATGCCGCGTGCCGCGCCGGTGACGACCGCGGTGCGTCCGGACAGCGGTGCCGCCCAGTCGGCCACCGCGCCGGGGGCGTCGGTGGTGAGCTCGATGACCTGGCCGCTCACGTAGGCGGAACGGGGGGACAGGAGGAAGCGGAGGGTGGACTCGGCCGAGGCCGCGTCCGCCCCGGGTGCGAGCCGCAGCAACTGCGCGGTGGCGCCCCGGCCGATCTCCTTGCCGAGTGAGCGTACGAAGCCTTCGAGTGCCTGCTGCGCCGCCGCCTGGTGGTGGTCGTCGGAGGAGGGAGTGGTGCCGACGACGACGACACGGCCACCGGTCGCGAGTGAGCGTATGACGGGGTGGAGAGCGGCGTGTACGTCGGCGAGCCCCGCGGCCGTGGTGATGCCGGTGGCGTCGAGGACGACGGCGGCCGGGCGTCCGGCCGCCTGGCCGGTGACCTCCAGGCCGGTCGTGGCGAGCACCGGGCCGAGCGTCCCGGAGTGGGCGGAGCGGCCCGCGGTGAGGTGGAGCAGGGGCCCGTCGAGGGACGGGGTCTCCAGGGTCCAGCGGCGCAGGGGGACCGGCTGCGGCAGCCCGAGCCTGCGGGTCAGGAATCGGCCGGGAGCGGTGCCGGTGAAGTGCAGATAGCGGTCGGCCATTGTCTGGACTCCTGCTCGGTCGTAGATTTACTCCAGAGTAAGGTTACTCAAGGGTCAGGAGTTGTCGAGATGAGTTGGTCGAGTTGATCCCCCTCGCACTTCCGCGACCGCGCCGGGTCGCGGTCATCGGTGGCAGTCGTATCCCGTTCGCCCGCTCCGACGGCCCGTACGCGCGGGCGTCGAACCAGGACATGCTGACCGCCGCGCTGGACGGCCTCGTCGAGCGCTTCGGGCTGCGGGGCCGTCAGGTCGGCGAGTTCGTCGCCGGCGCGGTCCTCAAGCACAGCCGGGACTTCAACCTGGCCCGGGAGGCCGTGCTGGGCTCCGCCCTGGACCCGCGCACACCCGCCTACGACATCCAGCAGGCGTGCGGCACCGGTCTGCAGGCCGTCATCGCCGCGGCCAACAAGATCGCGCTCGGGGCGGTCGACTCGGCGATCGCCGGTGGCGCCGACACCACGAGCGACGCCCCCCTCGGGGTGAACGACCGGCTGCGCAGGATCCTGCTGGAGGCACGCCGCGCCAGGTCGGCGGGAGCCCGGATCAAGGCGCTGGCCGCGGTCCGTCCCGGTCACCTCGTCCCGGACATCCCGCGCAACGCCGAACCCCGCACCGGCCTCTCGATGGGTGAGCACGCGGCGGTCACCGCCCGGAAGTGGGGGGTGAGCCGGGAGGACCAGGACCTGCTGGCGGCCACCAGCCACCAGCGGCTGGCCGCGGCGTACGAACGCGGTTTCCTGGACGACCTCGTCGTCCCGTACCTCGGTCTGGACCGCGACCAGAACCTGCGACCGGGCTCCACGGTGGAGAAACTCGCCACCCTGAAGCCGGTGTTCGGTGCCGGTCACCCCGACGCGACGATGACGGCGGGCAATTCGACCCCGCTCACCGACGGCGCCGCCACCGTGCTGCTGGCGAGTGAGGAGTGGGCCGAGCGCCACGGCCTGGAACCGCTGGCGTACCTGTCGCTGTACGAGACGGCAGCCGTGGACTACGTGAGCGGTGAGGAGGGGCTGCTGATGGCACCCGCGTACGCCGTACCGCGCATGCTGGAGCGGGCCGGTCTGGACGTCGGGGACTTCGACCTCTTCGAGATCCACGAGGCCTTCGCCTCCCAGGTGCTCGCCACGCTGGCGTCCTGGGAGGAACAAGGCCTCGCCCCCGTCCACAGGGAGAAGCTGAACGTGGCCGGATCGTCCCTCGCCACCGGACATCCCTTCGCGGCGACCGGCGCCCGGATCGTGGCGACCCTGGCCGCACTCCTCGCCGAGCGGGGCGCGCCCGGCCGGGGCCTGATCTCGGTCTGCGCGGCGGGCGGCCAGGGTGTCACCGCGATCCTGGAACGCCCCTGAGCCCCCGGTCCCGCAACCTCCGAGTCCTCCACCCCCCGGAAGCACCGCGACCGGGGAGCGGCCCGCAGCCGCAGCCGCCGCCCAGCCGCACGTGAACGACCCCGCGCACCCAGCAGCCGCCCAGGTGCCGGACCCACGGACGGGTCCGGCACCGGACCACACGTCGAGGAGCCGCTCATGTCCACGCCCGCCCCCGCAGCCGCAACCGCCGCGCCCAGCGCGCCCGTCCTGGTCGAGCCGACCGTGGTCAGGGCGGCGGACGGCACCGTGCGGGAAGTCTCCGTGCCGCCGCTCGCGCCGGCCGTGCGACACGGCTCGCTCGCCGACATCCCCTTCGACAACGCGCAACAGGCCCCGTCCGAGGCGGTCCTGAGCCGCAAGCAGGCCGACGGCAGCTGGCAGGACGTGACCGCCGCCGCCTTCGCCGCGGAGGTGCGGGCCGTCGCCAAGGGGCTGATAGCGGAGGGCCTGCAGAGCGGTGACCGGGTCGCGATCATGGCCCGTACGACCTACGAGTGGACGCTGCTGGACTTCGCGTCCTGGGCCGCCGGGCTGGTCACCGTGCCCGTCTACCCCACCTCGTCGGCCTTCCAGACGCGCTGGATCCTCCAGGACTCCGGAGCCGTCGCCTGCGCGGTGGAGACGAAGGAACAGGCCCGGCTCGTCAGTCAGGAACGCCAGCAGCTCGGGGACCTCGCCCATCTGTGGCAGTTCGACACGGGGGCCGTCGGACGGCTGAAGGCGCTCGGCAAGGACGTACCCGACGCGGCCGTCACCGCCCGCCGGAGTGCCCTGGGACCGGACAGCCCCGCCACCCTCATCTACACCTCCGGCACCACGGGCCGGCCCAAGGGCTGCGTCCTGACCCACGGGAACTTCTTCGCCGAGGTCGACAACGCCATCGAACTGCTCCACCCGGTCTTCAAGTCCGTCTCGAAGTACCCGGCCTCCACCCTGCTGTTCCTCCCCCTGTCCCACGTCTTCGGACGGATGGTGGCGATCGGATGCATGCGTGCCCGGGTCCGGCTCGGACACGCGCCGTCCATCCGGACCGACGACCTGCTCGCGGATCTGGCCGGCTTCAAACCGTCGTTCCTGCTGGCCATCCCCTACGTCCTGGAGAAGGTCTACAACACCGGCCGGGCGACCGCCGAGAAGATGGGCCGCGCCTCCTCCTTCGACCGCGCGGCCCGGATAGCGCGGCGTTACGGAGAGGCGGTCGAGGCGGCGGAACACGGCACGGGCCCCGGCCCCGGCCTGGGGCTCCGCGCCGCGCGCGCCCTCTACGACCCCCTGGTCTACCGGCGCATCCGGGCCGCGTTGGGGGGCCACGTCCGGTACGCGATCTGCGGAGGCTCCCCGCTGGGCCGCCGGCTCGCCGCGTTCTACGCGGGGGCGGGCATGCAGATATTCGAGGGCTACGGTCTGACGGAGACCACCGCCGCCGCCACGGTCACCCCGCCCCTCAAGCCCAGGCTCGGCACGGTCGGCTGGCCGATGCCGGGCACCGCCGTGCGCATCGCGGACGACGGGGAGGTCCTGCTCAGCGGCGGCCAGGTATTCCGGGGCTACTGGGACACCCAGCGCGGTGAGGCCACTCCGTACATGGAGGACGGCTGGTTCCCGACCGGTGACCTCGGGGCTCTGGACGAGGACGGCTACCTGACGATCACCGGCCGCAAGAAGGACATCATCATCACGTCCGGTGGCAAGAACGTCACCCCCGCCCCGCTCGAGGACTGGCTGCGCGCCCATCCGCTGGTCAGCCAGTGCATGGTGGTGGGGGACGACCGGCCGTTCATCAGCGCCCTGATCACCCTGGAGCCGGACGGCCTCGCCCACTGGCGCCGCATGCGCAAGAAGGAGGGCGTCCCTCTGCGTGAGCTCGTCCACGACGACGAGCTGCGCGCCGCGCTGCAGCGCGCGGTCGACGAGGCCAACCGGCTCGTCTCGCGCGCCGAGTCCATACGTACGTTCACGGTGCTCCCGGATGACTTCACCGAGGAGAGCGGACACCTCACCCCGTCGCTCAAGCTGAAGCGGGACGCGATCCTCCGGGACTTCGGCACGGAGATCGAGGAGCTGTACCGCAGGCCCTGAAGCGTGCCGCGGACCCGTGGGGCGGGGCTGCCCCCGTCCGCCCCACGGGGGTGTCCTCCAGGGGTGTCCGGTGGGCGGCCGGCCCGGCGGCCACGCGACGGACAAATTTGGAATCAGCACATAAGGGGCGGTGGTGCGATTCCCGTACGCCTGAATGACCTCGCCTGGACCATTGATCGCAAGGTGGTATTCACCGTGTCCCTTTGATCTTCTGGGTCAACTGCCGTACGGGTGGGGTAAATCAAGGGTGAGACATAGGAGTCTCATCCTCCGGATGTGGAAACCGCAGCACATAGCGTCCTCTCCATGACTGAGCTGGACGCGCGGCCACGGGCCGGGGACACGGTACGGGGAAGCACCCCTGCCGACGGTGGCGTACGCGAGAAGGGTCTCGGCGGCAACAGCGTCGGCCTGACGGGCAGCGCCGTGCTCGGCATCTCCACGGTCGCCCCGGTGTACTGCCTGACCTCCACCCTGGGTTCCACCGCCGGCGAGGTCGGTGTGCAGATGCCCGCCGTGTTCCTGGCCGGATTCCTCCCCATGCTGCTGGTCGCCTTCGCGTACCGGGAGCTCAACAAGGCCGTTCCTGACTGCGGCACCTCGTTCACCTGGACGGTCAAGGCCTTCGGGCCGCGCCTGGGGTGGATGTGCGGCTGGGGTCTGGTGATCGCCACGATCATCGTCCTGTCGAATCTCGCGGGCGTCGCCACCTCCTACTTCTGGCTGCTGGCGGGCGAGGTCACCGGCAGCGCGCCGGTCGCCGCCCTGGACGACAGCAAGCCCGTCCACATCCTCACGTGCCTCCTCCTGATCGCCGTCGCGACCGCGATCAGCTACCGGGGGATGACGGCCACCAAGGGCCTCCAGTACACCCTCGTGGCCCTCCAGCTGGTGGTCCTCGCGGTGTTCGTGGTGATGGCCGTGCGGAAGGCGGGCAGTGGGGACTTCGCGGCGACGTCGGCCGACTTCTCGTGGTCCTGGCTGAACCCGTTCGCCGTCCAGTCCTTCGCCGCCTTCACCGCGGGGCTCTCCCTCTCGATCTTCATGTTCTGGGGCTGGGACACCTGTCTCACCGCCAACGAGGAGACCACCGGGGCCGAGAAGACGCCCGGCCGCGCCGCCCTCATCGCGATGGTCGTCCTGGTCGGCTCCTACCTCGCCACCGGCATCGCCGCGCAGATGGCCGTCGGTGCCGGCGGCTCGGGGCTCGGCCTCGCCAACCCGGACACCTCCGACAACGTCTTCGCCGCCCTGGCGGGCCCGGTCATGGGACCGGGTCTCGGTGTCCTGCTCTTCCTGGCGGTGCTGGCATCGGCCGCCGCGAGCCTGCAGACCACCTTCATCCCGGTGGCGCGCACCGTCCTGGCGATGGCGTCGTACGAGGCGCTGCCCGCCTCCTACGCCAAGGTGCACCCGCGCTTCAGGACCCCCGGACGGGCGACCGTCGTGGCGGGGGCCGCGACCGGCGTGTTCTACACGGTGATGACCCTGGTCAGCGAGCACGTGCTGGTCGACACCATCTACGCGCTCGGTCTCATGATCTGCTTCTACTACGCGCTGACGGCGTTCGCCTGCGCCTGGTACTTCCGTGCCGACCTCACCCGGTCCGCCCGCGACCTCGTCTTCAAGGGGCTGTTCCCCGTGGTCGGAGGCATCCTGCTCACGGCGGTGTTCGGCAAGACCCTGTACGACATGTGGGACCCGGCGTACGGCTCCGGCTCCTCCGTCCTCGGTGTGGGCTCCGTCTTCGTCATCGGGGTCGGGCTGCTGCTGCTCGGGGTGGTCCTGATGGAGGCCGTGAGGCGCCGGAGCCCGGCGTTCTTCCGCGGTGAGGTGCTGACGAAGGAGACCCCGGCGTTCGTGGTGGACGACTGAGCTGAGCCGGTCAGCCGGCCCGCCAGTAACCCAGCGCGTTCACGCGTTCCTCGGGGACGCCGAGTTCCCTGCGGACGTACGAGCCCAGCGTGCGCGTCGTCGCCGTGTCGCAGGCGATCCAGACGTACGCGTCCGAGGTGTCCTCGCCGAGCAGGGCGGGCAGGGCGGCCTTCACCTCGGCGACCAGGTGGGCTCCCGCGTCGCGGCGCGGGACGGTGTGCAGGGTGTGGTGCGCTGCGTCCAGGCGGAACGGCAGGTCCTCGTCCGACGGCCGGGCGGTCTCGCACCAGATCGTCGCGGGGATTCCGGGGAGCGCGTCCAGCAGCGAGTTGAGGGCGGGCAGCGAGGCCGCGTCCCCCACGGCGAAGATCCGCGCCGGACGGGGTTCGGGCAGGTCGAAGCGGCTGCCCTGGAGGGTCGCGTCGATCGTGTCGCCGGGCCGCGCGGTCCGGGCCCAGTCGCTCGCCGTCCCGTCGTGCAGGGCGAACTCGAGACCGAACGTCCCGGCGGCCGGGTCGGGGTCGACGAGGGTGTAGCCGCGCTGGTGCGGCTTGCCGTCCCGCTCGAACCAGAGCCGCACCCACATGGTCGGGTGCGCCCCGCCGGCCGCCGCGAGCAGACCGCCGTCGGTCACCGTCACCCGCCGGTAGTCCTCGGTGACCTGTTCCGCTCCGGTGACGGTGAACGTGAAGTCCCGCCCCCGCAGGAGCTTGAGGACGACGCCCTCCCAGCCGTGACCCATGAAAGCCTCCCGCGACGACGATCCGAGGAAAGAAACTTAGGCTAACCTAACTTTTTCGTTCCGAGGGGTGCGAGGCGGGAGCCGTGTCCGAAACGGCATGACAGGACCGCCCTGCGGGTTCAGCGGCGCGCTCCACCGCATACCTTGGAGCCGTCACGGACGACGACGGAGGTGCCCCCATGCGGATCGCCACAACGATCTTCCTCACCGACGAGACGATCACCCCGGTCCGGCTCGCGCGTGAGCTGGAGCAGCGAGGGTTCGCCGGGCTGTACCTGCCCGAACACACCCACATCCCCGTGAGCCGGGAGAGCCCCTATCCGGCGGGCGGCGAGCTGCCGCCCGAATACGGGCGCACCCTCGACCCGTTCGTCGCGCTGGCGCAGGCCGCGGCCGTCACCGAGCGGTTGTCCCTCGGTACCGGCATCACGCTGATCGCCCAGCACGACCCCATCGATCTGGCGAAGCAGGCCGCCACGCTCGACCATCTGTCCGGCGGCCGTCTCACGCTCGGCATCGGCTTCGGCTGGAACGTGGAGGAGGCGGCCGACCACGGCGTGGAGTGGTCCACCCGGCGCGCTCTCGGCAGCGACCGCCTCGCCCTGATGCGGGCCCTGTGGGCCGACGAACCGACTCCGTACGAGGGTGAGTTCGGCTCGGTCCGGGCGAGTCACGCCTATCCGAAGCCCGTGCAGGAGGCGCGGGGCCCGGTGAGCGGCCCGCGCACCCTCATCGGCGGGGCGGCCGGGCCGAAGCTGTTCGCGCAGATCGCCCGGGACGCGGACGGGTGGCTGCCGATCGGAGGCCGCGGCCTGTCGGAGTCCGTCCCGAAGCTGCGGGCGGCCTGGGAGGAGGCGGGGCGGGATCCGGAGCAGCTGCACGTGGTGCCCTACGCCGTGCGGCCCTCGCCGGGGAAGCTGGGGTACTACGCGGACCTGGGCGTCGAGGAGGTCGTCCTGCAGCTGCCCCCCGCCGGGGAGGCCGAGGTGCTGCGTGCGCTGGACGCGTACGCGGCGTACCTGTGAGAAGCCTGTGTCCGTGAATCCGGCGGCGTGATCCAGCGGTGGAACCGCCGGCGCTAAAATCACCTCTATCACCTCCGGACATCGATGGTGCGGCCCGTGTGCGTGTGTGCCCGGCTGCCTGGGAGCGGGAGCACGATGAACAGGCCGTTGCGGCACATAGCCATTTTCTGTGGGCTGCTGATGCTCGCCCTGCTGATACGGGCCAACTGGCTCCAGTACGCCACGAGCCAGGAGCTGGCCACCCACGAGCACAACCGGCGGGTCAAGATCACCCAGTTCGCGACCCCGCGCGGCGACATCATCGTGGGCGGGAAGGCGATCACGGGGTCGAAGGAGGTCCAGGGGACCGACTTCAAGTACCAGCGCACGTTCAAGCAGGGCGCGATGTACGCACCCGTCACCGGCTACGCCTCCCAGGCGCAGGGCATGTCCCTCCTGGAGAACACCTACGACAGCATCCTCAGCGGTGAGGACGAGCGGTTCGCCTTCCGGCACGCCAAGGACATCCTCACCGGTGAGCCCCGGCGCGGCGGCGACGTGGTCACGACCATCGACCCCAAGGCTCAGGAGGCGGCCTACAAGGGCCTGACGGACCTCGACGCCCGGGGTGCGGTCGTCGCCCTCGACCCGGCGACCGGCAAGGTCCTCGCCCTCGTCTCGACCCCCTCGTACGACCCCTCGGTCTTCGCCGGCAACTCCTTCAAGGAGGGCGACAAGTTCCAGGCGCTGGTCGACGACAAGGGCAAGCCGCTCGCCAACCGTCCGCTGCGCGAGACCTTCCCGCCCGGGTCCACCTTCAAGATCCTCACGGCTGCCGCGGCCCTGGAGCACGGCGTCATCACGGACGTCGACGCCCCGACCGACGCCGTGTCCCCCTATCCGCTGCCGCTGTCGTCGAGCAGGATCAGCAGCGAGGCCGGCGACGCGACGTGCAACAAGGCGTCGATGAAGACGGCCATGCAGTACTCGTGCAACAACGTCTTCCTGGACGCAGCCCTCAAGGTGGGCGAGGAAGGGATGCGCGAGACCGCCGAGAAGTTCGGTTTCAACAAGGACGTCTACTCCGAGGCCTTCGGCGACATGCTCGCCACGAAGAGCCTCTACCCCTCGGAGCTCGACAAGCCCGGTACCGCCCTCACCGGCATGGGCCAGGGAAGTCTCACCAGCACCCCGATGCAGATGGCCATGGTGACGGCGGCCCTCGCCAACAACGGCAAGTTGATGCAGCCGTACATCGTCGAGGAGCTGCGCGGCCCGGACGTGTCCATCCTGGAGGAGCACAGCCCGGAGCTGAAGAGCGAGGCGGTCTCCGAGGAGACGGCCAAGAAGGTCCAGGAGATGATGGAGTTCACCGCCAAGGAGGGCAGCGCGAAGCGCGCCCTGATCGACGGGGTGACGGTGGGCGGCAAGACGGGTACGGCGCAGCGGGGTGACGACGTCAGCAAGGAGGTGCCGTACGGCTGGTTCGTCTCGTACGGCAAGAACCCCGACGGCCGGGCGGTGGCGGTCGCGGTGTTCATCGACCCGACCGCGATGGACATCTCCCGCTCCGACATCTCGGGTGGCCGCCTGGGCGCCCCGATCGCCCGCGACGTGATGAAGGCGGTGCTGGGGAAGTAGACCGGGCCCGCCACGAGCGGCAGCCCCCGTCCGGCGACGAGCCGGACGGGGGCTGTCGTCATCCGGCGGGCCGCAGGGACGGTTCCGCGGGCGCCGGCGCGGGGGGCGGGACGGCCGGGCCGTCGTTCCCCGGGCGGCCCCCGGTCAGTCGCAGGGTCACGACGGCCGTGAGGCCCGCCGCCACGCCCCAGGTCAGGGCGGCGGGGACGCCGTGGCCGAGGCTCCCTGACAGGTGCTGCCACCCCCAGCGCATGCCCGAGTCCGCCCCGGTCACGGCCGCCTGAAGCAACTGGTTCGCCAGCAGCCCGACGACCGTCGCACAGACCGTTCCGGCCACCATCGCCGTCCCGGTGGCCCGGGTCAGCAGGACGGGCAGCCGCCGCAGGGCCCACCACACCACGGCGAGCAGCAGCGCGTCGGCGAGGCGGTACAGGAACCAGTGCCCGGTCTGCCCGGCCGCCGGGCCCGACCAGCCGCCGAGCAGCAGCCACTGGCGCAGCAGGTCGCCCGGCTCGGAGAGCAGCCGGCCGGGGAGAGAGGCCGTCTGGACGGAGGCGGCCACCGACTGATGGGAGAGGACCACCGAGGAGAAGGCCACCACGGCGGTGCCCGCGGTGGCGGCCAGGCGGGCGGCGCGCGCCGGGGCGTCGTTCAGCGGCGGTGGTTCGGTGCCCTTGGCGGTGATCCGGGCCGTGAGCACGGTGACGGCCGCCGAGACGAGCGCGGTCACCACCACGATCTGCCGTCCGGCGGACGAGACGGACGCCAGCTGGGGCAGCAGACGGTAACCGCCGTGTCCCTGCGCGGCGATGAGCCACGGCGCGGACACGGTCACCGCCAGGGTCCCGGCCACCAGGCCCCAGGCCCACACCGCGAGCAGTGTCACGGGCGTCCGGCCGTTCACCGGCGGCAGCGCGCGGACCAGGAGGAGCGCGCCGGGGAGGAAGAAGGCGGCGACCGCGGCGAAGCGGATCTGCATGCCGGTCCCGTACAGCGAGAGGTAGCGTCCGGGGTCGGCCGAAGCCGGGTCCCCGATGTCTCCCAGCGCCCCGGTACCGAACCGGACCGCGTCCGGGGGATCGTACGACCAGGGGGTGAGCCAGTTCTGGAGGTCGGCGGTCATCCGGCCGCCGAGCGCCTCGGTGGTCCCCCGCAGGTGCAGCGCGTCCACGCTCGCCCCCGCCCACCACAGGAGTGCCGTGAGCAGCAGCGCCCCGGCCAGCGCGGGTATCGCCGCGCGTCTGTACGTCATCCACTGCCCCCGCTTGTCGCGATCTTCGTAAGTCCCCCTGACCGCAAGGAGGTTACGGCGCGCCGGTCACGCGCACATCACGGCCGCCCACACCGGCTCACACGGCCGTCCGCACCGCGCACGACGGGCGGCGCGGCGTGGGCGAAGGCCCTGTTCACGGCGAGCGGGCACCGGGAAGCGGACCGGGCACCCGGGCGCCGAGGGGAGCAGGCCGCTCCGCTGAGCCCTTCTCCCGGACCGATGAGCGCGTTGCCGTCCGCCCGCTCAGGTGTCCGGCCGTCCCGTCTGATGTACTGGTCAGCGTGTCCACGCAGCCCGGAACGCCCGATTTCACGTCACTTCTGCGTCCCGTCGTACGGGAGTCCTCGGTCAGCGAGGTGGCCAAGCGGCTCCTTGATCATCTGTCCGAGGGCAACCTGAAGCCGGGCACCCGCCTGCCCGCCGAACGCCAGCTCGCCGACGCCCTCGGGGTCGCACGCTCCAGTGTGCGCGGAGCGCTGTCCGCCCTCGACGTCCTGGGCATCATCGAGATCAGGCCGGGCTCGGGCTCGTACGTCCGTGAAGGGACCTCCGAGTTCCTGCCGCGCGCCATCAGCTGGGGCCTGATGCTCGGTCAGCGCCGCACCCGGGACCTGGTCGAGGTCCGCACCTTCCTGGAGGGCATGTCGGCGCGGCTGGCGGCGGACCGGGCGTCCGAGGCGGACGTCGAGCGGCTGGAGGGGCATCAGGAGCGGATGCGGGAGGCGGGGACGGACGTCAAGGCGTTCATCGACGCCGAGATCGCCTTCCACCTGGAGACCGCGGACATCGCGCGCAACACGGTGCTCAGCGACATCCTGCACTCCGTCAGGGCGCTGCTCCAGGTGTGGGTGGAGCGGGCGGGGGACATCGAGGGCACCGTCAGCGGGACGCTCTCCGAGCACGAGGCCGTGCTGGACGCGGTCCGGGCCGGCGACCCGGAGGCGGCAGAAGCGGCGATGGCCGAGCACATGAGGCGCGCGAGCGACCGGCTGAGGCTCTCTCAGGACGCGGACGACGAGTAGGGCGGAGCAGGAAGCGCAGCGGCTCAGCCCTTCGACCGCCCGGGCGTCTGGGCGGGAGGGGCCGGCTGCGCGGGAGAGAGCGCCTGCACGGGAGGGGCCGGCTGCGTGGGAGAGAGCGCCTGCACGGGAGGGGCCGGCCGTTCGCCGGGAGCGGTGGACGCCTTCCGTCGTCCGGAGCCGCCGAGCAGCGCCGGCAGTTCGGTCAGGGCGCCGACGACCCAGTCCGCCGTCTCCGTGACGTCCGGGTGGTCCGCCCACCAGTGCCCGTAGGGGCCACGGCGGATGTGCGCCGCCCGAAGCCCCGAGGACTTCGCGGGGAACAGGTCGTCGGCGGGGTGGTCGCCGACGTACAGAGTGGCCTCGGGTGACGCGCCCGACACCTCCAGGACGCGGGTGAAGAACTCCCGGTCCGGCTTGGTCACGCCCCACTCCTCCGAGGTGACGACCAGATCGGCCGGCAGGTCCAGCGCCCGCAGCAGCTCACCCGCCCGGGCCGTGCGGTCGCCGGCGACGACGACCCGCAGGCCGAGCGCGCGCAGTGCGGCCAGGGCCGGACGGACGTCGGGGTAGAGGTCGCTCTCGCCCAGGTGCTCGCCCCGGCCGGCCGCCGCACGGGCCTGGCGGGCCTCGCCGACGTCCATGCCGGGCCGCAGGACACGCAGGGCGTCGTCGCAGTCGCGGCCCTGGGCGACGGCGGCGCCGACCAGGGCGCTGACGGTGTGCGGCGGGACGCCGAGCCAGTCGGCCCACGAGGCCCAGAGGCGGTCGTCGCGGACGAGGGTTTCTCCGATGTCGAAGACGATCGTTTCCATCACCTCCCCGAGCCTACGGGGCAAGTGGGACATAACGGCCAAGGCGCCAGCGGTCCGCAACCGGGTACGCCGGACAGAGGCCCTGGTCCGGACGGAGTGGCGCGCTCGTATGCTCGGGTTCATGACCGATGCTCAGCGCCCCACGACCAACGCCATGCGGCGTGCCCTCCGGCGGGCTCGCGACGGTGTCGCCCTCGACATGGCCGAGGCCACCGTCCTGCTCCAGGCGCGAGGGGACGACCTGACCGACCTCGCAGCCTCCGCCGCGCGCGTGCGGGACGCGGGCCTGGAGGCCGCGGGCAGGCCAGGAGTGATCACGTACTCCCGCAAGGTCTTCATCCCGCTGACCCGGCTCTGCCGCGACACCTGTCACTACTGCACCTTCGTCACCGTGCCCGGGAAGCTCCGCAAGGCGGGGCACGGGATGTTCCTGTCACCGGACGAGGTCCTCGACATCGCCCGCAAGGGTGCCGGACTCGGCTGCAAGGAGGCCTTGTTCACGCTCGGCGACCGGCCCGAGGACCGCTGGCCCGAGGCGCGGGAGTGGCTGGAGGCCGAGGGCTACGACGACACCCTGGCGTACGTACGTGCCATGGCCGTCCGGGTGCTGGAGGAGACCGGGCTGCTGCCGCACCTCAACCCCGGTGTGCTGACGTGGACGGACCTGCAGAGGCTGAAGCCCGTCGCCCCCTCCATGGGCATGATGCTGGAGACGACGGCGACCAGGCTGTGGTCGGAGAAGGGCGGCCCGCACCACGGGTCCCCGGACAAGGAACCGGCCGTCCGGCTGCGGGTCCTGGAGGACGCGGGCCGTTCCAACGTGCCGTTCACCACCGGCATCCTGATCGGCATCGGCGAGTCCTACGAGGAGCGCGCCGACTCCCTCTTCGAGCTGCGCAGGACGGCCCGCGCCTATCACGGCATCCAGGAGGTCATCGTCCAGAACTTCCGCGCCAAGCCGGACACCGCGATGCGCGGGATGCCGGACGCCGAACTGGAGGAGCTGGCAGCCGCGATCGCCGTCGCCCGCCACATCCTCGGCCCCTCAGCCCGCATCCAGGCCCCGCCGAATCTCGTCGACGCCGAATACGCCCTGCTGATCGGAGCGGGCATCGACGACTGGGGTGGCGTGTCCCCCCTCACCCCGGACCACGTGAACCCCGAGCGCCCCTGGCCGCACATCGACGAACTCGCGGCCCGCACCGCCGAATCCGGCTTCCGGCTGCGCGAACGCCTCACGATCTACCCGGAGTTCATCCAGCGCGGCGAGCCGTGGCTCGACCCCCGTCTCCTGCCCCACGTGCGGGCGCTCGCGGACCCGGAGACGGGCCTCGCGAAGGAGGGCGTGATCCCGGCCGGGCTGCCCTGGCAGGAGCCCGACGAGGGCTTCAACGCCTCCGGGCGCACCGATCTGCACCGCACCATCGACACCGAGGGCCGCACCGGTGACCGGCGCGACGACTTCGACGAGGTGTACGGCGACTGGGAAGCGCTGCGCGAGGCCGCCGCCCCCGGCATGGTCCCCTCCAGGATCGACGCCGACGTACGCCAGGCCCTGAGCCAGGCCGCCGACGACCCGACGAAGCTCACCGACGACCAGGCCCTGGCCCTGCTCCACGCGGACGGCCCGGCGCTGGACGAGCTGTGCCGCATCGCGGACACCCTGCGCCGCGACGTGGTCGGTGACGACGTCACCTACATCGTCACCAGGAACATCAACTTCACCAACGTCTGCTACACCGGCTGTCGCTTCTGCGCCTTCGCCCAGCGGCGTACGGACGCCGACGCCTACACCCTCTCCCTCGACCAGGTCGCCGACCGCGCCGCCCAGGCCTGGGACGTCGGCGCCGTCGAGGTGTGCATGCAGGGCGGCATCCACCCGGACCTGCCCGGCACCGCGTACTTCGACATCGCGCGTGCGGTGAAGGAGCGCGTCCCCGGCATGCACGTCCACGCCTTCTCGCCGATGGAGGTCGTCAACGGGGCCACCCGCACCGGCCTGTCCATCCGCGACTGGCTGACCACCGCCAAGGAGGCCGGGCTCGACTCCATCCCCGGTACCGCCGCGGAGATCCTCGACGACGAGGTCCGCTGGATCCTCACCAAGGGGAAACTCCCGGCCGCCACCTGGCTGGAGGTCATCAGGACGGCGCACGAGACGGGCCTGCGCTCCTCGTCCACGATGATGTACGGCCACGTCGACCAGCCCCGCCACTGGCTCGGCCACTTCAGGACGCTGGCCCGCCTCCAGCAGGAGACCGGCGGCTTCACGGAGTTCGTCACCCTTCCCTTCATCCACACCAACGCCCCGGTCTACCTGGCGGGCATCGCGCGCCCCGGCCCCACGGACCGGGACAACCGGGCCGTCACCGCGATGGCCCGCCTCCTCCTCCACCCGCACATCACCAACATCCAGACCAGCTGGGTGAAGCTCGGCGCGGAAGGCGCGGCCGAGATGCTGCGCTCGGGCGCCAACGACCTGGGCGGGACTCTGATGGAGGAGACCATCTCGCGCATGGCGGGCTCCAGTTACGGCTCGTACCGCTCGGTCCAGGACCTCGTCGCGATCGCCGGGCTCGCGGGCCGGCCGGCGAAGCCGCGTACGACGCTGTACGGCGAGGTGCCCGAGGAGCGCGTCACGGCCGCGGCGGCCTCGGACGGCCACCTGCCGGAGCTGCTGCCGGTGCTGGAGGGCTGAGGCCGGCGCGAGCGGTCCTGGCGACGGGCGGATTCGGGGGTCGTGCGGCCCCGGCCGGAAACCCGCTCGACCCGGGCGGCCCGGTGGAGGGAGGCTGCGGGCATGGAGTTCCTCTGCTTCCACCGCGACCGGCCCGGTTCCCTCGCTCTGCGCGACGAGCTGATCGAGGAGCACTGGTCCTACATGGACCGCTACGCGAAGGAGATGATCGCCCGCGGCCCGACCATGGCCGACGACGGTGAGACCCCCACCGGCAGTGTGCACATCCTCGGTCTGCCCGGTCCCGCCGCGGCCCGGGCGTTCGCCTTCGACGAGCCGAACTACCAGGCGGGGGTGTACCGGGACGTGTTGCTGCGCCGGTGGCGCGACCTGCTGGGACGCACCATGTGGGACTTCCCCGGCGGGCCGTCCGAGGGCAGCCGCTACCTGGTGCTCGGCCTCGGCACCGGGCGTGCCGCCGACCTCACCGTGCCGCCGGCCCGGGACGAGCTGATCGCCTACGGGCCGCTGCTGTCCGACGACGGGGACACGTGGCTGGGGACGGCGGCGCTGGTGCGGGCGCCGGACGCGGCCACGGCACGCGCCGTGCTGACACCGGACCGCTACGCCGCGATCGAGGTGCACAACTGGCAGTTCGGCGGGCGGTCCTGACCGGAGGGCGTCCGGCCCTCGTCTGGGCCGGGCCCTTCGTCCGGGCCGGGCCCCGACGAGGGGCCCCTGGCCGGGTCCGGGCTCAGTCCCCGCTCGCGGTCCCTCCCGCAGCCGTGGCGATCACGTCGTCCAGGACCTCCCGGGAGCGGCGCAGCTCGTCGATCTTCCGGTCGATGCGGTCACGCTCCACGGACAGGTCGCTGACCAGGCGCGGGGTGGCGATCTCGGAAGGGCCGCCGTCCGCGTCCCGTACGCAGGGAAGCAGCTCGGCGATCTTCGCGCTGCACAGCCCGGCCGCGTAGAACTCCTGGATCCGGATCACCCGGTCGACCGCGCCCTCGGGGTAGTCCCGGTGGCCGCCGGGGGTGCGGTCCGCCGTCAGCAGCCCCTGGGTCCCGTAGTAGCGCAGGGAGCGCTCGCTCACGCCCGTACGCCGGGCCAGCTCGCCGATCCGCATCGATTCCGCCTCCTGGACTTGAACCTGACACCGGTGTCAATTCTTACCGTCAGGGCATGACGAACGCAGCCGCTTCCCCGTCGAAGCTCTTCGAGACCGTCGCACTCGGTCCCCTCACCCTCCCCCACCGCCTCGTGATGGCACCGCTGACCCGGAACCGCGCGACGCCGGAGGGCGTACCGACCCCCCTCATGGCCACCTACTACGCCCAGCGCGCCTCGGCCGGACTGATCATCGCCGAGGCGTCCACGCCGAACGCCGTGGGGCAGACCTACCCGAACATCACGGCCATCCACAGCCCCGCCCACGTCGCCGGATGGCGCCGGGTCACCGACGCGGTCCGCGCGAACGGCGGGCGGATGTTCCTCCAGATCCAGCACGGCGGGCGCGCGGGACACCCGGACACCAGCGGCCTGACGCCCGTCGCCCCCTCGCCGATCGCGCTGCCGGAGACGATCCACACCCCCGCCGGGCGGGTTCCCTCGGTCGTCCCCCGCGAGATGACCACGCAGGACATCAGGTCCACGGTCGCGGACTTCGCCTCCGCCGCCCGCAACGCGATCGACGCGGGCTTCGAGGGGGTCGAGGTGCACAGCGCGAACGGCCACCTGCTCCACCAGTTCCTGGCCCGGGGGACCAACCGGCGGACCGACGCCTACGGCGGGTCCGTGGACCACCGCATCCGCTTCGTCGTCGAGGTGACCGAGGCCGTGGCTGCGGCGATCGGCCCCGAGCGGACCGGCCTGCGCGTCTCGCCGTGGAGCACGGTCAACGGCGTCGAGGAGGGCGACACGGAGGAGATCTACCCGGCGCTCCTCGGGGCCCTGGCGGGAAGCGGGCCGGCCTATCTGCACGTGGGGTACGCCGACCCGGAGGACCCCGTCTTCCAGCGCATCCGCGAGGACTGGCCCGGCACCCTGATCGCCAATCCCGTGCTGCCGAAGGACCGCATCCCGGACGACGGCGGCCGCGCCCACGGCGAGCGGCTCCTGGCCGCCGGAGCCGACGTGATCGCACTCGGCCGCCCGTTCCTCGCCAACCCCGACCTGGTCCGCCGCATGCGCACGGGCGCCCCGGTGAACCAGGTCCGGGACGCGTACCTGATGTACGTCGGCGGGGAGACGGGCTACACGGACTACCCGGCTCTGCCCGCCGACGCGTGAGGGCCGGGCCGGGACGTCGTGCACGGCGTGGCGGGCGGGGAGAGGCCGACGACGGCGAGCTGCACGAGACGTGGATCACACGCACCCGTGTCACATCCCGTGCTGCCCGTTCCGTCGTAGGGGTGTAACCGCACAGCAGCAACGGCATGGGAGTGCACGATGGATGCTCGTCTGGACATGTTCACCAGCCCCTTCGCGGCCAGGTTCCTGAGGCACATCAACTCGGCGGGCAAGGTGGTCGCGGACTCGGGGCTGCCTGCGGCGACGCAGGAGCTGGTGAAGATCCGCGCCAGCCAGATCAACGGCTGCGGCTTCTGCCTCGACATGCACACCAAGGAGGCCGCCGCGGCCGGTGAGACGGGGCTCCGGCTCAACCTGATCGCGGCCTGGCGCGAGGCCACCGTCTTCACCGACGCCGAGCGCGCCGCCCTGGAGCTCGCGGAACAGGGCACCCGCCTCGCCGACGCGGCGGGGGGTGTATCGGACGAGGCGTGGGCGGACGCCGCGAAGCACTACGACGAGGACCAGCTCGCCGCGCTGGTCGGCCTCATCGCCGTCATCAACGCCTACAACCGGATGAACGTCATCGTCCAGCAGCCCGCCGGCGATTACCGGCCCGGGATGTTCGGCTGAGCGGGGTGCGGCTGCCGGTCCCGGTCCCACGGCCCGGCAGCCGGCCCGTCCGGCGTGCTGACGACCGGCTGCCCACGCTCTCGACCCGGCACGCAGTTCACCGGAAATGGGTCGGTCACCGGCCAGGAGGCGAAACTCCGTACATTCCGTTCCGCCCCTGAGGCGCCCCTTCCCGTTCGATTACAGTGCTTGCGCAGTCGCACACGGCGGGTCGGGCGGAAGGGGCACGGTGACCACAGGGACCACAGCCGTCTGGGGCCGTGTCCAGCAGCAGGACTTCCGCAGCCGGGTACGGGGTGCCCTGCTCGGCGGCGCCATCGGGGACGCGCTCGGGGCGGGGGTCTCGGGGCTCACCCTGGAGGCCATAAGGGCCGCTCACGGCGTGGACGGGGTTTCCGACTTCGTCCCCGCGCACGGGAGGCGGGGCGCCGTCACCGCCGTCACGCAGCTCACCCTCTTCACCGTCGACGGGCTGATCCGCGCCCAGGTCCGGCGTGACACCGGCGCCTGGCACCCTCCCACCGACGTGCACCGTGCCCATCTGCGCTGGGCGGCCACCCAGAGCGCCTGGGGACCCGACGAACGCCGCAAGGACAACGGCTGGCTCGCGAGGGAGGAGTGGCTGTACACCCGCCGCGCCCCCACCCGGGAGTGCCTCGTCGGCTTCGGTGACGCCACGATGGGCACGCTCGCCGTGCCCAAGAACCCCGCGGCCCGGGACTCGGCCGCGCTCACCCGCTCCGCGCCCTTCGGGCTGCTCGTCGGCTGGGAGCCCCAGCTCGTCCTCCAGCTGGCCGTCGAGTGCGCCGCCCACACCCACGGACACGCCACGGCCCAGCTCGCGGCCGGAGCCCTCGCCGTCATGGTGCACGGACTGGCACGCGGGGAGACCCTGGACGGCTCCGTGCAGCACGCGCTCGCCCTGCTCGCCGAACGCCCGGGCAACGAGCAGGTCACCGAGGCGCTCCGGCAGGCGCTCGGCTCCGTACGCCAGGGGATCCCCGGGCCCGCTCTCATCGAGGCGCTCGGTGACACCGACTCCGCCGAGGAGGTACTCGCCGTGGCGCTCTACTGCGCGCTGGTGGGCGAGGACGTGCGCCACGGCCTGCGGCTCGCCGTGAACCACTCCGGGCCCTCCGCGGCCACAGGGGCCGTCTGCGGGGCCCTTCTCGGTGCCCTGCACGGCGAGACGGCACTGCCGCCGGCCTGGCTGGCGGAACTGGAGGGGCGCTCGACACTCCTCGAACTCTCCGACGACTTCGCGATGGAGATGACCCAGGGCCCCGCCCTGCACGGTCCCGCAGCGGTCGCCCCCGGCTGGCTGGCCCGCTACCCACGGGACTGAACAGGAGCGTCGGCGACGACGGAGGTGGGCGGACGCCGCCGCGCCCGCCCACCGTTCGTGTGCCCCCGCGTGCGGGGCCGGTCAGTCCTTCACGCCCTCCGGGACCCCCGTGTTCTCCGGACCGGGCCTCTGCTGGGGAACGGCCGCCGCCACTCCGCCGGCCGGGCCCCCGTCGTCCGTGTTGATCGTCTCGATGAGGGCGTCGCGCTCCGGGGTGTCCTCGGGCTTGATGAACCCGATGACGATGTAGAGCACGAGGGAGATCGCCAGGGGCAGGGCCACCTGGTACTGCAGCGCCACGTCCGTCTTCACGGAACCGTCGAGGTTGTAGTTGGTGAAGAAGAAGGCGAGCAGTCCCGCCGCCCAGCTGGTGAGCGCCGCCGTCGGGCCGGAGCGGCGGAACCTGCGCAGCAGGCCCAGCATGAACGGGATCGCGATCGGACCCATCAGGCCGGCCACCCATTTGATGACGACCGAGATGATGTCCTTGAACGTCGGCGAGTTGATCTGGGTCGCCAGCGCCATGGACAGGCCGAGGAAGGCGAGCGTGGACAGCCGCGCGGCCATGAGTCCGCTGCGGTTGCTCCAGGAGCGGGCGGCCTTGGAGAAGACCGGCGCGATGTCCCGGGTGAAGACGGCCGCGATGGCGTTGGCGTCGGAGGAGCACATGGCCATCGTGTGCGAGAAGAACCCGACGACGACCAGGCCCAGCAGACCGTGCGGCATCAGCTGCTCGGTCATCAGGGCGTAACTGTCGGAGGCGTCGGGCTTCTGCGCCTCCACGAGCAGCGGGGCCACCCACATCGGGAAGAAGAGCACGACCGGCCAGACCAGCCACAGGACGGCGGACAGATAGGCCGAACGGGTCGCGGAGCGTGCGGAGTCCGTGGCCATGTAGCGCTGGGCCTGGTTCCACATGCCGCCGTTGTACTCGAAGGTCTTGATGAAGAGGTAGGCCAGCAGGAAGGTCACCGTGTACGGGCCGGCCGTCGGCTCCGTGTGGCCCTCGGGCAGCTTGTCCCAGACCGTCCACAGCGAGCTGAACCCGCCGAGCTTGCTCATCACGATCACGAGCATGGCCACACCGGCGAAGAGCTGGATGATGAACTGCCCCAGCTCCGTGAGCGCGTCGGCCCACAGTCCGCCGACCGTGCAGTACACGGCCGTGACGATGCCGGTGATGAAGATGCCCTGGGTGAGGGTGGCCCCCGTGAAGACGGAGAGCAGCGTGGCGATGGCGGCCCACTTGGCACCGACGTCCACGATCTTCAGCAGCAGCCCGGACCAGGCGAGGGCCTGCTGGGTCGGGACGTTGTAGCGGTTCTTCAGGTACTCCAGCGGCGAGGCGACGTGCAGCCGCGAGCGCAGCCGGTTGAGCCGGGGCGCGAAGAGCTTCGCGCCGATACCGATACCGATGGCGATCGGCAGCGACCAGGTCACGAAGGACGTGACGCCGTACTGATACGCGATACCCGCGTAGCCGGTGAACATCACCGCGCTGTAGCCGGACATGTGGTGCGAGATGCCCGACAGCCACCACGGCATCTTGCCGCCGGCCGTGAAGAAGTCGCTGACGTTGTCCACGCGCTTGTGCGACCAGAGTCCGATCGCGACCATCACACCGAAGTAGCCGATGAGCACGGCCCAGTCGAGACTGTTCATGTGCCCCCTCCAGGGGTCCGCCTTGTGAACGGGAACGCACTTCGTCAGTACGGCCGTTCAGCGGGGCCCCGTGCGGGAACGGGGACTTCGGGGATTGAACCGTCTGTCCGGGTCCCCGGTCAAGGTTTTCTCGGTCAGGGATGTGAACGCCGATCAGCAAGGCGAACGATTTTACCTTTTCTTGACCCAGCCAGGCGTTGTCGCACACGTGACCACGGCCACACGATGAGCGGGCACTTCGTCAGGCTGTGCAGAGAACGACGCAACGCAGGAACCTTGAGAACGCTCAGGGAACGCCAGGTAAGGCCCGAGAACGCAGAACGACCGCACGGGATGCGGGTCCCGTGCGGCCGGAGAAGGGGGAGAGCTGCCACGACGCGATGCTCACGCGCCGGTGGTCCCGGACGCGCTGTCGGCGTCAGCTGCTGAGGTGATGACCGGACGGCGTGCCGGTCGGCGGCACCGGGTCCGATGACGGGCCGAGCCCCCTCGGCCAGGACGGCGAACCAGTCGAGAGGGCTCCTGGCGGTCGTGCACGGGACCGTCACACGGTGCGGTGCGCGAGCCGGCGCGTCGGTCAGGCGTTGATCGAACCCGACGCCACGTCGCGCACGAAGGTGTTCCACGCTCCCGGGACGAAGGAGAGCGAGGGGCCCTCGGGCGCCTTCGAGTCACGCACGGCGATGGCCTGCGTGACGGGCGACTTCACCTCGACGCATGCCCCGTTGCCGCCGGAGTACGACGACTTCGTCCAGTTATCCGTAGCACCCTGAAGAATAGCCATGTTCACTCCGGTTCAGAGAGTTGATGTGAGTGGCACCAACGTCGTGCCTGTTGGCGTGATCGACGCTACTCGCCAACATCGCTCACTGGTGGTGCCGTTCACTCGACCGGATGGCATATTCCATGCGGGTCTTCCGCTTGAGGTGGGGGCGGTGTATCTTCCGGCCCCCACCTCGCTGACAGCTTTCAGTGCGTGTAGCTCTTGGCGATGTCGCTGATGAACTGGCGGGTCTGGTCCACGTTCAGCGCCTGAGCCCTCAGGTGCTCGTACATGACGCTGTAGCGCTGCACGTCGTTCGCCTTCTCCAGGTAGAGGTCGCTGGTGACCCCCTCGATGTAGACGACGCTGGAGTCCGCGGCGTCGGGGAACTCCAGGATGGCGTACTGGCCGTTGATGCCGGGGTGCGCGCCCATGTCGAAGGGCAGGACCTGCACCGTCACGTGGGGCAGCCGGGACTGCTCGATGAGGTGCTCGAGCTGCTGGATCATGACCTGCTCGCCGCCGACGAGCCGGCGCAGGGCGGACTCGTCGATGACGGCCCACAGGCGCAGGGGGTGCTCGGGGGCGTTGACGCGGTCCTGGCGGCGGGCCCGGACGTTCACCCGCTTCTCGATGTCGGACGGCGGCGCCTCCGGGAGCGCGCCGTTGATCAGGGCCTCCGCGTAACTCCGGGTCTGCAGCAGTCCGGGGACCACCTGGGGCTCGTACACCCGGAGGGACTCCGCGTCCGTCTCCAGCCCGATGTACACGCTGTACGGGATGTCGCCGAAGGCGTGCCACCATCCCTGCTGGCGGGAGTCCTTCGCCATCTGCATCAGCGAGTCGACGACGCGGTGGTCCTCGACCTCGTACACACCGCAGAGATCGCGCACGTCGCGCTGGCTGATGGACCGGCGGCCGTTCTCCAGGCGGCTGATCTTCGACTGCGAGACCAGCAGCCGCTCGGCCACCTCCTCGGCCGTCATGCCCTTGATCTCACGGAGGCGGCGCAATTCCTGGCCCAACCGGCGTCGCCTGACGGTGGGATTGACGTTGGTCGGCACGGGAACGGCACCTCCGGCTATGCAGCTTTTGTAGCTGTGCGTGTCTACTGCTCAGCAGATTGCCACCCGCGCACCCGGGCGCGCTGGAAAACGGCTACACGCAATGAGGGCACGCAAGAGCGCGGGGCAGCCGGTGGATCCGGCTGCCCCGCGCCTGGTGCGGCTCCCGAACCGGGTCATGGGGACGTCGGCGCGGCGGTATTCGGTACTCCGCGCAAGTGTCCGCGCGGTCGTGCTGTCAGTGGACGGAGGTGTGCGCCATGCTGCCGTGGCGCGCTTGCGCTTGCGGCTGCAACGGCACGCCTGCCGTCTGCTGATTACGGCGTGGCTGGACCGCCACGCCGTTCTGGACGTCCATCACGGCATGAGCCACGAGGCCGCCCATCGGGTCGTGTCTGATCAGGTCCCGGAGCCGGGAGCGCGACGAGCGCCCCTCGTTCCCGGGGTACAGGTGCTTGCCGAGTCCGACCGCGTGGGCCAGCGCGGCGAGTGCCGCGGTCCGCGGGTCCGGCGGTACGCCGGTGCGGATCGCACTGTCCAGCCGGGCCCTGATGTCCCGGCTGATCGCCGTGTCCGTCGCCTGGTAGCGAGTCGTCGGCAGCACTCCGCACATCTGGCCCGCCACGGCATGAACCATGCCGCACCGCTCCAGATGAGCGAGGTAGATCTGGCGAAGTCCCAGCCGGGGCCCGCCGATCCAGTGGACCGCCCGGACCGGACTGCCACGACGGCGCAGCAGTTCCAGTGCGGAGTCCAGAGTCGGATCTCCTGTCGGCCGTGGCATCACCACGGCGATACGATCCCCGTCAGGGGCTATCCGTCCTGCCAGAGCCAGCTCCACTAGCTGTGCCCCGGCCAGGCCGAGGTCGAGCGACTGCGGCTGCGCTGTGGTACCCGTGGTCGGGTCCAGAGCGAGCAGCAGAAGCTCCTCCGGAATTGTTCTGCGGCTCCTGCCCATCCATGCCTCCCCGCGTGGATGAGTGACAGGGTGACCCCTCTCACAATGGTCTGTCGAGGGTGCCTGGGTGCTTTGTAAGGGAACCGTTAGGTATGTCGTTCTCGTCTAGCGGCTCGGCCAAGGGTTCACACAGGACACTGGTAGATGGTTCGGACAGTGCGGGCATGACCCCGCGGCTCACAAGGAGGTATCGGTGGCGGGCGAGTCCCCCGACAGGTCGGAGCAGCGGAAGTCGTCGGGGACGGCTGAGGAACGCGATCCGCGTTTCGCCGTGTTCCGTGAACCGGTCGCTGAGGCGGGCGGGAGTGCGGCGGGCGGAACGACGGACGCCGTGACCGACAGCGAGACAGCGGTCTTCCGCCTGCCGCACGCGGAGCAGGCCGGGGTCCCGGAGGGCGGCTCCCCGCCCCCGGAGCCCTCAGAGCGCCCTGAGGGGGCCTCCGGGCCCCGCCAGGACGCCGGGGAGGGGCGCGAGCCGCAGAAGGCGGCGGGGACGTCCACCACGGCGTCCGAAGCGCCCGTGGAGGCGGAGGACGCGCCCCAGGACGGACCCGACGACGAAGCCGAGGGCGAGTCCCCGGCGGAGGCCGGGGACGGGGAGGGTTCCGGCCGCTCGGCGGCCGACGAGCGCCCCGGGGCCGGTGCCACGGACGCCGCATCGGGTCCGGGACGTCCGGGTGCGGGCACCGCGCCCGGCACCGAGCCCGCTCCCCGCTCCGTGCCCGAAGGAGCCCCGGAGGCGACTGCGGAGGCGGCGTCCGGGTCCGGCCCCGATGGCGACGCGAAGTCCGGCGAGCGGGCCGAGGCGGCTTCGGGATCCGGGTCCCGCACGGGGTCCGATGCCGGGGCGGACGCCGGATCGACGCCGCCCGACGCACGGCTGCGTGCTGCCGTGGCGGCCTGGGTGGCGACCGAGCCCGGTGAGGAAGCCGCAGGTGGGAGCGGTGACGACGAGAGCGCGGGCAAGCCGTCCGAGGGCGGCCTGGCGGTCGGCGGCGACAGCGACGCGTCGTCGGCAGGCGCGGACGGGACGCCGGATGCCGGTACCGACGCGCATACCGACGCCGAGGCCGGGCTCGAAGCCGACAGCGACGATGACGACGCGCACGCCGACGGCGAGGCGGAAGCCGGGACCGAAGCCGTGACCGGCGGCTCGGACGCCGAGCGCGACAGCGGCACCCGGCCCGCGGCCGGCAGCGGTGCCGGCGCGTCCGGCGGCAGTGCCGCCGGGGACCCGGCAGACACCCTCGCCGAGGACTCCGCCGGTGCCGACGCCGGGGATCCGGCAGGCACCGGCGCCGAGGATTCCGCCGGTACCGGGGACGTCCCGGCCGCCGCCGGTGCCTCGGACGACGTCGTCCGTGTCCCGAGGACCCGCGAGGAGTCCTCCCCGGCGAAGGAGCCGGAGCTCGCACACGACGGGCGGGGAATCGATCACCCGACCGCCGTCTTCAAGGCGCCACGGGCCGGGAAGACCGACCAGCCGACGACCGCGCTCAAGCTCCCGCCGAAGGAGAAGGAAGCGGCGCGTAAGCCCGCCTCCTGGGCCGCCAAGGCCTCCGGAACCCCGGAGTCCCCCGCGTCCCCCGCCTCGCCGGAGGCCCCCGCCGAGCGGACCAGCAAGTTCGTGCCCCTGCGCTCGGACGACGTACGTCCCGCGGCCGTGGTCGGCCCGACGGTCACCCCTGACGTCGCGGCGCGGCCGGGTACCCCCGGCGCCCCCGGGGCGGGACTCACCGAGGCCGAGCGGACCAGGCAGCAGCCCATGCCGCCCAAGCCGCCGCTCGACCTGCTCGCCGAACTGACGAACACGCCGCCGCCCCCGGAGACCCCGGTGCGCACCGCGGTCCGGCGGGTCAAGATCTGGACGCCGCTGGTCCTCCTCCTCCTGGTCGTGTTCGCGATCGCACAGGCCATGCGCCCGCTTCCCGAGCCGGTCCTCGAACTGACCGCGAAGCAGACGTACGACTTCGAGGGAGGCAAGCCCTCCCTGCCGTGGCCGGACGAGGGCCAGGGCTTCATGACGGCCACGGGTCTCGGCACGGTCGACTCGTTCGGTGAGCAGAAGGCGGTGCCGATCGGCAGCGTGGCCAAGGCCATGACCGCCTACGTCGTGCTCAAGGACCACCCGCTGAAGAGGGGCGAGGACGGAGCGTCCGTCAAGATCGACGCCAAGGCCGAGGAGGAGGGAAAGCTCGACTCGGTGGGTGAGTCGACCCTCAACACGGTCAAGGCCGGGGAGACGATCACGCAGCAGGACGCCCTCTCCGCCATCATGATCCCCTCGGCGAACAACATCGCCAGGCTGCTCGCCCGCTGGGACGCGGGTTCCGAGGAGGCGTTCGTCAAGAAGATGAACGACACCGCCAAGGAACTCGGCATGACGAAGACCACCTACACCGATCCGTCGGGGCTGAACGCGACCACGGTGAGCTCCGCCGAGGACCAGGTGAAGCTGGGCGAGAAGCTGGTCGAGATCCCGGCGCTGATGGACATCACCAAGCTGCCGTCCTGGACGGACCCGTCGGGCCAGAGCCACCGGAACTACAACACCCTCGTCCCGTACGACGGCGCGCTCGGCATCAAGACCGGTTCCACCACGAAGGCCGGCGGCAACCTGCTCTTCGCGGCGCACAAGCAGGTCGGCGGCACCGACCAGCTGATCGTCGGAGCGATCCTCGGGCAGCACAAGCCGCCGATCATCGACACGGTGAACTCGGTGAGCCAGAAGGCCATGGTCGCCACGCAGGACCTCCTGGAGAGCCGGACCGTGGTGAAGAAGGGACAGGTCGTCGGCGTGGTCGACGACGGGTTCGGCCGCACCACCGACGTCGTCGTGGCGGAGGACGTGAAGGCGGTCGGCTGGCCCGGTCTCACGGTCAAGCTCGAACTGACCGACGACGGGAAGAAGATCCCGAACGCGGCGGCCGCGGGCACGAGGGTCGGCACGATGACCGTCGGTGAGGGCGCGAGCCAGGTGGAGGTCGCGGTCACGCTCGGCGACGCGCTGGCCGAGCCGTCGTTCGGCGACAAGCTCACCCGCGTCACCTGACCGGTACGCCCCTTCCGCCCCGTCTCCGCGGGACGGAAGGGGCGGGGCAGGGCGGTCCGCCGATAGGGCGGCGCGGGGAAAATGACGCGTGCTAGCGTCCCCAGGGCAACGGACGGGCGCCGGGACGCGTCCCTCCGCGTACGGATGAGGACCGCGCGGTACGACGACGGTTCGGCAGGCCCGGGCAAGGACGGGGAGAGTCGCAGTGACCACCGCTGAGCCGACACGGGCGGACACCGGCCCGCCGCCCGCCGAACGCGTGGCCGTCCGGATCCCGGCCCAGGCCGTCGGAGACCGCGGCGGTGAAGGCGGTTCGATACGCAGCCGCGTCCGCCGTCACCCGGTCCTGCTGACGACCGCGGTCGCCGCGGCCGCACACGTGCTGTGGTTCTTCTTCTTCGCCAACAGCGGCGGCGACATCGCCGCCCAGGACGCCTGGGCCGAGTTCGTCGGCCGCCATCCCGGTACCGCGTACAACCTCGCCTGGTACGGCGGCATGCACCCGGTCTCGTACAGCGTGGTGTCGCCCTACCTGATGTCGGTGCTCGGCGTCCGTACGACCATGATGATCGCCGGGACGCTGTCCTCGGCGCTCACCGCGCTGATCCTGGTGCGGGTGCCCGCCGTCCGCAACCCCCTCGCGTGCGCGCTCGCCGGGGTCTTCGCGTACCTGTGCAACGCACTGTCCGGCCGGGTGACGTTCGGGCTCGGCATGATGTTCGCGCTGGGTGCCGTGGCCGCCGTCTTCTGCTGGCCCCACCGCTGGCGCCGCAAGCGGTGGGCGAAGGCCGTCGTCGCCGCGCCGCTGGCGGGGCTCGCGACGGCGGGGAGCCCGGTCGCCGGGCTCTTCCTGGGTGTGGTCGCCGCGGCGCTCTTCCTGAACAAGCGGCGCCCCGGGGCGTACGCGATCGGCCTGCCCCCGGTCGTGGTGGTGGTCCTCTCCGCCTGGTGGTTCCCGTTCTCGGGCACGCAGCCGATGGCACTGGGCACCCTGTCGCTGCCCTTCCTGTACTCGGTGTTCGTCTTCTTCCTGGTGCCCCGCGACTGGCACACCGTCCGGACGGCCGCCGCGGTCTACGGCGCCGGGACACTGCTGACCTACGTGGTCGACTCGCAGATCGGCTCGAACGTGTCGCGCATGGCGATGCTGTTCGCCGGGGTCGTCCTGCTCGCCGCGCTCCCGTACACGGCACCGCGTACCCGGCGCTGGTACGCACTGCTGATCGTCTTCGCCGGGCTGAACTTCTGGATCGGTTTCAAGGGCGTCGACGACATCGTCCGCACCGCCCCCACGGCCTCCTGGAACCGTGAACTGGCCCCGCTGGTCAACCAGCTGCAGAACGCCGGGGCGGAGCGGGGCAGGGTCGAGGTGGTACCCGCCAGCAGCCACCGTGAGGCCTCGGCGCTCGCCCCGTACGTCAATCTGGCCCGCGGCTGGAACCGGCAGGCCGACATGAAGCGCAACCCGCTCTTCTACGACGACACCCTCGACCCCGTGAACTACCGCGAGTGGCTGGACCGCTGGGCGGTGCACTACGTCGTGCTGCCGACCGGGAAGCCCGACTCCGGCGGAGAGCAGGAGGCGGCGCTCGTCGAGAAGGGCCAGCCCTACCTCCAGGCCGTCTGGAGCGACGCGAACTGGAAGCTGTTCAGGGTCCTGGACCCGGTGCCGCTCGCCGACCCGCCCGCGACCGTCGAGAGGGCCGGGGACGACGAGCTGACGATCCGCGTGCAGTCGGCGGGACGCGTCCTGATCCGCATCCCGTACTCCCGGTGGCTCGCCGTCGTGGACGACGAGGGCAGGAGTGTGGAGCGGCCGCAGGAAACGGAAGCGTCCAAGAAGCGGTCGGCGGAGGACGGGAACGCGCCGAAGGACTTCATCAACGCCCACGGCTGTCTGATCAAGGTGGAGGAGGACGGGGCCGGCGACGAGTGGACCGAGCTCCTCGCCCCGCGCCCGGGGCTCTACCGCCTGGCGGCGCCGTACCAGCTGCAGCCCGGCACGCCGTGTCCCGAGGAACTGCGCCGGTAGGGCCCTCGGAGCGGCCGGAGCGCCGTCGTCGCCGCGGCCAATAGTGCGGGAACTCTCCCTCCGGGCGGGCGGCACTGGCAAGGTGTGCTGCCATGAGGTGCCAACATTGCGGCGGCGAACACACGGGTCCGCTGCCGGGCATGGTCTGTCCCCGGTGCGGTTCCGTGGAGCGCACGCCCCGGGGGAGCGGTTCATGGATCGCCCGGGAGACGCTGACGGGCCGGGTCTCCACGCTGCCCCGGCGTAGGAAGGTGCTGCTGGCGGCGGGAGTCGTGGCGGCCGTGGGCGGTCTGGCCACCGCCGTGTCGCTGCTGGCCGCCGGGGCGGAGGGCCCCCGTCCGGAAGCCGGGGGCAGGGCCGGCGCCGTACCGGTGCCGGCCGGTGGCGGAGCCCCGACCCGGATCGGGTCCGGGGACTCCGAGCCGTCGGGTGACGCCACCCCGGTTCCCCCCGCCGACACCGGCCGCTACCGCTACACGGCCTGGGCGGGTCCCGGCTGCTCCACGGGCGGCTACGCGGAGCACGGACGGTTCGAGAGCGGTGACGCGGGCTGGTACACCGTCGACTCGGGCGGCTTCGCGGGGAGTCCGTGCGACGGCCGGTTCAGCGCAGTCCCGATGTCGGGGAGCCCGGACCAGGACCGGGGGAGCAGCGCCGTCTGGTCCTGGCGGCTCGGCGACGGCTTCCGCGAGTGCGCGGTGACGGTCTTCGTGCCCAGCAGCGTCCGCGCCGGCGACGTGGCGGGTGACCCCACCGTCTACCGGATCCTGTCCGACCCCGACGACGCGGACTCGGCCTACACGGGCTTCGCCGTGCGTCAGCGTGAGCACCGGGGTACCGCCGTCGACGTACGGACCTATCCGGTGAAGGGGGAGACCTTCGCCGTGCAGCTGGTCGACCGGGGCCGGGACTGGGGCGACGCGGCACTGGTGGGCGCGCACCACGCGGCGGCCCAGTTGAAGGCCTCCTGCCGCTGACGCTCCGGTCACCGGACGAACGGGCTGTCCCGTTCCGCCAGCCGCGCCACGGGGCCGGCGGCCCTGAGCACCACGTCCAGTGCGCGGTCCGGATCGGAGGCGTAGCATCCGCAGGCCCAGGCGGCGTTGGCCTCGACGACCGCCCACCGGCCCGCGTCGGTGAGCCCCACGTCGACGACGATCGCGGACGGCAGGGTGTGCCCACGGGCGGCGAGCAGATCGGCGCCGAAGGCCAGTGCCCCGGTGGACAGGGGAGCCAGGTGCAACCGCCCGCGGGTGGCGTACCGGCTGCCGGTGTGCACCTGACCGTCGAGCAGGTACAGCCGGTACTCCTCCTCGAACGTGACGACATCGCTCACCAGCACCAGCGTCTCCGGATCGACCGCGTCCGGCCCCGGCAGCCGGGACCCGTCGGCGTAGACCAGCGCCGGGATGCTCTTGTCGTTCGGCGACTTGACGAAGACGGGGCGGCGCAGCCCGTACGCCTCGCCGATGGG
The DNA here is from genome assembly GCF_044385685.1 of Streptomyces sp. ALB3. Taxonomy (NCBI): domain Bacteria; kingdom Bacillati; phylum Actinomycetota; class Actinomycetes; order Kitasatosporales; family Streptomycetaceae; genus Streptomyces; species Streptomyces sp. ALB3. The sequence goes on along the minus strand of NZ_JBISCE010000044.1, from coordinate 186,295 downwards.
CACGGCACGGACCTCGCGCCGGACGAACGGGACGGGCAGCCGGGCCAGCCAGTCGGCAGGAGCCTCGAGCGGCGCGATGCCCAGCGCGGGGGCCACCGCATCGGCGAAGGAAGGGCCGGCGTGCAGATACGCGCCGACTCCGCGCAGCCCCTGGGGCACCTCGTGGTCCGGCAACTGCACGGTCCGGACGCCCCGCAGCCGGGCCGATTCGCGGAGCGTCCGCGCGGAGGCGGTGAGGCGGGGCGGGAGTACGAGGACCATGGACACGGATCCTGCCGCAGCCGGGAGGTGCGGGCCCACCGGATTTCGCTCGACAGCCTGGCCGCATTCGGCTTGCATGGGCCGGATGCACACCGACGGGACATCGACCGACGAAGCGCTCGTACACCGCCTGCTGGCCGGGCAGTTCCCCGCCTGGGCGGATCTCCCCGTCGCACGGGTCGGCTCCCACGGGACGGTCAACACCATCTACCGCCTGGGTACGGACCTGGCCGTGCGGCTGCCCCGCGTCGAGGGCGGCTCGAAGGACGTGGCGACGGAACACCACTGGCTGCCCCGCCTCGCCCCGCACCTTCCCGTCGCCGTCCCCGCCCCCCTCGCCGAGGGCGTGCCGGCCGAGGGCTACCCCTGGTCCTGGTCGGTATGCCGCTGGATCGAGGGGGACAACCCGGCCCCCGGTTCGGGCGACGCCCGGTTCGCCGCCGACCTGGCCGACTTCGTCCTCGCGCTGCGCCGCGTGGAGACCGCCGGCGGCCCTGACGCCTACCGCAGCGAACCACTGGCCGCCAGGGACACGGCCACCCGGGACGCCCTGACCGCGCTGCACGGTGTGATCGACACGGCCGCGGCGGCCACCGCCTGGTCCGAGGCCCTGAGCGCTCCCGCCCCGGGGGACACGGCCGTATGGGTCCACGGCGATCTGCAGCCCGGCAACGTCCTGGTCTCGGAGGGCCGGCTGAGCGCGGTCATCGACTTCGGCTGCATGGGCCTGGCCGACCCGGCGGTCGACCTGATCGCCGGCTGGTACCTGCTGCCGGCCGGGCCGAGGCGCGTCTTCCGCACGGAGGTGGGCGCGGACGCCGCACAGTGGGCGCGGGGCCGGGGCTGGGCACTGTCGGTCGCGCTCATGGAGCTGTCGTCCTACCTGACGTCCAACCCGGTGATGGCGGAGACGGCCCGGCACGTGATCGGCGAGATCCTGGAGGACGCCGCCCCCCGGAGCGCGCCGGCCGGCACTGCCCTGCGCGACGGGTGAGGCGTGGGGGATGAGGAGCAGCGTGGGGACAGGGCGGTCAGCCGGGGCAGGAGCCGAAGCTTGCCCCTCGGTGTCCACGGTGTCCTGATGGCCAGGGGGAGTTCGCCGGGGACCTGGACACCGGAAGCGACGCGAGGCAGGGCCCCGAGGACGTTTCCAGGGGCCGGCGCCGCAGGGTCGTCCACGTGCTCGGGTGGCCTCGGTGGCCGGCGTGTGACGCGGTCCCGATCTCATTCGGCGAGTCCGCGGTAGCAGATGAGGGTGCAGGCGGTGCTGGTGAAGGCCGGGAAGTGGTCGCCGCCGGCGGAGCAGGTGGGCACGACAGCGGCGCGCCCGGGTTCCGGCCGCGCCGCTGACGAGCTTTGGTCAGCCCTCGGGGGAGCCCCCGGCTCAGTGGAGCTTGTTGACGGCGGTCTTCGTCGTGGTGCGGAAGGCGGTCAGCGGGGCGTCCTCGAGGTCGCCCATCTGGCCCCAGCGGACGAGGGTGACGGTGCGGCCGTCGCGGCCGACGGAGAACAGGTGGATGTCGGAGATGCCGATCTGCGGGTCGGCGGTGTCCAGGCTGTAGACCCAGGCGCCCTCCTCGACGGCGAGCTTGCCGTGGGAGGCGCTGACGGCCTGCAGGCCCGGGTTCTGCTGCTCCAGCAGGGGGCCGCAGCCGGCGAGGGCCCCGCGGAGGGTGTCGACCAGCTTCACGGCGTCGGCCTCGGTACGGGCGACGGTGGTGACCTGGACGCCGTTGGTGTCGAGCTCGGTGCTGAACTCGCGGTAGCGGGTGTTCTGCGCCGGGATCTTGTACGGGGCGCAGAGGACGCCGCCGTTCTCCGGGACGCCGGTGAAGACCTGGGTGGCGGTCCACGGCGTCGACGACGGCGGCATCTGGGAGGCGGCGAGGAAGGCGGGCTGGGCAGCGGCCTGTGCCGGGGCTGTGGCGAGGGCCGCGAGGCCCAGTGCGGCGGCGGCTGCGGTGGCGAGTGCGGTGCGGAGCTTGTTCATGGTGGTGGATCCCCCGTCGGGTCGTTCGTTCGGTCAGTGCTCAACCAGCGTGGGGCCGGCGCCCGCCGGCTGCAACGATCACACGCCCACCAGCCGTCCCGGAACCATTCCACCCCCGCTGACGTGCAAGGACGTGAAGGATGGGACGCAGGGTCGAGGGGGATGGAATGCCGAAGGACGCCGCCGTCGAGGAGTTCGCGGGGCTCGTGCGCGCGCTGAAGGCGCGGGACGGGAGGAGTTACGAGGCGCTGGGCCGGCGGCTGAGCGTCAGCGCGTCCACCCTCCACCGCTACTGCTCGGGCGCGACCGTCCCGGAGGAGTTCGCCGTGGTCGACCGCCTCGCCCTGCTGTGCGGGGCGGACGAGGAGGAACGGCGGGCCCTGGAGGCGGCCTGGACGGAGGCGGACCGCGCCCGCCGCCGAGCGGCCTCGCCCGCGCCCACGCCTGTGCCGGCCGTGTCGGCCGCGCCGGAACCGGGCCCGGACCCGTCCGCGCCGGAACCGGGTCTCGGCCCCGCCCCGGACCCGACCGCCCCGGACCCGACCGCGCCGGAACCGGGTCCCGGCCCCGCCCCGGACCCGACCGCGCCGGACCCGACCGCGCCGGACCCGACCGCGCCGGACCCGACCGCGCCGGACCCGACCGCCGCGGATCTGCCCGCGCCGGAGGCGCCCCGCGCCCGCCCCCGTCGTGGCGCCCCCGCTCCCCTCCTCCTCGCCGCCGCCGTCGCCCTCGTCGTGCTCGCCCTCGCCGCCGCCCTGCTCGGCCACCCCACCCGTACGGCTTCCGCCCCCGCTCCCGCTTCCACCGCTCCGGGGCGGACCGCGGCCCCCCTCCCCTTCACCTGGAGCATCGGTTCCCAGCTCTGGGAGGGCGGCTGCGGGCACACCTACCTCGTGAACCGGGCCCCCCGCGCGGTCGCCCCGCCGCCGGTCGCGGCCGACTCCGGGACGTGGGCCGGGACGCACGGTGCCGTGCACGGCGGGGAGGCGCTGGTGCGGATCACGGTCCAGGGCCGGTCGCCGTCCGACGCCGTCGTCCTCCATGCCCTGCACGTGCGCGTGGTCGACCGCGCCGCGCCGCTGCCGTGGAACGCGTACCGGATGGACAACGGCTGTGGCGGCGCTGTCACCCCGCGCCACTTCGCCGTGGACCTCGACCGGCCGCGCCCGCTCGCGAGGCCCGTCGACGGCCTTGACGCCTCCGGCGCCGAGGTCCGGAAGATCCCGGCCGTCTCCTTCCCGTACAAGGTCACCTCCTCCGACCCCGAGGAGCTGCTGGTCTCCGGGCGGACGGCGGGCTGCGACTGCCGCTGGTACCTGGAGCTGGAGTGGAGCGCCGGGGGCCGTACGGGGACGGTGCGGATCACGGACGGCGGGAAGCCGTTCCGCACGAGCGGGACCAGGGGGAGGCCGGCGTACGTGCACGACTCCGCCGAAGGGCGCTGGATCACGGACTCGGACTCTGGAAAGACCGGGTGACCGATGAGTGACTTCGACGGACATAGTCTGAGCAAGCGCTTAGACCGTGTCCCTATGTGGTGAGTCGGGCGAGGTGGCACGAGTTGGGGTCTGACCTGCGGGATGCCGACTTAGGTGTCCGTCTGCTGGCGTCCCTGCCAGTCACCGCAGTTCCCCGTGCATCCCCGCCCCTTCTGGCGCGGCTGCGGCACGGGAAACTGCCATCACGGTCGTCACTGGCTCGTCCGCGTTGAGGGTCATGCGTCGGCAGGACGCTAAGCCACATCGATGCCGTATTCCTGAACCAGTTCCTCCAAGCCACCTCGGTAACCCTTGCCTCCGGTCACGAACTCCCAGTCACCGTTTGAGCGGCGGCGAAAGGACCCCAGTACGAGCGCGGTCTCCTCGGCGCGGCCGTCGGAGACTTCCAACTGGTCGAGTTGGGTTCCCTCGGAGTCCAGCAGCCGAATACCGGCGTCGGAGAATCCGGACAGGTCAGCCGTAGGGTTGGCGACAGGATCGACCGCGGCGATGACGACGAGCCGGTCAGCTCGCGCCGGTAGGGCATCGAAGGTGACTTGGATTGCGGCTCGGTCCGGCGCGACGGGGATGAGGGCACGGACCGTGCCGTCGGGCGACCGTGGGTTGTTGAAGAAAACGAAGTGGTCGTCATCCAGAACACGGTTGCCGTGACAGACGAGCACGCACACGTCTAGGGCGACGCTGCCTGACCAGTACATGCCCAACATGTTGTAGTCATCGGCGCTGGTCTCACTGTCCGGTGCTGTCCGCTGGGCGGGTACCGTGCGTGCGCCGCTACCCAGGCGTCCGCGTAGTCCGTGACGGTGTAGCAGATCGACAAGCTCGGAGCCTGCCACTAGTTCCAGAGGCTTGCCATTGGCGAAGGTGTGCGAGCCGGGGCCGAAACCGGATGTTGTCACCAGAACACCCTTGTTCGCGCCGGCATCCTGGACGGTGCCGTACAAGTCGCGGACGGCTGTCGGGGGCACGGTGTTGCGGTAGCGCTTGACCTGTACGACGATCTTGCCGCCGCGAATCGGGGTCGGGTCCAGCGCGTCGACGTCCACACCGCCGTCGTTCGAGCGCTGCGTGGTCACGGCCTGCATACCCATGGCACGGAAGAGATCCGCGACCAGCGCTTCGAAGGCGATGGGATCCATCTCGTACAGATCCGGCTCGTCGTCGCCCCCATGGGTGACGACCCCGTTACCGACGTCTTCGGGAACCCGGCCAGGCCGCACGGGCGCGTACTGATCAGGGCGCGACGAAAGCTGCCCCCGCAGTCCGTCCACCAGGCAGTTGACAGCGTTCACCTGTTCCAGATGCAGCGCGGCAAAAGTCGAACGCGAAGCCATGACGGTGCCGAGGAAGATGGATGTCCGTCTACCTGTCGTCGGGTCGTGATCGTCCACGAATCCGTTCAGCGCGACCGATTCCAACGCCCCGAACTCGTCGGCAGCGAAAAGGTCACGCAGAACCAGCAGGAGACTCTGCGCGAGTACGTCCCGGTACAGGGCACGGCGCTGTGTGGCCGGTCGGGGCGATTCCTTCTCCTGATCGGCGTTGATCATGTAGCGCACCGACTTCGCCTCCGGGACGACGTCGTACTTGGGCAGCTCCCAGTTCAGTACCAATTGGCGTGCACCGGAGTCGTACGCCGCCGATACCTGACGAGGCAGGTCCTCGGGCCATCCGTTCGAGGCGTAGAGGGCAGCTGAGAAATACTCCACCGCGGCCTCGGGATCTCCGTTGCGAAGCCCTACCGTCATCTCTGCGATGTCGGCGTTGTGCCGACGGATCTCGACCAGTTGGGTTTCGGCCCACTGCTGGTACTGCATCTGGTAGGCGGCCAACTGGTGCTGACGCTGTGCTTCCGCAGCATGTGCGGCCTGCCAGTCACGCTCGAACCTGGAGCGAGTCTCCGCCTGGGCCTGAGCTCGCCGTGTGGCTGTCCAGCCACCCTGCGGCTGGTACTGGTTCGGGTCCGGCATGCGGATGGGGTGTGCGAGCTGTCCAGGCGAGAACGCCTCGATCTGCTCCTCCCGAGTCAGCGCAACGGCCCGGAACGCTGGAGCCCGGCATCCTGCCGCCAGAAGACCCTGCAACGACTCAACTCGTGCGTCAAGATCTTCCGTGCGCCGCCGGGCCTCCGCCTCGCGCTGCTCCCGGTAGGCCGCTCTCTGCTCGCGGTGGCTGCGCGCGACCTCTCGCTGGTAGGAGCGTTGTTGTCTCTCCTGGTCCCGCTGGTACCTGGCTTGCGCCTCTTGTTGACGTTGCTGTTGGCGCTGCGCTTCAGCCCAGACACCGACCAACCCATTGGAGCGACGACTCATGCTCTACAGGCCCTCCCCACCAGAGACTTCGGCATACGTGCACCAAGTCCTGGCCCCATAACCAGCAGTGATGAGGTGACTCTAGTCGGCAACCATCGAGTCGCCCATCCACTCGGCACAGATAGTCGATGTCTCCCGGCGCCACTCGCCCACCTGATCCGTCGGAGGAGAGCAGGTGTCAACCGCCATGGCTCGACGCTCTCTCAGCTCTGCGGGGACGGACCGAAAGAACGGCGCCGCAGGGGCAACGTCTCGATGCCCGATCTGCGCATCGCGCCACTGCGCTGGCACCGCCTGCGGCAGGGGATCATGATCAGGCCCACGCCCTTCCCTGGTGCCCCCGGATTCGAGACTGCGACACCCGCTACAGGAGTTCGATCCGGTAATCGCAGTGAAGCTTTCGGGCTTTGCCGCCACGGTCCGGGGGATTGACCGTGACTGAGTCGCTCGGTGTCGCTGATGTTCGGCGCTTCCTGGTCCAGCTGGCGAACAAGACCACCGCGGCTACTGCGAAAGAATCGCACCGGGTGCTGGGTGGCTCCTCGCGTCGTGATGGAGATCCTCGGGCACAGCCAGATCAGCATCACGACGGACGTCTACACGCACGTCGTCCAGGACACGCAGCGTGAGGCGATCAGCCACATGGGCCGGCTGCTCAAGAGGCGGCCCGGCCGTGAGTGACCGCAGCCGTTGATGTCAGGCGTGGACGTCAAAGACCCCGGACCATGATCGGTCCGGGGTCTTTTCCTTTGTGCCCCCGGCAGGATTCGAACCTGCGACACCCGCTTTAGGAGTGGGATCGAATCCTTGCCGGGTGGTGCCCGAGCCTGCCGCGTGGTGCTGTCCGGCCTGGTCAGCGCCACGCCGCTTCGTACTCGGCCCGGCTCGTGACGCCTTGTGCTGGGCCGTCCGCTCACGCATCGCTCACGCATGAAAGGAGTGGGGCTCGCTGCAATCGTATGGTCGAGGGGATTTCCTGGCCGTCGCAGGGACCCGCAGGAACAGCGTCGCAAGTACTCCCCGAAGCGGGGATTGACATGATCGCGACGTCGTGGAGGTCGGCGGCGGCGACACCGCTATGGAGGAAGCCACCTTCCTGACTCATTTCGCCAAGTCCGTGACCGTCGTCCACCGCCGTTCCGCCCTTCGCGCCTTGAGGGTCATGCAGAACCGAGCCTTCGCAGACGACAAGATCTCCTTCGCTTTCGACACCGAGGTCGCCGAGCTCCGGCAGGAGGGGGCCATCGCGGGCGAAGCTGCGAACCTGCTCCGGCGGCTCGTTGGTCGGGGCAGCGGCGGCCGTCTTGGCGTTCCCAGTCGCGGGTGGGGTGTGGAATGTCGATGCGGCCGGGGCCGTGGCCGAAGGTGCCCGAGCTGACCGCGCGAGCGGCCGAGGAGTCGCTCACCACCCTGATCCACTCGCGGTTGGCTGGGTGCGATGGCCAGCGCGGCCGCCGTGCCCACGGCGAAGGTCAGCTTCTTCAAGCCAGCCGCAACCCGCCCGACCCCACCATCAGAGCGTGCGGCGACGATCGGCGGCGCAAGAGCAAAGGGGGGTGCCGCCGCTCGAACGACGGCACCCCCGATCAAGCAGCGAGTCGCATGGGAGCACGCGTGACCGACTGTGTCGTATGGAAGCTGCGCCAGCTGGCCATGTCGCTCCTCCCTAGGACTCAAGGGCCCGCCCAGACCAACGGACAGGTGCCCACTCGCCGGAGCGTAGCCCGCAGCGATGAGTAGAGAGTGCCTGTCGTTCGCTGACCATCTACCTCAACTCGGACTCACTCGGACACATCCGCGAGCCGCCTCACTGTTCACGCAGGTCAGGACCTCATTGTTCAGGTCGACCGATGGATTGTTTAGCGGTTCCGGACACGAATCAGAACTGTGCTGCACTTCTATCTTCGTGGCGTGGATTTAGGTTCAGCATGTGGCGGCATGGGGACCTTCTTAATTCCCAGATCACTATTGCCAATTGAGGAATTGAACGTCCATGATGCGGGGGATAGCGCCGACAGCGGGGGTAGCTCGAACTGCCCCCAGTGGCCTTGTGCCGCCGTTGAGCGCTGCCCGCCCAGACCAACGCATCGACCGGAAGGCGTCCCTCATGGACAGTCGCCTCAGCGCGTGGACATACACGCGCCCGTTCCTCCTCGCCCGTAAACCCGCAGCAGGGGCATCACCCGCGGAATCCGCAACGCCAACCGCCTGCTGCGTGGCGCAGCAGGCCGCAACAGCGATCACTGTGACGGTCGTCATCATCATCGTCCTAGTGGTCCTCGGGCAGGTGCCGGCCGCCACCCTGGAAGTCCTCGTGGCACTGCTGGGGATCTGGCGCCTTACCCCTCGCTCTTCCTGAATTCGGATCACTGGAGGCCCCACTTCGGTGGGGCCTCCCCTGACCGCGATCCAAGGAGGAGCGGTGCCAGGAATCGAGAAACCCATCGCCGAGGGCGTCCCTCACGCCGAATTCGCACTCGCCCTTCGCGCCCTACGGACGCAAGCCAGAATGACCTACGCGCGCATGGCCGAAGCGACTGACTATTCCCGGGCGACGCTGTCGCAGGCGGCCAACGGCAGGACACTGCCGACCTGGCCAGTCACCCGCGCCTACGTCGAGGCATGCAACGGCGACACGGCCGAGTGGGAGACCCGCTGGACTGAACTGGACCGCACTGCCAACCCGCCCTTCGACTTCGACAAGGCACTCGCGTCCCTGGCCATCGACTACCAGCGACACCCCGACCCGTCGGGCGTCAAGACCACCGCTGAGTTCATGGAGGCACTGCGCAAACTGCGCGCTCACGCTGGCCTGTCCCTGCGCGAGATCGAGCGAATTAGCATGCGGAGCTACACATCCCGCAAGCCCGGGGTCACGATGGCTCTGGCCAGTTCAACCCTCAGCGACATCCTGAACCGTGAGGCCCTCCCCAGTTGGGACTTCACCAGAACCTTCGTGACAATCTGCTACGACCACCGAGGCAGCTTGCGCAGCAGAGAAGCTGACTGGATGGCCGCCTGGAACCGGCTCGACGCCTACCCTCAGTGGGTCCAGGTTCCCCGACCCGCAGCTCCGTCGGCGGAACCACCACCGACCGACGTAGCCCCGACTGAAACGAAGCGGCGCCGCTGGTGGCAGGTGCGGGCGCGGCGTTGAGGACATCCTGCGGAACCGAGTCCGGAGCATCGCTCGCCGTACTTGATCACCACCGTTGATGGCTGGTGGCGATCCTGCTCAACCGAAGGAGGTCACCCCACCGCGCTCATGCGGTGGGGTGACCCCTTGCGTCTCCCTCTGAATCAGGTCAGCTGCGGCCGGCGGCTTTCCCCGAACCGGTCCATCGCAGCGGCCGCATCCCCAGCCAACTGCTCGATCCTCTCAGGCACCTCGCGCTCGTCGAGGACGAAGAGCCTCCCGCCGACGAGGTGCGTGGTTGTCTTCCAGTCGAGACGCCGTCCTGCCTCCCTGGCGGCACGCCGGACATCCGTGGGCGCGCCCATCCCCAAGACCGACGCCGGAGCGCGCACCATCGCCCTCGACTCCGACACGGTCCAGGCCCTCAAGTGGCACCGCGCCCAGCAGGACAAGGACCGCGAGAAGTGGGGGAGCGCCTGGGTGGAGACCGGAAGGGTCTTTACCCGCGAGAACGGAGAGCTGCTCCACCCCGCCAACGTCACTCGACGATTCATCGAAGTGTGCGAGGAGATTGGCCTCCCGCCGGTCCGGCTCCACGACCTCCGTCACGGCGCCGCGACTCTGGCTCACGCTGCAGGTGCCGGCCTGAAGGACATCCAGGAGATGCTCGGCCACTCCTCGATCACCATCACGTCGGACACGTACACGAGCCTGCTCCCTGAGGCCGACCTCGCGATCGCCGAGGCCGCAGCCCGGCTCGTACCGCGTGCCCGCGCCACGTCCGAAAAGGCCGCCCCCGAAGCGGAGGCCGAGCCCGACGACACGGAGGATTCCGGCCCCGAGTCCGTGCCGGATGATGCTGATCCGTTGGGAGAGGGCTTGGCCGACCAGGGCTGACCAGGGCTGACCAGTGAGCCATGTGGGGCCCGGGCTCACGATTCCGTGAGCGCCGCTCGGCATTCGCGGCGGTGGTTCAGTCGCTTCGGAGAACGGTGAACCACAGCCCCCGCGGCTGGGTTGCGCCACGGCCACTTCAATACAGCGAAGCTAAGACAGAAATTGATCACTCAAGCAGTGGATGAACAAAGGTCACGGTATGAGTGACCTCTCCACTCTCCGACACCTCCTCAGGGAACACGAACCTACCGTGCATGCTGCTGTCCACTGCCGGCGAAGAAGGGAAGTCTTCCACTCTTGACCCTCGATCGAATCCAGGGGCCTTCTGGGTAGCGTTTTCATCAATCACCGCGCCGAGGTCCAGGGAGGGGGCACTGTCGACCCAGGTCTCAGTCCACCCTCCTTGAGGGAAGTCTCTCGGATCTCCAGAGCGTAGGTGCTGGCGCATCGACTCCAACACGCAATCCTCGACAGTGCGAGCAGCCTCCCGATTCGGAACGAGGCGCCGATTGATCAGGACACCGCCCCGAGAGACGTGGGCAGCGACGCGGTCATACACCCTCGGCTCGCTATGCGTGATTCCGACCTTGATCAGCCCTAGGGGTAGAAAATGGATCAGATATACCCAGTGAGGGAGATCCGGGTCGATCCCCTCTGCGCACCGCAAGCAAGGAGGGGTGCCAGCAGCGAGTGCACAGATGGAGACCTTCCTGCTCGCACCACAGTCGGGCTCAGCACAGTGCGCAGAGACTGGATCCGATAGCTTCGCATACCCGTCGTGCTCTCGAATCAATCCGAACTTGCCATAGAACTCGTTTTGCCAACCAGCGAGCTTTGACGTGAAGCATGCATAGCAATGCGTCCATGGCTTACTCGAACTCGAAAGTATGTGGACGGCGTTGAAGGTGTTCGGGGCAGCGCAGAGTACGCACACGACATCGATCGACTCCCAAACTTCCCCAATACTGCTGACCATTTGACTCTCTGGAAGCGTCCTCCCAGACCCATCTACCATCTCAAAACCTGCTTTGCGGACCATTCGGGCCACGTCGCTCTGGTCCATCAGCCAGTGCTCTGGGTTCCGCGCCAGACCCTCCTCATACATGCGGCGACCGACGCACCAGTTGCAGAGTTCAATACTTCGCGACTGGATCTCCTTGTACGGAATCGCCCCGGGCCTGCCACAGGTCTGGCACCGGTATCTCCTCGGGGCCCCAGGAGATACAAACGTCCCCTCTGGATCTACCTTGAGTGCACGGTAGATCGCATCGATACACTCAACACAGCGTCCTGGCTTGCCTTTGCGATTGGCGCTCTCATTCTTGCCACACCTGGAACAGGGTCGGACTGCCACGGGGCCCCCTTCAGCACGATTGCCTCTACGAGGCTACGGGCGGGCACTGACAACGGGCCGGGGCAGCCATCCTCACCTCTCAGTGATCCCTTCACCGCGCGCGGTCAGCTCACAGAGGGCATCGCGGACGGATGACCTTGTCGGTGGACTACCGCCCCGGACCTACCCGAGCTTCCCGACGCCTACGCACACCAGGCCATCTGACGTGCATTTTTCATGATTCACAGGGCCCAGTGGGCGCGAGGTAGCCCCGGACAACCACAGCACTCGTAGCAGCAGGAGTCCTCCGGGGCGGCGGGCGGGGCGCTCTGGTTGGACGCTGCGGCGTGGCCGCAGTCCGGGTGGGTGCTGGGGAGTGGTGCTGGTCGGACGGAAGCTGGCCGGTGGAAGAGTGGACCGTTGAGAACTTCAGGTCGCTCATCGCCACGGATTTGCCGTCGATCCAGCGCGTTGCGGCCATGCTGGACCTCTTCGCCGCTGAGCCGGAGCGCGCGTACAGCACCACCGCCCTAGTTGAGCGCATCAACCTCGACCGCGGTCAGATCAAGGGCGCCCTGGCTGCCTTCACCCGGCACCTGCACGCGCACTACGGGCGCGGCAACTGGTCGATGAGGTTCGAGTGGGCCACCGACCCCGACTCCACCTACGCGGCTGAGGCGTTTACCGTCTCGACAAGGCGAACGCCGCTCGCTGGCAGGAAGCACGCGCTACAGCGTAGTGCGCGCGACGGGCTTGGACCTGGTTCAGGGTGGCCCACTCTGCCGAGACGACCGCTGCAGCCCGGCTCGTACCGCGAGCCCGCACCACCTCCGAAAACGCCGCCCCGAAGCGGTGGCCGAGCCCGACGACACGGAGGATTCCGGCCTGAAGTGCGTGCCGGATGATGCTGATCCATTGGGCGATATCTGGGAGATCAACTCCCCGTCCGCTCACGCACCGCTCACGCAAACGGCCCCGGACGAGAAGTCCGAGGCCGAGTAAGACCCCTCCCTGGGGGAGAAACCCCAGGTCAGAGCGATAACGCGTTGTGCCCCCGGCAGGATTCGAACCTGCGACACCCGCTTTAGGAGAGCGGTGCTCTATCCCCTGAGCTACGAAGGCCGGGATCTGCCGGGCCCTCCGTCCGGTGGGCCGGGTGGTGATCCGTGGCCTCGGACAGCTGGATTCCAGCAGTTTCGTGGTGGTGCGGCCTACGGCGGCTGCCTCACCGCTGACAGTGTAGCGGGTGGTCGTTCGGCTGCCGGAGAGTATGCGGTGGGGCGGCCTGCCGTCGGCGGCCCGAGGAGGCGGCGGGTGGTCCGGCGCCTCGTGGGACGGCCGGGGCGCGGTGGGCGCGCGGGCCGGCCGGCCCCGCCGGCGGTGCCTCCGTCGGTGCGGCCGGGCAGTCGGCCTGCCGCACCGTTCCGCCGTGCGACCGTGTGGTGCCCGTCGCTGCCCGGCCGGCGGGGTGACGGCAGCGGCAGCGGGGATCGAGTGCCCGGAGACGGGGATCGCGAGCCGGGGTGAAGGCTTCTTGACGGGGCACGGGTGCGGGCATAGCGTCGCCGGGTTCTGAGCCGTACGTGGAGAGGCCGTTCGTGCCGCACACCGACCCCAGCCGTTCGCCCGACCGGGAAGCCCTCGCCCGGATCGAGGCGTCGTTGACCGGGCCCGGGGCGCCGTACGCCGTGGTGCGGGCGGAACACGGGCCGCTGGTCTACGCCCATGGACCTCGCACGCTGCGGGAGTTCGTGGAGGTCACCTGGGCCTTCGGCGACCAGCCGTTCCTGATCTCCGGTGAACGGGTCGTGTCGTACGGGGAGTTCTTCGCAGCCGCTTCCTCGCTCGCCCGTCGGCTCACCGAGTCGTACGGGCTCCGCCCCGGTGAGCGGGCCGTCGTGGCGATGCGCAACCACCCCGAGTGGCAGATCGCCTTCTGGGCGGTGCAGCTGGCCGGTCTCGTCGCCGTGCCGCTCAACACCTGGTGGACCGAGGGGGAGTTCGGCTACGCCCTCGACGACTGCGAACCGGCGGTGCTGCTCGTCGACGCGGAGCAGCTGCCGAAGCTGGCGGACCGGGGCCGGGAGGCGGGGGCGCGGTTCGTCGTCTTCCACGGCGAAGGCGATCTGCCGGCTCAGGCCGAGTGGTACGGGGACCTGCCGGAGCCGGATCCGGCCGCGGCCCCGCCCGAGGTGGAGATCCGGCCCGAGGACGATGCCACGATCATCTACACCTCCGGCACCACCGGGCGGCCCAAGGGTGCGGTGGCCACCCATCTCGCCCAGGCGGGCGCGGCCCTCAACCCGCGCTACCAGGCGGCGGCCTCGGCGCTGCGACGCGGGGTCGTGCCGGGGCAGGGACCGGCGCCGGTCACCCTCATGACGTTTCCGTTCTTCCACGTCGCCGCGTTCACCAGCCTGTACGCGGCGATGGCGGTGGGCGGGACGCTGGTCCTGATGCCGAAGTGGGACGCCGGTGAGGCCCTGCGGCTGATCCGGCGGCACGGGGTCACCCACTACGCGGGCGTTCCGGCCACCGCGCTCCAGCTGCTCGCGGCGGCGGACCGCGAGGCTGACGGGCTGGAGAGCCTGAAGGGGCTGAACACCGGCGGGGCGGCGGCCCCGCCGGACCTCGTCGCCCGGCTCACCGCACGGCACGGCGAACGGATCGAGCCGCGCAACGGTTACGGCCTCACGGAGACCAGTGGGGGCGTGCTGGCCAACTTCGGCGGCGAGTACCGCGCGCACCCCGAATCCGTCGGCACTCCGACGCCGGTCACCGAGGTGCGGATCGCCGGTCCGGCGGGCGAGGCACTCCCGGACGGTGAGCCCGGTGAGCTGTGGCTGCGTGGTCAGTCCCTGGTCCGGGGGTACTGGCGCGACGAGGCGGCGACGGCCGAGGCGTTCACCGGCGGCTGGTTCCGTACGGGGGACCTGGCCGTCGTCCGGGGCGGGCGGGTGACCGTGGTCGACCGGATCAAGGACATGGTGATCCGGGGCGGTGAGAACGTGTACTGCGTGGAGGTCGAGGCCGCTCTGCACGACCACCCGGAGGTCGAGGACGCGGCCGTGCTCGGCGTACCGCACCCGGTGCTGGGCGAGGAGGTCGCGGCGGTCGTCAGGGTCCTCGAGGGTTCCGCCGTCACCGCGGAGGCGCTGCGCGCGCACGTGGGCCGGCGCCTGGCCGCGTTCAAGGTTCCCGCCCGTGTGCTGCTGACGCGGGAGCCGCTGCCGCGCAACGCCACGGGGAAGATCCTCAAGCGGGACCTGCGCGGCGCGCTCCAGGACTACGGGCACGAGGACTGAGGCAGGCGACCTCGCCTGGACTGCGCGTGCGGACTGCGTGGCGTGCGGGCTGAGGCGAGGGCGCGGGCAGGTGAGGCGGGGGACAGGGGCGAGGCGGGGGACAGGGGCGGACGCGCGGGCCGGCCGAGGGGGCGGGTCTCAGGGGCGGGTGATCCGCACCCGGTAGTGCCCGTCGTCGTCCTTCTCCAGCACGGATATGCGTATGCCGTGGGCCCGGTCGGTGAAGGTCTCGCCCGGTTGGAAGGCGGCGTCGGAGAGCTCCGCGTGGACGTTCGGCCGCCGGGTGCAGCCCCCGCTGTCCTCGGCGCTGTCCTCGACGGAGACCGGTCCCTGGCCGGTGTCCACGTCGGCGCTCACCTTGTAGATGAGTACTCCGGGCCGGCACACCGCTTCGTCGTTGCCCGCCGCGGTCCGTACCTCCACCGCGTAGCCGGACTGCGCGCTCACCGGTACGAAGGCCAGCTTCGAGCCGCCGGCCGTCGCCAGCGGTTCGAGGACGTGTTCGCTGGTGCCGGGCATGGCGGCGCAGGCGATCTGTCCGCCGTCCAGCCAGCCGAGCTTCCACTTGTGCCAGCCCAGGAGGTCGTTGTTGGCCCCCCAGTCCTCGGACATGATGTCCCAGTGGCCCACGGAGCCGCCGCCCTCCATCGTGTAGAGATCGGGCAGCCCGAAGATGTGGCCGTTCTCGTGGGGAAGGACCCGGTAGCCCGTCCGGGCGTACGAGCCGGAGCCGTCGTCCTGGCGGCTGTAGACGAAGGACGTGTTGGCGAGCGGTACCCCGTCGGCGAAGGGGGCGTCGTCGTTGCCGGAGAAGGTCACGGACAGGACGGTGTCCAGCGCGGAGGGGCCGGCGTTCGGGGTGACCAGCACGTTGACGAGGTCGTACGCCGAGAAGTCGACCTTCGGGTCGGCGACGGCGACCAGGTCCTTGACCATCCTGCGGTAGCCCGGCTCGTACGGGGAGCCGCGCTCTATCCCGTACTCGGAGAACGGCAGCGGCATCCGCAGCCATTCGGTCACCGGCGCTTCCGGCTGGTACACGAGCCGCCCGTAGGAACTGGTGCGGAACCAGTCGGAGGTCTGCGGGAAGAACTCCGCGAGCCGGTCCTCCGCCGGTTCCGTGGCTCGCGCGTCGGGGAAGTCGATCATCAGGTTGAGTGCTCTGATCCGGCCGGTGGAGCGGGCGTATCCAGGTGGTGTCGGCATGCCCTCCGACATCTGTACGCCCATGGCCGTGGATATGCGGCACGGCGCGAGGCCGGTCCCGCTCGGCGCTGCCACGGGCCCGGCGGAGGCGCGGCCGGCGAGGGGCAGCGTGGAGCTGGCCGACGCCGTCGTCGCGATGATCAGGGCCGTCGCTCCGGCGAGCGCGAGGGGGCGGCGGTGCCCGCGTATCCGGTGGCGGGGCTGCTGCATAGGGCGTCGCCTTCGGGTCCGCGGCAGTCGGCCGGCCCTGACTGCGCTCTGGCGATCAGCCTCATCCGGGTCGTCCGGGGGCGCTCGCTGGGTGCGTCCGATGGAGCGGTCTTTCGCCCCACCTGGAATGTGTTCCAGGTCACAACGATGCGGGAAATAACCGGGGATCCTCTCCCCGTTTGTACGTGTGTCCCCATGAAACGGGGACGTGGTCCCCGGTTACGTCGCGGGGGCACAGCGCACATCGAGGAAAGGTCTGGAGCCGTGGAGTCCGTCGCCGGAACCGCACCCTGCGCCGCGCAGCGCCGTACGCCCCGTCCGCGGGCCGACGCCCTGCGCAACCGGGAGCGGATCGTGGCGGCCGCGCGTGAGATGTTCGTCGAGTTCGGGCCGGACGTGCCGCTCGACGAGGTCGCTCGCAGGGCCGGAGTCGGCAACGCCACGCTCTACCGGAACTTTCCCGACCGGGCCGCTCTGATCCACGAGGTCGTCCTCGCCGTCACCTCCCGCACCACCGACCGGGTGGAGGAGGCCGTCGCGGCCGAGTCCGACCCGTTCGCCGCACTGAGCCGCTTCGTGCACGCGGCGGCCGACGAGCGGATCGGAGCCCTGTGCCCGATGCTGTCCGGCGGTTTCGACAACGACCATCCCGAACTGCTCACCGAGCGCCGTCGCCTCGAGAAGGCGGTCGAAGGGCTCGTGGAGCGCGCCATGTCCGCAGGGAGGCTGCGCACCGACATCGCCGTCGGTGACGTACTCGTCGCCCTCTCCCAGCTCACCCGGCCCCTGCCCGGCATCGCCTGCCTGGACATAGACCGGTTCACCCACCGCCATCTGCAGCTCTTCCTGGACGGGCTGGAATCCCCGGCCCGCTCCGAACTGCCCGGATCCGCGGCGACCTTGGAGGACCTGCGCGGCGGGCGTTGACGCCCGCGCACCGGAGAACGGCCTCCGGACCGCGCACCGGAAACCGACCCTCAGACAGCTTCCCGCCCGCCGGGAAACCGACCCGAAGACTTCCGCCTCACACAACTGCGAAGCCGGACCTGCCCCGCGGCGCGGGCCCGGCCCCGGTACAGCTCGCCCTTTTACCGATGTCGTACGCGCGTCCGTTCGCGGCCGGTGCGCCGACCTCGTACCTCTTCATGTCCTTAGGTGGCTCATCCCATGTCGAAAACAGCAGGTAACCTTCCGGATCCCAGTCGCTGGAGAGCGCTGGGCTTCATCGCCCTCGCCCAGCTGATGGTCGTGCTCGACGCGACCATCGTGAACATCGCCCTGCCCTCCGCCCAGACCGACCTGGGCATCTCCGAGGGCAACAAGCAGTGGGTCATCACCGCCTACGCGCTCGCCTTCGGCGGACTGCTGCTCTTCGGTGGACGTATCGCCGACCTCTGGGGCCGCAAGCGCACCTTCGTCGTGGGCCTGCTCGGGTTCGCCGCGGCCTCCGCGCTCGGCGGCGCGGCGCAGAACGAAGCGATGATGTTCGGCTCGCGGGCCCTGCAGGGTGTCTTCGGCGCCCTGCTCGCGCCGGCGGCCCTCTCCCTGCTCGCCGTGATGTTCACGGACGCCAAGGAGCGCGCGAAGGCCTTCGGCATCTACGGCGCCATCGCCGGCGGTGGCGGCGCGGTCGGCCTGATCCTGGGCGGCTTCCTGACCGAGTACCTGAACTGGCGCTGGACCTTCTTCGTCAACATCCCGTTCGCCGTCATCGCCGCCGCCGGCGCCTACTTCGTCATCCGTGAGCCGGCCGGCAGCCGCAACCGTTCGCCGCTCGACATCCCCGGCGTCGTCCTGTCCACGCTGGGCCTGGTCGCGCTGGTCTACGGTTTCACCCGCGCCGAGTCGGCCGGCTGGTCGGACTCGCTCACGGTCGGCATGTTCGTCACGGCCGCGGTGCTGCTGCTGGCCTTCGTGGTCACCGAGTCGCGCGTGAAGTCACCGCTGCTGCCGCTGCGCGTCCTGACCGAGCGCAACCGCGGAGGCGTCTACCTCTCGCTGGGCCTCGCCATCATCGCGATGTTCGGGCTCTTCCTCTTCCTGACGTACTACCTGCAGGTGGTCAAGGGCTACTCCCCGGTCAAGACCGGCTTCGCCTTCCTGCCGATGATCGTGGGCATGATCACCGGGTCCACGCAGATCGGTACCCGGCTGATGACCCGCGTCCCGCCGAGGCTGCTGATGGGCCCCGGTTTCCTGGTGGCGGCCGTCGGCATGCTGCTGCTGACCCAGCTGGACATCAACACGTCCTACGCGGCCGTCATCCTGCCGGGCCAGCTCCTGCTCGGCCTGGGCATGGGAACGGCGTTCATGCCGGCCATGTCGCTGTCCACGCACGGCATCGAGCCGCGTGACGCGGGCGTGGCCTCCGCGATGGTGAACACGTCGCAGCAGGTCGGCGGTGCCATCGGTACGGCGCTGCTCAACACGATCGCCGCCGGCGCCACCACCGCGTACATCGCTGATCACGCCGCCGGAGCGAGCGACCCGAAGCTGCTCCAGCTGCAGGCCATGGTCGCCGGCTTCGCGGGCGCCATCTGGTGGGCGGTGGGCATCCTGGTCGCGGCCTCGGCGATCGCGATGGTCCTGATCAACACCGGGCGTCCGGGCTCCGGCGCGGCCGACGGCTCGGGGGACCTGGCGGACGGGGTCGAGGAGGAGTTCAAGATCCCGGTCGTCGCGCACTGACCCCCATCGCGCACTGACCGCCGTCACCCACTGACCGCCACTGCGCACTGACCGCCGTCGCGCGCCTCGCCGGGTGCGCCCGGCGTCGGGGGGCCGTCTCCGTCGGCGTTCCCGCGCCGGCGCGGTCCCGGCGGACGCCGGACCGGGTGTCCGGTCCGGCGTCCGCCGTGCGGAGTGACGCCCGGTGACGCCCTGCGGCCGCGGGTGCCTGCCCGTCGTCTCTGCCCTGGTCTCCGCTCAGCGGAGCCAGGGCAGATCCGCGTCCGTACCCTCGGGCTGCAGTCCGGTGGCGATCAGCTGCATGATCTCGCCGAGGTCCTGCACCTGCTGGGGGCTGAGCCGGTCGAACATCGCCTGGCGGACGGCTTCGACGTGTCCCGGAGCGGACCGCGCGAGCATGTCGTAGCCCTCGTCGGTGAGGATCGCGTTCTGGCCGCGCTTGTCGGAAGGGCAGTCCTCGCGGCGCACCCAGCCGTTCTTCTCCAGCCGGGCGACCGCGTGCGAGAGGCGGGACCGGGTGATCTTGGCGTCCTTGGCCAGCTCGGTCATGCGCTTCCTGCGCCGGGGGGCCTGACTGAGGTTGACGAGCAGTCCGTAGTAGACGTGCGGCATGCCGGCGTCGCGCTGCAACTGGCGGTCGAGGTGGTCCTCCATGAGCGTGGTGGCGTGGAGATAGGCGCGCCACACGCCCTGTTCGTCGTCGGTGAGCCACCGGGGCCCGCCGGGGGATGCCGTGGTCATGTACTCCACTGTACGACCTTTTCTTGAAAGTTGAACTAGATAGAGCTAAGGTCTCTGGTAGTTGGAACTTGAACATTCAAGGAACCGGCCCCAAGAGAACGGTCCGCCGATTCCCCGGTGCTCGCGCAGTTGCCCGTTCCCGGTACCTGTAGTGAACACACATACCTTGATCGGCAGAGGAACGGGAGTGTCATGACAGCCACCGCGGAACGCATGCCCGCCCTCTACCTCTCCCACGGCGCCCCGCCGCTCGCCGATGACCCGGTCTGGCCGGGGGAGCTGGCCGCCTGGTCGGCCGGGCTGCCCCGCCCCAAGGCGATCCTGATGGTCTCGGCGCACTGGGAGGAGGCCCCGCTCGCACTCGGTGCCACCACGACCGTGCCGCTCGTCCGCGACTTCTGGGGCTTCCCCGAGCACTACTACCAGGTGCAGTACGCCGCCCCAGGTGCTCCGCGGCTCGCGGACGACGTCCGCAAACTGCTGCGCGGCGCCGGCACCCCCGTCCAGGACATCCCCGACCGCGGCCTCGACCACGGGGCCTACGTGCCGCTGGTCGAGATGTTCCCCGCCGCGGACATCCCCGTCCTCCAGATCTCGATGCCCACACTCGACCCGCAGCGGTTGATGGCCATCGGGCGCAAGCTGGCCCCGCTGCGCGACGAGGGGGTGCTGATCGTCGGAAGCGGCTTCTTCACCCACAACCTGGCGGCGTTGCGGCACCCCGGCGGTGGCGTCCCCGGCTGGTCGGCGGAGTTCGACGACTGGGGCCACCGGGCGCTCCAGGCGCAGGACGTCGACTCCCTGCTGGACTTCGCCCACGCCTCACCGGCGGGCAGGCTGGCCCATCCCCGTACCGAGCACTTCGCGCCGCTGTTCGTCACGCTCGGGGCGGCCGAGGGGGAGCTCGATCAGGGGCGCAGTGTCATCGACGGCTTCTGGCTGGGTCTGGCGAAGCGGTCGGTGCAGTTCGGCTGAGCAGCGCCTTCTCGTACCAGGACACGTCCCAGTACCGGCCGAACTTCCGGCCGACCTCCGTGTAGGTGCCGACGAGGCGGAAGCCGAACGCGGCGTGCAGCCGGGCCGAGGGCTCGTTCGGCTGCGCGATCGCGGCGTAGGCGCGGTGGACGTCCTCGTCGGCCAGAGCCTCGAACAGCGTCTCGTAGAGGAGCGTGCCGACGCCGCGCCCGGTGGCCCCGGGAGCGAGGTAGACGCTGACCTCCACCGAGGTGCTGTACGCCGCCTTCGGGCGGTACGGACTGCTGGTGGCATATCCGAGGACATGCGGCGTGCCGCGCCGGGTATCCGGTCCCAGAGCAACCAGCAGCCTGTGGGGGCCGTCCTCCGGGTGGGAACGCAACCAGGGCAGACGGTCCTCGGAAGTGGAGGCAGTCGTGTCGAAAGTGAGCGCGGTCTCGCGGACGTAATGGTTGTAGATGTCCGTGAGCGCCTGCAGGTCGGCTTCCACGCCCGGTCTGACCTGCACTTCCGTCGGTATCTGCGGCATCTGTCCTCCTCCGGGGGCGGACAGGGTACTGCATGATCTCGAAAGCGAATGGGCGTCGTGGGAATTCTGTCCGGATTCCAGTCGTTGTTTCCATCGGATGCAGGGCACCCGGGAGGGTGTCGCGACCTACTCAGCAAGGGAGCACGCATGGCAACCCGTGCCGTCGCCCGACGTTCGTCCGCCAGCACCGGCGGGACCGACCGGGCAAGCAGTGTTCGCGCCGTGGGCGGGGAGATCGCCGATCGCGACCTGGTCGGCATGTACCTGGACGAGATCGCTCGCACACCGCTGCTCGACGCCGCCAAGGAGGTCGAGCTCTCGCAGGACATCGAGGCAGGCGTCTACGCCCAGCAGATACTCGCGGGCGAGGTGGAGAGCGACGCCGGCGGGGCGACGCGTGAGGAGCTGGAGGCGCTGGTCGCCGAGAGCGAGCGCGCCAAGGACATATTCATCCGTTCCAACCTCCGGCTCGTCGTCGCGGTGGCCAGGCGTTACCCGAGGGCGGGTCTGCCCCTGCTCGACCTGATCCAGGAGGGGAACGCGGGCCTGGTGCGCGCGGTCGAGAAGTTCGACTACGCCAAGGGCTTCAAGTTCTCGACGTACGCCACGTGGTGGATCCGGCAGGCCATCACCCGCTCCATCGCCGACCAGTCCCGCACGATCCGGCTCCCCGTCCACCTCGTCGAGGAGCTCGGCAGGATCCGGCGCGTGCAGCGCGAGTTCAACCGCGAGCACGGGCGTGACCCCGAGCACGCGGAGATCGCCGCCGAGCTGGACTCCAACGCCGAGCGTGTCGGCAACGTCCTGGACTGGGCCCGTGACCCGGTCAGCCTCAACATGTCCGTGGACGACGACGGTGACACCCAGTTCGGTGACCTGCTGGAGGACACCTCGGCCGTGTCGCCCGAGCAGTCCGTGATGACTCTGCTGCGCAGCGAGGAGCTCGAGGACCTGATCGGCAAGCTCGACAACCGCACCGCCTCGATCATCAAGATGCGTTACGGCATCGAGGACGGCCGCGAGCGGACTCTCACCGAGGTGGGCAAGCAGCACGGTCTGACGCGGGAGCGGATCCGCCAGATCGAGAAGCACGCATTGCTCGAATTGAAGCGAATGGCTCACGACACGGGCTTTGACGCTGCGGCGTGAGCGAATAACCCGTAATCTCCCTATCAAGCCGGTTCGCACCGGCCCGACGACCGGTCTCCTTCCGGTCCCCTGAGCTGAGTCCCGGCGCCCACCCCCCCCGGCGCCGGGGCTCATTCATGTCCGCCCCGCCCCCGGCCGGGGCGACGCCGCCCGGGAAAGGCGTGCCCCCAGGACACCCAGGCGCTCCACGAGCTCCGCCGGGCCGTGCGCCTCGAAGGCGCAGTCCACCAGCGCGAGCCGCAGGGCCACCCACTCCAGCGAGCTGCGGGAGGTCGTGCGCAGCCGGCAGCTGTCTGCTCCGCACGGCTCCAACGCGCCGAGCTCCGCGGGCAGCCGGGACGCCACGAAGCCGGCCGACGCCTCGAACGTCACATCGATGTCCAGCTCCGGCTGGGTGCGGGACATCGACCTGGAGAGGAGCTCCGCGCCGTCCTCGCCGCCGGCGGGCAGTTCGCGCGGGGTGAAGCGGGCGCCGGTGGCGAACGGCTCACTCACCCGGTCCACCCGGAAGGTGCGCCAGTCCCCGCGGTCCAGGTCGTACGCGACGAGGTACCAGCGGCTGCCCGTGCTCACCAGCCGGTACGGCTCGGCCTGGCGCCTGGACTCCGCACCGTCCCCCGCCCGGTAGCCGAAGCGCAGACGTTCGCGCGCCGAGACCGCCGACGCGATCACCGTCAGCGTCCTGGGGTCGATGGTCGCTCCGTCGCCCCGGGTGAGGGGCACGGTGGCGTTCTGCAGGGCGGAGACCCTGTGCCGCAGGCGTGACGGGAGGACCTGCTCCAGCTTCGTCAGGGCCCGTACGGACGCCTCGTCCACCCCCTCGATGGCGTGCCCGGCTCCGGCCCGCAGGCCAACCGCGATGGCGACCGCCTCCTCGTCGTCCAGCAGGAGCGGCGGCATGGCGGTACCCGCGACCAGGCGGTAACCGCCGACCGAACCGCGCGACGCCTCGACCGGGTAGCCGAGATCGCGCAGCCGGTCGATGTCGCGGCGGATGGTGCGCGGGCTGACCTCCAGCCGGCCGGCCAGCTCGCTGCCCGGCCACTCGCGGGGTGTCTGGAGGAGCGACAGCAGTTTCAGCAGTCGTGCCGGGGTGTCCGTCATGGAGACAGGATGCCGGTCCATCAGGTCACAATCTGACCTGATCGGCCTTTAGTTTTCTCGTATGACTTCTTCCGCTTCCGAATCCCCGCCGGTCACGGCAGCCACCCGCACGGCGTCGACAGAGCCGGCGACGCCGCGGGACCCGGCGGACCGGCGCCGCTGGTTCGCGCTCGCGATCGTGATGACCGCGGCCTTCATGGACCTGGTCGACGTCACGATCGTCAACATCGCCATTCCGAGCATCACGCGGGACACCGGTGCCTCCTTCGCGTCGATCCAGTGGATCACCGCCGGTTACGCGCTGGCCTTCGCGGCCGGCCTGATCACGGGCGGCCGGCTCGGTGACATCTACGGACGCAAGCGGCTCTTCCTCCTCGGTATCGGCGGCTTCACCATCGCCTCGGCGCTCTGCGGTCTCGCGGTGAATCCGGAGATGCTGGTGGCCTCGCGGATCCTGCAGGGCGGCATGGCCGCGCTGATGGTGCCGCAGGTCCTGTCGATCGTGCACGCCACCTTCCCGGCCCACGAGCGCGGAAAGGTCTTCGGGCTGTTCGGGGCGATCGTGGGACTCGGGGCGGTGTCGGGGCCCCTGCTGGGCGCCCTGCTCACCGAATGGAACTTCTTCGGTCTCGAGTGGCGGCCCATCTTCCTGATCAACCTGCCGGTCGGCATTGCCGGACTCCTGCTCGGGAGGAAGTTCATCAGCGAGTCCAAGGCACCCAAGGCACTCCGGCTGGACCTGGCCGGTGTCGCCCTGGTGACCCTGGGACTCCTCATGCTCCTCTACCCCCTGACCCGGGGACGCGACCTGGACTGGCCGCTGTGGGGGCACGTGTCGATGGCCGCGAGCCTGCTGGTGTTCGCG
Organism: Streptomyces sp. ALB3; assembly: GCF_044385685.1. NCBI lineage: Bacteria > Bacillati > Actinomycetota > Actinomycetes > Kitasatosporales > Streptomycetaceae > Streptomyces > Streptomyces sp. ALB3. Next base: position 162,092 of record NZ_JBISCE010000044.1, on the reverse strand, counting down.
GCACTGATCGTCTTCGAGCGCCGGAAGGCGGACCGGGACGGCTCACCGCTGATCGAGCTGACCCTGTTCCGGGTGAAGAGTTTCGCGGCGGGCACCGCCGTTCAGCTGACCTTCGGGGTGGCCCTGGGCATCTTCTTCCTGGTCTGGACGCTCTACCTCCAGATGGGGCTCGGCTGGAGTGCCCTGAAGGCCGGCTCGACGGGCATCCCGTTCTCGATCGCCGTCTCGGTCGCCGCCGGCGTCTCCGTGCAGAAGCTCGTTCCCCGCTTCGGCCGCAAGGTGCTGCAGGCAGGCGCGCTGCTGATGATCGCCGGGCTCCTGCTCTACATCTGGGAGGCCGGCCGGTACGGACCGGACATCAGCCCCTGGCAGATGGTGCTCCCGCTGGTCGTCATGGGCCTGGGGATGGGCCTGATCGTGGCTCCGCTGACGGACGCGGTGCTCTCCGGAGTGCCCAAGGAGCACGCCGGATCGGCGTCCGGCCTGATCAACACGGTGCAGCAGATGGGCACGGCGCTGGGTCTCGGCCTCGTCTCGGTCGTCTTCTTCGGCTCGGTCAGCGACCGGCTGCCTCCGGAGGCGAGGGGTGCCGCGTTCGTGGACGCCTTCCAGCAGTCCCTGTGGTGGGTGGCCGGAGTGCTCGCGGTGATCTTCCTCGTGATGTTCGCCCTGCCCGCCAGGCCCCGGATGCACCTGGAGGCCGGCGGGGACGACGAGCTCGCGCCGCCCCAGGACGAGGCGGTCTCCAAGGAACCCGCTCTGACGAGCTGAACCCGCCGGCCCGCCCGCCGACGCGAGGCGCGGCGGGCGGGCCGACGCCTCGCGCCCGTCGCGCCGCACACCGCCCCGCAGCCCGACGGCGGGCGACGGAACCGGAACTCCGGGCTCACCCGGACGGCATCCGTTCGCGCCTGCCGGCCGGTCCGGGGACGGCGTCCCGTGCTGTCCGGGTACGGCGCCGGCGTCCCGGCCGGTCAGCAGATCCGGGTCCGGTCCTCCATGGCCAGGCGGGCGGTCTGCTCGTCGTCGTACACCTCACACATGTGGCGGCCGTCGGGTGTGGCCGTGTGTTCGACCTCCCACAGGCTCGTCTCGCTGCCGTCCAGGAGGAGGAAGGCGTGCTCGTAGAGCGTGAAACCGGCATCCCGTCCGTCGACGCGGTACTGCCGGCCGAAGACCTGGGTGATGTGGTGGGCGAAGGCCGCCCGCAGCAGCCCGGCCGTCGCGTCCCCGGGCCGGTCGCCGTTCTCCGCGCGGCGCAGGACGCGGCGGGCGTGGTCCGCCGAATTGTCCTGCGCGTACATCCGGGGCAGGGGAGCCGGGGGGACGCTCATAAGCAGCGTGAGCGCCTCCAGATCCTCGCGCAGGCCGTCGTCACCGAGGGCGGGGGTGTCCCAGAAACTCCCGGCGAGGCGGGCGGCGGCGATCTGCGCGTCGCCCTCGTCGTCGTACAGCTCGTGACGGCGTGGGGCGGGGACGTCCCTGCCGCCGCCGTGCACCAGCTCCCACAGCGTGAGCGCGGTGCCGTCGGACAGCAGGTAGGTGTGCCGGTAGGTCTCGCGGTGCAGTACGGAACTGTGGTGGGACGAATGCAGGGAACTGCTGTGCGCCAGAGCCGTCCCGAGCCGGTCGACCGTGGTGTCGGACAGTTCGAAGGAGTTGAGGGCGCATCGCAGGAGTCGCTCGAGGTGCTGCTCGGTTGTCTCGTACGGATCGCTCAAGGTGCTGTCTCCAGGCCGTCGCCGCGTGTTACCCGATGCGTGCATAACGTAGTCCCTGGGTCTGACATCGTGACCGGGGTTCGCGAAAAACGTACCGCGTACGCGGAAAGTTCCCCGCGTGCCCGGGACTTCACGCAAGGGGCTCCCGGCCTCCGTGGGAGGGGCCGTAGAGCTCGCTGTACGAGGGGAACGCGCCTCCCGGGCCTTCCACCCCCCGGGCCGCCCTGGCGGCCTTCACGACGGCGCGGGTCAGGGCGTCCGCGCCCGCCGCCAGGATGTCGTTGAGCGCGGCGGTGGGCTCCTGCGGCAGGGGGAGCAGGCCGGTGGACAAGGTGAAGACCGTGTCCCCGTCGGTGAGCAGGTGCACCGGGCGCACGGCGCGCGCCAGGCCGTCGTGCGCCGTGCCCGCGAGCTTCTGCGCCTGTGCGCGGGAGAGGGCGGCGTCCGTGGCGACGACGGCGATCGTGGTGTTGAAGACCCCGCCGCCCCGGTGGCCGCCGGGGCGGGCCTCCTGGGCCCGGTTGCCGGTCGCGGGTCCGTCGTCGCCCTCCGCGCCGCCGGCCGGGGCCGCGCCCCGGATCTCCGCCAGCCGCCGGCGCGCGGCTTCGTGTACCGGGGGCGCCGGGTGCGTCGGCGGTTCCGCCGCTCCGTACTCCCCGTACAGCACCCCGGTACGCGGATCGACGACGGAACCCGCCGCGTTGACGACGGCCAGAGCGGCGACCGTGACTCCGCGGGCCAGGCGCACGCTCGCCGTGCCGACGCCACCCTTGAGCTGCCCGGCCACGGCTCCCGTGCCGGCGCCCACCGTGCCCTGGGCGACCTGCGCGCCCGGCCCGGAAGCTGCGGCGGCCTCCACGGCGGCGCGGCCGGTCGAGGCGTCGGGACGGGCCCGCCAGTCACCGCCCCGGCCCAGGTCGAAGAGGCAGGCCGCCGGCACCACCGGCACCACCTGGGAGGGGTCCGGGCCGACCTGTACACCCCGTCCCCGCTCCTCGAGCCAGGCCATCACACCTGAGGCGGCGTCGAGTCCGTAGGCGCTGCCCCCGGTCAGGACGACCGCGTCGATCCGCTGCACCAGATTGCGTGGGTCGAGGGCGTCGGTCTCCCGGGTGCCGGGCCCTCCTCCGCGTACGTCGACAGCCGCCACGGCCCCGCCCTCGGGGGCGAGGACGACGGTGGTCCCGCTCAGCGCGCCCGCGCCCGGCACCCGGGCGTGCCCGACCCGGATCCCGGCCACGTCCGTCAGCGCGTCCAGCGGGCCTGGGCCAGGCGGTTCCTCGGTCATGACGAGCTCCTAAGGGATGCGGGGATGAACGGGGACGCGGAGAGGCGGGCACGCGGAGGTGCCGTGTACCGGCGAACGTACAGGCGGGACAGGCGAAGTGGAGGTGGGCGCAGCGTGCCCGGACGCGGGCCACCTGGGCGACGCGGTCACACCGTAGAGGTATATAAGGGGACCGAACGCCCATTTCGGCTCTACGGTGGCCGAGTGACCGAGCCACCAGAACCCGCCGCAGCCGAGCCGTCCGCTCCCGGTGCCCGCACCGGCACGTCCGGCGGGACGGGAGGCGGGCAACCCGGCACGGGACCCTCGGCGGGCCGGCCCTCCCTCGCCGGAAGGGCGGCCCGGCGCCTGCCCCGGTCGGTCCACGGCCGCGCGACCGTGGCGGGCGCCGTCGTCTCCGGCCTGCTGGTCCTCGCGATCGTCCTCGGCAGCCGCCTGCTGCACGACTTCGACTCCGCACTGCTCCCGTACGCCGTCGCCACCGTCTTCCTCGCGTTCGGTGTCGCCTACCGCTACACGGTCTGGGTCTCGGCGCCAGGTGCCCGACGGCTCTTCGACAAGGGCTGGAGCAGCCTCTTCTCCAAGGAGAACTTCCGCAAGGCGCCCACCGCGCTGCCGAGGATGGCCGCGACCTACCTGGGCTTCCAGAAGTTCCTCGGCGCCCGCTCCCACGCCCGCTGGGCCGCCCATCAGCTGATCTTCTGGGGCTGCGTCCTCGCCGCGCTGATCACCTTCCCGCTGACCTGGGGCTGGTTCACCTTCACCTCCGGCAGCGGCTCCGGGCCCGGTTACGAGATGCGCGTCTGGGGTGTCAAGATCCTCGGCTTCGACTCGCTGAACTTCCTCGGCTGGCTGATGTTCCACGGCCTGGACATCGCGGCGGTGCTGGTCATCCCCGGCGCCGGGTACTTCCTCTGGCGCCGGATGAAGGACCGCGGGGCCATCACCGGACAGCGGTTCGCCTACGACATGGTTCCGCTCCTCGCCCTGATCATCATCTCGGTAACCGGCCTGCTGCTCACCTTCTCCTCCCTCTTCCTGCACGGCGGAGGCTACGAGTTCCTGGCGGTCCTCCACATGGTGTCGGTGGTCTTCACCCTCATCTACATCCCGTTCGGGAAGTTCTTCCACATCGTGCAGCGTCCGGCGGCGGTCGGCATGCAGCTCTTCAAGTACACCGGGCGCCAGGACGACGAGGTCTTCCCGTGCCGTCGCTGCGGTGAGGCCATCGACACCGGCCCGTACGTCGAGAACCTGCGCGGCACCATGCGCGACCTCGAACTCGGCTTCGACGCGTGGACCGAGTACTGCCCGCGCTGCAAGCGGGTCCTGCGCGGCAACGCCTACCTCACCCAGGTCAAGAAGGGCTTCAAGTGACCGCGGACCCACGCGCAGCCGACGGCCGTACGGCCGTTCCCCTCGATCCCTCCCTCGCTCCGCCGGGGACACGCGGCTTCCGGGACGCGGGAGGCATTCCGGCCGACCGGTGGCACGCCGACCAGAACGGCGAGACGCTCGTCCCCACCCACTGCTGCTTCTGCGGCGTCCAGTGCGGCATGTATCTCCGCGTGGACCGCGGAGGCAAGGTCTTCGGCGTGGAGCCCCGCAACCACGACATCAACCGCATGCGGCTCTGCCCCAAGGGCATCAGTGCCTACCAGCAGGTCAACCACCCGGACCGGCTCACCGCCCCCCTCATGCGCCGCTCCCGCGACGAGGAACTGCGGGAGGTCTCCTGGGACGAGGCACTCGACTTCACCGTGTCCGAGATCAGGCGCATCCAGCAGGAGCACGGGCGGGACGCCGTCGGCGTACTCGGCGGGGCCAGCCTCTTCTCCGAGAAGACGTACCTGGTCGGCAAGTTCGCCCGGGTGGCGCTGAGGACCAGGCACGTCGACTACAACGGCCGGCTCTGCATGGTCAGCGCCGCCGGTGCCAACAAGCTCGCCTTCAACATCGACCGCGCCGGTAACCCCTTCTCCGACATCCTGCTCACCGACTGCCTCCTGCTCGCCGGAGCCAACGTCGGCGAATGCTTCCCCGTCCTGACCCAGTACGTCTGGGGGGCACGGGACCGTGGCGCCACCCTGATCGTGATCGATCCGCGCGAGACGGCGGTCGCGCGCACCGCCGACATCCACGTCGCGCTCAAGTCGGGCACCGACTCGGCCTTCTTCAACTCCGTGCTGCACGTGATCATCGAGGAGGGCCTCACCGACGAGGCCTATCTCGCGGCCCACGCGACCGGGTGGGAGGAGGTCAAGGCGAACGTCGCCCAGTACCCCCCGTCCCGCGCCGCCGAGATCTGCGGCATCCCGGCGGAGCAGGTCGTCCAGGTCGCCCGCGCGTTCGCCCGCGCGCCCAAGGCCATGGCCTTCCACGCCCGGGGCATCGAACACCACACCCAGGGCGTCGAGAACTGCCTCAGCGTGATCAACCTGTGCGCCGCCACCGGCCACATCGGCAAGCCCGGCGCCGGCTACGGCACCCTCACCGGGCAGGGAAACGGGCAGGGCGGCCGGGAGCACGGCCAGAAGTCCGACCTCCTCCCAGGCGGCCGCTCGATCCTCAACGAGGAGCACCGCCGGCAGATCTGCGAGATCTGGGGCATCGAGGAGTCCGAACTCCCGGCCGCCGGTACGTCGATGATGGAGATGGTCTGGCAGATGCAGCGCCGGGAGATCCGGGGCCTGATCGGCATCTGCAACAACCCCTTCGTCTCGCTCCCCAACTACGCCGTGGTCAAGGAGGGGTACGACACCACCGAGTTCCACGCCCAGTTCGACTTCTTCCTCTCCGAGACCGCCGCCAACGCGCACGTCGTCTTCCCCGTCACCATCTGGGCGGAGGACGAAGGGGTGATGGCCAACGCCGAGGCGCGCGTCGTCAAGCACAACAAGGCGCAGGAACCCCCCTCCGGCGTACGCACCGACACCTGGGTGATGTGTGAGATCGCCCGCCGCCTCGGAGCGGCGGACAAGTTCGCCTTCAACGGCTCCCGCGACGTCTTCGACGAACTGCGCAGGGCCTCCGCGGGCACCGTCATCGACTACTCCGGCATCACCTACGAACGGCTCGAGGAGACCGGCGGGATCTCCTGGCCCTGTCCCTCCACGGACCACCCCGGCACCCCCCGGCTGTTCGAGGACGGCACCACCTACCACGCCGACGGCAAGATCCACATGCAGGTGGTGGAGTGGCATCCGCCGGCGGACCCGTACGACGACGAGCACCCGATGACGCTGACCACCGGCCGCACCGTCGCCCACTTCCTCTCGGGCAACCAGACCCGCCGACTGGGGGCCCTCGTCGAGCAGACCCCGCGCCCCTGGGCCGAGGTCCACCCGTCCCACGGCTTCCGCAACGGCGAACCCGTCCGTGTCGTCACCCGGCGCGGCAGTGAGGTCTTCCCCGCACTCGTGACCGAGGCGATCCGGCCCGACACGGTGTTCATCCCCTACCACTGGCCCGTCCCGACAGCGGCCAACGCGCTCACCATCGACGCCCTCGACCCCCGTTCCAAGATCCCCGAGTACAAGGTCTGCGCCTGCCGCATCGAACACGCCGCGGCGATCGACGAAGTCCCCGCGCCCCCGGTCGCGCCCGGCCACGTCGCCTATCCCGAGACCCAGGCCTCCCGTACGGACCCGTTGCCGCCCACGGCCCCGCAGGGCCGCGGTACCTCGGAAAGGAGCTGATGCCCGGATGATGGGCAGAACGATGTTCATCGACCCGGGGCGCTGCATCGGCTGTCAGGCCTGTGTCTCCGCCTGCCGGGAGTGCGACTCCCACCGGGGCAAGTCGATGATCCACCTCGACTACACCGACGAGGGCTCCTCGGTCGCCTCCCTGCCGACGGTCTGCATGCACTGCGAGGATCCGGTGGCGCCCTGCGCCGAGGTCTGTCCCGCCGACGCGATCCTGGTCACCGCCGACGGCGTCGTGCAACAGGCCGACACCACCCGCTGCATCGGCTGCGCCAACTGTGTCAACGCCTGCCCCTTCGGTGTGCCGAAGATCGACCTCCAGGCGAAACTGCAGATGAAGTGCAACCTCTGCTACGACCGCACCGCCTACGGGCTCGCCCCCATGTGCGCGACCGTCTGCCCCACCGGCGCCCTCTACTACGGCACCGTCGAGGAGCTCCAGGCCGAACGCCCCGGCGTGCAGGTCGCCGACACCTTCGTCTTCGGCGAGAGCGAGGTGCGCACCGGAGTGGCCATGGTGGTCCCCGCGGAGCGTGTCCAGTGGCCGGTGCCCGGCGGACTTCCCGTCGTCGAGATCAACGGGAAGGACGTCCGCCGGTGAGCGTCACCGAACAGGAGCAGCCGGGCCCCCACGGCTCCGGAAGTGACCCCCGCGAGGCGCTGCGCGACAGGATCGCCGCCGACTCGCTGACCACCCGCCGCGACTACCTCCGGATCGTGGCCACCGTCTCCGGCGGCCTCGCCGTGGGAGGGCTGGCCGTGGCGGGCGGCATCCTCCACCGGCACGGTGAGGCGGAGGACGGGAAGGCACCGGAGCCCAAGCGGATCGCCGCGCAGCTGCTGCCCGGCGAGTCGCTCGCCTTCCGCTACCCGGGCGACGAGGACCGCGCGGTCGCCGTGAGGATGGACGACGGCACGCTCGTGGGCTACTCCGCCGTCTGCACCCACCTCGCCTGCGCCGTGCTCTGGCGCAAGGACCGGGGTACGGAGGGCGAGCTGTACTGCCCCTGCCACGAAGGGGTCTTCGACGCCCGCACCGGTGAGGTCACGGCCGGCCCGCCACCCCGGGGACTGCCCAAGGTGGCCCTGACCGAGCTGGAGGACGGCAGTATCTGGGCCGTGGGCACCACCCGCTCCGGCGAGAGCCTCGAGGAAGGGCTGTGCCGCCAGCTCGGCGAGGACCGCCCGGACCTCGCCGAGCGGATCGGCTGCCCCGGAACCGGCGGCGGCGCCGAGGCGCCGCCCGCGCCGGCACCCTCCGAGGCGCCGGCCGAGGGGACGCGGTCATGACCGAGCCACTGGAGCCGGTCGAGCCGCCGAGGCCCCCCAGCCCCCACGGCTCGGAGTACCCCGCCTACCAGCCGGGCAGCGCGCGAGCCGAGCTCAACCGGCCCATCCACGAGCGCTACCCCCAGATCCGGCCCACGAGCGGCTATGCCGATCCTCGGGTGCGCCACACCGGCCCGGGGCCGGGGGCGGGCTCGGAGCAGGAACCCGAACGCTCCGCGAAGCTGACGGCCCGACTGGTGCTGGCCATGAGTGTCGTCGTCGGTCAGCTGTGGGGGTTGACCGAGGTCGTCAACGTGTGGATGGAGGGTGACACGGGCACCGCCTGGTGGGCCGCCGGCTTCCTGTGCCTGTCCTTCCTCGTCGTGCTGGGGCTGTGGCTGCTCGACCCGAAGGATCGCTGAGCCCGGCCGTACCCTGGGGGTATGAGTACCGCCCCCACCCCCGGACCGCGAGAGTCGAAGCCGCCGCAGCCGCAGCAGCGACCGCCGCAGGAGCCCCGGCCCCAGACGCCGGCTCTGATCTTCGACGATCCGCTGGACCGGCAGTCCGCGGACGATACGGACCAGGGGTGGGGCGAGCGGGCTCCGGCCGGCGGCGCGGCCGATCTGGCACGCTTCCTCGACGACAAGCCGCCCCACCACATCTGACGTGGCCGGCCGGCGTCCCGCCCGGCCGGAACGCGGGCCGTCGTCCGGTCCCGGCGGGCGGGCCGGCCCGGCACCCTGCTCACGCGGCACGGGACACCGCCACCGCGAGCCGCCCCGAGGCACCCGCACCCGCGAGGGCGGCAACCAGGTCCCGCTCCACGGACAGGACCACCAGGGCGCCGCTCCCCGGACCCGCCTCACCACCGGTCTCCGGGACCGGTGCTCCGCCGTCGCCCGCCGGGCCCGGGATCTCCGCCACACGTACGTCGCGTGCCACCACCCGGGCCTCGGCGTCCCCGTCCACCGCGTCCACCGCCGCGATCACATCGACGCGGTCGCCGGGCCGCAACAACCCGACCGTCGCCGCGTCGGCGATACGCACGGGGGCGGACACCAGCTGGACGGCCCGCCGCTCAGGCCCTGGTGGCGCGCCCCCGGGAGGGGCGGCCGCCCCTCTCCCCCCGATCGGCCCCGAGGCGGCGAAGACGGCCGAAGCCAGCGCGAACCCCGCCGCCAGCGCCCGGCGTCGGCCGCGAAGGGCGCGCCGCAGTCGTTGCCCACGGCCGCCCCGCACGCGCAGGGGCCCGAAGGAGGGGACCCCGCGCGGTGCGGGCGGCGCGGGATGCGTATCGGGCACCGAAGGGGACATGGTCGACACCGCCTGGCGTGAGGGGAGTCAGCGGGAAGCCCCGCCGGACACCCCTCACGATCCACCGGCCGCACCGTTTCCGCCCGGCCCTGTGGACAGCCCGCGCGATGTGGACAACCCGGCCACCCGTAGGGAGCCGCCCGCGCTACGGCAGCTCGATCCCCGTGTCGATCCCGTCCAGCGCGTGCGCGCAGACACAGTCGCGGTCCTCGCCCGGGGGCAGGGCGGCCACCGCGTCGAAGAGCACCGACCGCAGCCGGTCCACGTTGGCCGCGAACACCTCGAGCACCTCCGTGTGGTTGACGCCCTCACCGGCCTCGGCCCCCGCGTCGAGGTCCGTGACCAGCGTCAGCGTCGTGTAGCAGAGGCCCAGTTCACGGGCGAGCACGGCTTCCGGATGTCCCGTCATCCCGACGACCGACCAGCCCATCGCGGCGTGCCAGCGCGACTCCGCGCGGGTGGAGAAGCGCGGCCCCTCGACGACGACCAGGGTGCCGCCGTCCACCGGCTCCCAGCCGCGCCCGCGAGCCGCCGCCAGGGCCGCCTTGCGTCCCTCGGGGCAGTACGGGTCGCCGAAGCCGAGGTGCACGACGTTCGGCTCGGTCCCGTCGGCGCGGGTCTCACCGTCGTAGAAGGTCTGCGTGCGGGCCTTGGTGCGGTCGACCAGCTGGTCCGGTACGAGCAGGGTCCCCGGCCCGTACTCCGGCCGCAGACCGCCGACCGCGCACGGGCCGAGCACCTGGCGTACGCCGACGGAACGCAGGGCCCAGAGGTTGGCGCGGTAGTTGATCCGGTGCGGCGGCACATGGTGGCCGCGGCCGTGGCGCGGGAGGAAGGCCACCCGCCGGCCCGCGAGCTCGCCCAGGAAGAGGGAGTCGCTCGGCGCTCCGTACGGGGTGTCGACCTGTAGCTCGGTCACGTCCTCCAGGAAGGAGTAGAACCCTGACCCGCCGATGACACCGATTTCCGCTGTACCCGATTCTGCGTTCACCATGCGGTCACACTAACCGGGCACGCACGACCGGGACCCCGCCGAGTCGATCGGCGGGGTCCCGGTGGGACGTGCGGTGTGCGCGGGTGGCCTCAGGCGGCCGACGTGCCGCTCGACGACGTGGAAGACGTCGAGGAGGAGGCCGAGGACGACGCCGACGCGGCGGGCTTCGCGTCCGGCTTCGGCGCTGACGACGCGGTGGACGAGTCGGACGCCTTGGCGGACGACGTGGCCGGCGTGCTGCTCGACGAGGAGCCGCGGCTGTCGTTCCGGTAGAAACCGGATCCCTTGAAGACGATGCCGACGGCCGAGAACACCTTCTTGAGGCGTCCCTCGCAGTTCGGGCACACGGTCAGGGCATCATCGGTGAACTTCTGCACCGCTTCGAGGCCCTCGCCGCATTCGGTGCACTGGTACTGGTAAGTCGGCACTTGCTCCTCCTGGCACTCTCACTCAATGAGTGCTAACGACGCTTCATACTGACGTATTCCGAGCGATCAGTCCACTGTGACCGGCTCTCGGTGACCCATCCCACGCGCCACCGCCCGTCCCGCGGGCGGCGGCGTCAGCCGTGAACGCAGGGCGAGCAGGGTCGCCAGCGCCAGGGCCGTACCGGCCAGCGGGACGACGAAACCGGTGCTCGCGCCATGGGCGTCCGCGAGCTGCCCTGCCACCGTGACGGCCGCCGCCTGGCCGAGCGCCACGGCGCCCGTCAGCCAGGTGAAGGCCTCGGTCCTGGCCGACGGCGGCACCAGGGCGTCGACCAGGGTGTAGCCGCTGATGAGCGCGGGAGCGATGCACAGGCCGACCAGCAGGCCGAGGCCTGCCAGCAACGGCACGGAATGCACGGCCCAGAGCGCGGACGCGGTCAGTGTCAGGGCCACGTAGCCGATGATCAGGCGGCGGCGCGGGCCGCTCTTCCAGGCGATGGCGCCGCAGGCGATACCGGCCAGCATGTTGCCGGCCGCGAACACCCCGTACAGCAGCCCGTTCACCCCGGGCCGGCCGATCTCCTCGGAGAAGGCCGTCAGGGAGACCTGCATGCCGCCGAAGACGGAACCGATGCCCAGGAAGGTGATCGCGAGGACGCGCACGCCGGGTACGGAGAGTGCCGAGCGGTGCGGTGCCTCCGCCGTGGCCGCGCCCCGGGGGGCGGGCTGGGTGGAGCGCTGGGCCGCGAACAGGAGGCCGCCGAGCAGGGTCAGGGCCGCCTCGGCGAGCAGTCCGGCCGCCGGGTGCACGCCGGTGCACAACGCCGTCGCGAGCACGGGCCCCACGACGAAGGTGAACTCGTCCGTCACCGACTCGAAAGCGGCGGCCGTGGTCATCAGCGGAGAGGCCGGGCGTCCCGGGGCGGCACCCAGCCGGGCCGCCCAGCGGGCCCGCACCATGGGTCCGACCTGCGGGATGGAGGCACCGGTGGGGACCGCCGCCAGGAACAGCACCCACAGCGGAGCGTCCGCCAGGGCGAGTGCGGTGAGGGCACCGACGGCGGCCGCGTGGACCAGGACGCCGGGCAGGAGCACGGCACGCTGGCCGAACCGGTCGGCGAGCCGGCCGCTCTGGGGCGCGAACAGGGCCATGGAGACGCCGGATACGGCGGCTACGGCGCCCGCGCTGCCGTACGAGCCGGTGGTGTGCTGGACGAGCAGCACGATGCCGATGGTCAGCATCGCGAAGGGCTGCCGGGCGGCGAAGCCCGGGAGGAGGAAGGTCCACGCACCCGGGGTGCGCAGCAACTGCCCGTAACCGGGGCGGTCGGAGACCGTGGACGCCACGGTCCATGCCTTTCTGCCGCCTGGTGGCCGTGCTCCCGGGTGTCCCGCACCGGGTGCGGGGGCGTGCGGGAACTGCCGAGAGCTGTCCTCTTCGCGCGGGACTGCGGTAGATGCCGGGCGCTCGCTCCAGAGGCGAAGGCGCCACGACCGCCATACGGTCGCGCCAGCTCTGCGTCAGGCAGAGTTGGTCGATCAGGTTCGAATCGTGTGGATCATGAGATCCGGTCCTTCATCTTACAGGCCCCTGCGGCGGTGCGCCTGCGATTGCACGCAGGGGCGGAAGCCCTGTCAGTGGTGGGGCCGTCTGCCGCCCGCCTTGCCGGCCGGACGGTGCTCCCCGCCCCTGCCCAGTTTCCCGGCCAGTCTCGCGAGGTGCGGCGCATCCGCCGGGCGGGTCTGCCGGCCCGCGCCTCCGGTGCCCAGCCAGCCGGCCAGCTTGCCGCCCTCGCCGACCGCGCGCAGCCGCGCCTCGGTGGCGTCGCGCACCGGATCGGTCGCGACGACGAGCAGTTCGTCCCCGCGGCGCAGCACGGTCGAGGGCGCGGGGACGAAGCTCTTGCCGTCCCGTACGACCAGGGTGACCGCGGCCCCGGCCGGCAGCCGGAGCTCCGCCACCTCCACGCCGTGCATCCTGGACCTGCCGGGAACCGCGACGGACAGCAGATGGCCGCGCAGCCGTTCCAGAGGCGCCGACTCGATGCCGAGGTCCGCCGTCTCGGACGGGTCCTCGGAGATCTTCAGGGCCCTCGCCAGCCAGGGGAGCGTGGGCCCCTGGATCAGCGTGTAGACGACGACGAGCACGAAGACGATGTTGAAGACCCGGGTGCTGCCCTCGATTCCCGACACCATGGGAATGGTCGCCAGGATGATGGGGACCGCGCCGCGAAGCCCGGCCCAGGACATCAGGGCCTTCTCCCGCTCGGGCAGACGGAACGGCGCCAGGCTGATGAAGACCGACAGCGGCCGGGCGACGGCGGTGAGGACCAGCCCCACCACCACGGCGGGCCAGAAGTCGGCGATCAGGTCGTGGGGGGTGACCAGCAGGCCGAGCAGGACGAACATGCCGATCTGCGCCAGCCAGCCGAGCCCGTCGGCGAAACCGCGGGTGGCGGGCCAGTGCGGGAGCTTGGAGTTGCCGAGGACCATCGCGGCCAGGTAGACGGCCAGGAAGCCACTGCCGTGGGCCATGGCGCCGGCGGCGTAGGCGGACACGGCGATGGCCATCACGGCGATGGGGTAGAGCCCGGACGCGGGCAGCGCCACATGGCGGATGCCGAAGGCGCCGAGCCAGCCCACCGCGAGGCCGATGGCCGCGCCGATGGCCAGCTCCAGGGCTATCTCGCCGACCAGGACGTACCAGTGCTCCACGGGCCCGACGGCGGAGAAGGCCACCACCAGAATGACCACGGGGGCGTCGTTGAAACCGGATTCGGCCTCCAGGACGCCGGTGATCCGGGAGGGGAGGGGGACCTTGCGCAGGACGGAGAAGACGGCGGCCGCGTCGGTGGAGGAGACGACGGCTCCGATGATCAGGGCCTGCCGCCAGTCGAGGCCGACGAGGTAGTGCGCCGCGCTCGCGGTGACGCCCACGCTGATGCCCACGCCGACGGTCGAGAGCACGGCAGCCGCCGGCAGCGCGGGTCTGACTTCCTTCCACTTCGTGCCCAGTCCGCCCTCGGCCAGGATGACGACCAGGGCGGCGTAGCCGATCACCTGGGTCAGCTCGGCGTTGTCGAACTCGACGTCGAAGATGCCGTCCTGCCCCATGGCGATCCCGATGCCGAGGTACAGGAGCAGGCTGGGGAGGCCGCTGCGGGACGAGATGCGTACGGCCGCGACGGCGACCAGCAGGACGACCGAGCAGACGAGCAGAAGTTCGTTGAGCGCGTGGACAGTCAGGGTCCGTTCCTTCCCTGCGTGAGCCTTCCGGACCGGCATCCGGCGGCCAGTACTTCGTTACCTTACCTAATCTTTAACGTTTCCTTGACGCCTTCGAGTGTCCGTGCGAACCGGTGCGCAAATGGATGCATCCCCATACCGCGTCCGAGTGGCTTCGGCGGGGCGCCTATGGTTGCTCCTGCACTCCCAGGACCACCCTGCCCCTCGAAGGACAGCGATGCCCGCCAACACAACCGCCCCTCCCGGGTCTTCCGATGCGAAGAAGACCGGCAGGAAGAAGGGGCGACGCGCCCGCCTGCTCGTGATCGTCCTGGTGCTGGCGCTTGTCGCGGGTGTCGGGTACGGCGCGTTCTGGTCCGTCTCCACGGTCCGGGCCTCCTACCCGCAGACCACCGGCTCGATAGACCTCGAGGGCCTCTCCGGAGACGTCGACGTCCGGCGCGACGACTACGGGATCCCGCAGATCTACGCGGACACCGACAGCGACCTCTTCCGCGCCCAGGGGTTCGTCCAGGCCCAGGACCGCTTCTGGGAGATGGACGTACGCCGTCACATGACGTCGGGACGCCTCTCCGAGATGTTCGGCGCCGGCCAGGTCGAGACCGACTCCTTCCTGCGCACGCTGGGCTGGCGCAAGGTCGCGCAGGAGGAGTACGACAAGAAGCTGGACGAGGACACCAAGAAGAACCTCCAGGCGTACGCGGAGGGGGTGAACGCGTATCTGGACGGCAAGGACGGCAAGGACATCTCCGTCGAGTACGCGGCGCTCGGCCTGACCAACGACTACGAGCCCGCCGAGTGGACCCCGGTCGACTCGGTCGCCTGGCTGAAGGCGATGGCCTGGGACCTGCGCGGGAACATGCAGGACGAGATCGACCGCTCGCTGATGACCAGCAGGCTCACCGAGAAGCAGATCGGCGACCTCTACCCGGACTACCCCTACGAGAAGAACAAGCCGATCGTCGACCGGGGCGCGGTCTCCACGGCCACCGGGAAGTACGACCCCGAGGCCGAGCCGTCGGACGGCATCGGCGCGGGGACCGTCGAAGGCGCGACCGAGGGCCTGAACACCCAGCTCTCCGCGCTCTCCGACACCCTTGACGAGATCCCGGCGCTCCTCGGCCCCAACGGCAACGGCATCGGGTCGAACTCCTGGGTCGTCTCCGGCGCCCACACGACGACCGGCAAACCGCTGCTCGCCAACGACCCGCACCTGGCGCCGCAGCTGCCCTCGCTCTGGTACCAGATGGGGCTGCACTGCCGTCAGCTCTCGGAGTCCTGCCGCTACGACACGGCCGGGTACACGTTCTCCGGGATGCCCGGTGTGATCATCGGCCACAACCAGGACATCGCCTGGGGCTTCACCAACCTCGGGGCCGACGTCACCGACCTCTTCCTGGAGAAGGTCTCCGCCGACGGCTACCAGTACGACGGCGAGACCGTGCCCTTCACGACCCGCAAGGAGACCATCAAGGTCGCGGGCGGGAGGAGCCGGGAGATCACCGTGCGCGAGACCGGCAACGGCCCGCTGGTCTCCGACCGCAGCGGCGAGCTGGAGAAGGTCGGCAAGAAGGCCCCCGTGGGCAACACGGCGCCCGACCGCGGCGACGGTTACGGAGTCTCCCTGAAGTGGACGGCGCTGTACGCCGGCAAGTCGATGGACGCGGTCTTCGAGCTCAACCGGGCCAAGGACTTCCCGAGTTTCCGCAAGGCCGCGGAGAACTTCGAGGTGCCGTCGCAGAACCTCATCTACGCGGACACCAAGGGCAACATCGGCTACCAGGCGCCCGGAAGGATCCCGGTCCGCAAGCAGGGCGACGGCACGCTTCCGAGTCCCGGCTGGAACCCGAAGTACGGCTGGGAGAAGGAGTTCATCCCCTTCGACGAGCTGCCGTACGAGTACAACCCGGAGCGCGGCTACATCGTCACCGCCAACCAGGCGGTCATCGACGACGGTTACGAGCACCTGCTCACCAAGGACTGGGGCTACGGTGCCCGCAGCCAGCGGATCAACGACCTGATCCAGAAGAAGATCGACGGCGGCGAGATGATCTCGACCGACGACATGCAGACGATGCAGATGGACAACCAGAGCGCGATCGCCCGCACGCTGGTGCCCGAGCTGATGAGGATCGGGATCTCGGATCCGTACGTCCGGGAGGCGCAGAAGCTGCTGGAGGGCTGGGACTACACCCAGGAGCCCGACTCGGCCGCCGCCGCGTACTTCAACGGGGTCTGGCGCAACATCCTCAAGCTGGCCTTCGGCAACAAGCTGCCCAAGGAGATGCGGGCCAAGGGCGACTGCGTCTACGTGGAGCCGGTGCCCGGCACCGGGCCGGTGGACGAGCAGGACAAGCTCGTACGGGAGTGCGGTCAGCGAGCCCCGGAAGCGGCGCAGCCGGACGGAGGCGACCGCTGGTACGAGGTGGTCGAGAGCATCCTGGACGACCAGGACAACGAGTGGTGGAAGGTCCCGGCGAAGGGGCGCGAAGCGGCCATCGACAGCCGTGACGAGCTCTTCGCCCGTGCCATGAAGGACGCGCGCTGGGAGCTGACCGCCGAGCTCGGCAAGGACGTCACCACCTGGAGCTGGGGCAGGCTGCACCAGCTGACCCTGCGCAACCAGACGCTCGGTACCGAGGGCCCCGGCCTTCTCCAGCGAGTCCTCAACCGTGGCCCCTGGGACCTCGGCGGCGGCGAGGCGGCGGTCAACGCGACCGGCTGGAACGCGGCCGGCGGTTACGAGGTCATCTGGGTGCCCTCGATGCGGATGGTCGTCAACGTGGGTGACTGGGACAAGTCCCGCTGGATCAACCTCACCGGCGCCTCCGGGCACGCGTACAGCGCGCACTACGTCGATCAGACCGACAAGTGGGTCGACGGTGAGCTGCTCGACTGGTCCTTCGGGAAGAACGCGGTGGAGAAGTCCACCGTCGACACCCTGACGCTCAGGAAGCCCTAGCCGGGAACCGCCGTGCTCCGGCCGGCGTGACCACGGCGTCCACGGGGTGGTCGTGCGGTTCCACGGGGACCCGCGCGACCACCTCGTCGTCGTGGAGCAGGACGATCAGTGCGGGGTGCGCTCCGGCCGACGCGAGCCGGGCCAGCACGCGGTCGTAGCTGCCGCCGCCGCGGCCCAGCCGCATCCCGCGCCCGTCCACGGCCAGCCCGGGCAGCAGGACGACGTCCGCGTCCAGGACCGCGTCGGGTCCGAGGCGCGGGCCGGCCGGCTCCAGCAGGCCCCGGCCGGCGGGTTCGAGGCGCTCCGCACCCTCGAACACGGCCCAGTCCAGGTCGTCGTCCGCCATGAGGACCGGCAGCAGCACGCGTACGCCCCGTGCGCGCAGCGCGTCCAGAAGCACATGGGTTCCCGGTTCGCGTCCCACGGACACGTAGGCCGCCACGGTCCGCGCACCGGTCAGTTCGGGCAGTTCCGCAGCGACCGCGGAGAGAACCGCGGCTGTCCTCCTGACGTCCTCCGAGGTGAGGAGTCGTCGTGCGGCGAGCAATTCACGCCGCATCGCTTTCTTTCCGGACATGTCATGGTTCAACGGGTGCTCGCATAGCTCGTTTATGTGGATATATGAGAACGAAGTTAACCGGACGCTCATCTTCCGCCCATACGTACCGGATACAGTTCGGCGCATGACTCAGTCGCTCCCCAGGATCAGCAAAGCTGTCATCCCAGCTGCGGGTCTTGGCACCCGGTTCCTGCCGGCCACCAAGGCCACTCCCAAAGAGATGCTGCCTGTCGTCGACAAGCCCGCCATCCAGTATGTGGTCGAGGAAGCGGTCGCCGCCGGTCTCTCCGACGTACTGATGATCACCGGCCGCAACAAGCGTCCCCTGGAGGACCACTTCGACCGGAACTACGAGCTGGAGTCCGCGCTGACCCGCAAGGGAGACGCCGAACGGCTCTCCAAGGTCCAGGAGTCCAGTGACCTGGCCAACCTGCACTACGTGCGCCAGGGCGACCCGCGCGGACTCGGCCACGCCGTCCTCTGCGCCGCGCCGCACGTCGGTGACCAGCCGTTCGCCGTCCTCCTCGGTGACGACCTCATCGACCCGCGCGACCCCCTTCTCGCCCGGATGGTCGAGATCCAGGAGCGTGAGGGCGGCAGCGTGGTGGCGCTGATGGAGGTTGAACCCTCGCAGATCCACATGTACGGCTGCGCCGCCACCGAGGCGACCACCGACAGCGACGTCGTCCGGGTCACCGGGCTCGTGGAGAAGCCGGATCCGGCCGAGGCGCCCAGCAACCTCGCCGTCATCGGCCGCTACGTCCTGGATCCGTCGGTCTTCGGCATACTGCGGCGGACCGAGCCCGGCCGCGGCGGCGAGATCCAGCTCACCGACGCCCTCCAGCTGCTCGCCGAGGACGAGAAGATCGGCGGGCCGGTGCACGGCGTCGTCTTCAAGGGCCGCCGCTACGACACCGGTGACCGTGGCGACTATCTCCGTGCCATTGTCAGACTGGCGTGCGAACGTGAGGATCTGGGTCCGGACTTCCGGACCTGGCTGCGCAGTTACGTCACCGAGGAGTTGTAGGAGCTTGAGCAGCACGATCTGGTCGGTGGACGAGCATCTGGACGATATCCTCGCCGCGGTGAAGCCGCTCGAGCCCATCGAGTTGCAACTGCCCGACGCCCAGGGCTGTGTCCTGGTCGAGGACGTCGTGGTGGAGGTCGCGCTGCCGCCCTTCGACAACAGTTCCATGGACGGCTACGCCGTCCGGATCTCCGATGTCGAGGGTGCCAGCGAGGAGTTCCCCGCCGTCCTCACCGTCATCGGCGACGTCGCGGCCGGTGACGGGGGCCTGGCCGACGGCCGGTCCGTCGGTCCCGGCGAGGCGGCCCGCATCATGACGGGTGCTCCGCTGCCCGCCGGTGCCGAGGCGGTCGTCCCGGTCGAGTGGACCGACGGCGGCACGGGGGGCGGCCCCGCCGCCGCCATGCGGGCGCACAGCACCGCCCCGGAGGGGGCGAGCGGCGAGGTCCGCGTCCATCGCCCGGTCAAGCCCCGCGCCCATGTCCGGGCCAAGGGCAGTGACGTGCGGCCGGGCGACCTGGCGCTGCGCGCGGGCTCGGTCGTGGGACCGCCCCAGATCGGGCTGCTCGCCGCGATCGGCCGCTCGACGGTGCGGGTGCGGCCCCGTCCCCGCGTCGTCGTGCTGTCCACCGGCAGCGAGCTGGCGCAGCCGGGTGAGGAGCTGACCGGCGGGCGGATCTACGACTCGAACAGCTTCGCCCTGACGGCCGCCGCCCGGGAGGCGGGCGCCATCGCGTACCGCGTACCGGCGGTCGCCGACGACGCCGAGACCCTGCGGGCCACGATCGAGGACCAGCTGATCCGCGCCGACATCGTCGTCACCACGGGCGGTGTGAGCGTCGGCGCGTACGACGTGGTCAAGGAGGCGCTGTCCTCCGTGGGCGACGACGACGCGGCCGGCGGCGGCATCGACTTCCGCAAGCTGGCGATGCAGCCGGGCAAGCCGCAGGGTTTCGGCTCGATCGGCCCCGACCACACGCCGCTGCTGGCGCTGCCCGGCAATCCGGTCTCCTCGTACGTCTCCTTCGAGCTGTTCGTGCGGCCTGCGATCCTGACGCTGATGGGCCTCCAGGACGTGCACCGCCCGACGGTGCGCGCCACGCTCAGCACCGGCGAGGCACTCGCCTCGCCGCCGGGCAAACGCCAGTTCCTGCGCGGGACCTACGACGCCGAGGCGGGGACCGTGACGCCCGTCGGAGGGCCCGGATCGCACCTGATCGCCGCCCTCGCCCAGGCCGACGCGCTGATCGTGCTGCCCGAGGACGTCACGTCCGCCGAGCCCGGCACGGAGACCGAAGTGATCCTCCTCCGCTGACTCCGGCGCGGTGGCGGTACGGTATCTGGCGCTGTGCCTTACCGGGGGAAGCCCCCGGGCTCCTCGGTCCGCGCCCCGGCGCGGTGCCGGGCGGGCAACCGGCGCCCTACCGCTAGGCGGAGTGAGTTGAGTACGCAGAACAGGCTGACGCACATCGACGAGGCGGGTGCCGCCCGCATGGTCGACGTGTCGGAGAAGGACGTCACGACACGTGTCGCCCGCGCGAGCGGCAGGGTCCTCGTGTCACCGCGTGTCGTCGAACTCCTCCGTGGCGAGGGTGTCCCCAAGGGGGACGCGCTCGCCACCGCGCGCATCGCGGGGATCATGGGGGCCAAGCGGACCCCTGACCTCATCCCGCTCTGCCACCCCCTCGCCGTCTCCGGGGTGAAGGTCGACCTGAGCGTCGCCGACGACGCGGTGGAGATCACGGCCACCGTGAAGACCACGGACCGCACGGGGGTCGAGATGGAGGCCCTGACCGCCGTGTCGGTCGCCGCGCTCACGGTGATCGACATGATCAAGGCGGTCGACAAGAGCGCGGTGATCACCGACGTCCGGGTCGAGGCGAAATCGGGTGGCAAGTCCGGTGACTACCGGCGGCCCGCGCCGGAGGGACCGGACGCATGACCCTGCCGGACAGTCCCCCCGCTCCCGGTGGTCACCGCGCCCTCGTCGTGACCGCCTCCAACCGCGCCTCCGCCGGTGTGTACGCCGACAAGGGCGGCCCTCTCATCGCCGAGGCCCTCACCTCACTGGGGTTCGCCGTCGACGGCCCGCAGGTCGTGCCCGACGGGGACCCGGTGGAAGCGGCCCTGCGGGCCGGGGTGGCCGAGGGCTACGACGTCATCGTCACCACGGGCGGTACGGGCATCTCGCCCACCGACCGCACGCCCGAGGCCACGCGCCGCGTCCTGGACCGTGAGGTGCCGGGCATCGCCGAGGCGATCCGTGCCGAAGGCCGGGACAAGGTCCCCACCGCCGCACTCTCCCGTGGCCTCGCGGGCATCGCGGACCGCACCCTCATCGTGAATCTGCCCGGTTCGACGGGTGGCGTGCGCGACGGGCTGGCGGTCCTGAGCAGGCTTCTGGTGCACGCCGTCGACCAGTTGCGCGGCGGCGACCACGCCCGACCGGGGAGCCCGAGCTGAACGTCCGGACCTGGCCGGTGATCCTTTCCGACGGCGACGTCACCCTCCGTCCGATGAAGCTGCGCGACCAGAGCGCGTGGCGTGAGGTCAACCGGCGCAACCGTGACTGGCTGCGTCCCTGGGAGGCGACCGTCCCGCCGCCCGCCCCCGGCGGCCCGATGGGCCGGCGCCCCACCTACCGTCAGATGATCCGCCATCTGCGGACCGAGGCGAACGCCGGCCGGATGCTGCCTTTCGCCATCGAGTACGAGGGGCGTCTCGTAGGGCAGTTGACGGTGGCGGGCATCACCTGGGGCTCGATGTGCTCGGGTCATGTCGGTTACTGGGTCGACCGGAGCGTGGCGGGCCGTGGCGTGATGCCGACCGCGGTGGCGCTGGCCGTCGACCACTGTTTCCGTACGGTCGGACTGCACCGGATCGAAGTGTGCATTCGGCCCGAGAACATCCCCAGCCGCAGAGTCGTCGAGAAACTCGGATTCCGCGACGAAGGGCTGCGTCCCCGCTATCTGCACATCGACGGTGCGTGGCGGGACCACCTGATCTTCGCCCTCACCGCGGAGGAAGTGCCCGACGGGCTGCTGAGACGTTGGCGCAGGGTGCGGCCCGGTCCTCCGGGACCGCCGCACGCCCCCGGGGAAATGAAATAGGTGTTCGAATTTGATCGGCACGTGGCGGTAATCGGCATCACTTTTGTCGGCTGGTGACCCCCGCAATCACAAAAAAAGTCCGTCATATGAGCCGGATCGTGCGACACACCGGGCCAATTGGCGGATGCCTCCGTGCAAACACCTCTACGGTGTGAGCGTGAGCAGCAGCGGCCTCATCTACGCAGTCATCGTCGGTGCCTGGGCCGCCTACTTGGTGCCGATGTGGCTCCGAAGGCAGGACGAGCTCAATGAGGCCCGTCCGACGGAACGCTTCAGCACCGCCATCCGGCTGCTGTCCGGACGGGCGGCCATGGAGCGCCGTTATGCCAAGGAGCTGCGGGAGCGGGATGCCGAGGAGGCGCCTGGCGACGTGGACCCGGAAGCCGTCACGGACCGCATGGAGTCCGTCGACGTCCGGGCCTTTTCCGCGCCTCCGGCGCATACGGAGGCGCGCCTGCGCGACCCGGTGCCCGGCCGGCCGGAACAGGAGCGCCCGGACGACCGGCCCCTCCGCCCGGCGTCCGCCCGGCGGCCGCGCCCGTCCGGCGCGGAGTCGGAGCGTGAGCGCCGGCGGCGCTCACAGGTCCTGGCGCGGCGTCGGCGTACCACCACGGTCCTGTTCATGGCCTTCACGCTCGGCGCGATCGTCGCGGCGGTCGGCGGGCTGAGCTTCCTGTGGGCGCCGGCCGTGCCGGCCGTGCTGCTGAGCACGTACATCGTGCACCTGCGTGCCCAGGAGCGCCGCCGGTTCGTCTTCACCATGGACCGGCGGCGGGCCGAGGTGGCCGCGCAGCGGCTGCGTGAGAACCGCCCCCGCAGGCACCAGCCCGCGTCCTCGGCTCCGGCCGAGCCGGACGAGGAGCCCGAAGCGCCCGCGCCCGCTCCCACGGTCTCCCCCCAGGAGGCGGGCCGCCGCGCCCTGGTGGAGCAGACGGACCACGCGGAGTGGGTCGACCAGCAACGCGAGCGCGGTCCGGCGCAGGGGGACAGCTGGGAACCGGTCCCGGTCCCGCTGCCGACCTATGTCACCGCGCCCGTCGCCCCGCGCGCCACGGGCGGGGTGGAGGTCGGCGACCCGGAGACCTGGAGCGCGGCCCGCTCCAGCCCCGCCGAGCCCACCCGGACCGGCAGTCACGACACCACCGAGCCGGAAGCCGGCCCGGCCCCGCGCCGCCGCGGCATTCCGCCCAGGCGTTCACGCGACCGGGGCAGGACGCCCCTCTTCGACCAGTACGACGGCGAGGACCGGCCGCGCGCGGCCAACGAGTGAGACCGGCGGTGGACCCGACTCGGTGACCTGCCGGGATACGGATTTCCGAGCACCCCGATGAGGGTGCTAGAGTTTCACTCGTTGCAAGGGCCTGTGGCGCAGTCTGGTAGCGCACCTCGTTCGCATCGAGGGGGTCTGGGGTTCAAATCCCCACAGGTCCACCGCACACAAGAGATCCCGTCCGATCACACGATCGGGCGGGATCTCGTCGTTTCTCCCGGGCGGAGCCTTCCCGGGGATCGCGCGTCAGCGGCCATGGCCGCCCAGGGCGGGAGGCCGCGCCGGTATGACCACCCGGTAACCTGGACCGTCCTCGCTCACCCGCCCTGCCGGTGACCGCTGTCGGGGGTCGCGGGCCAGGTGCGGGGGTTGCCTGATCGCGGTTCCGTACGGAGGGCGCACTGTGACAGCCGGTATACCCAGCTCCCGGATCGACACCAGCAAGCCGCACCCGGCACGGGTCTACGACTGGCTCCTCGGCGGGAAGGACAACTACCCGGTCGATCAGGAGGTCGCGGAGAAGCTGCCGGCCGAGGCGCGGGCGAACGCGGCGCGGAACCGGGCGTTCATGCACCGGGCGTCCGCCTGGCTGGCGCGGCAGGGTGTCGAGCAGTTCCTGGACATCGGGACCGGCATCCCCACCTCGCCGAACCTCCATCAGGTCGTCCAGGCCGTCACCCCGGGCGCCAGGGTCGTCTACGCGGACAACGATCCCATCGTGCTGCGTCACGCCGAGGCGCTGCTGGTGAGCCGGCCCGAGGGCGCGACCGACTACATCCACGCGGATGTGCGCCGGCCGGACGAGATCCTCGAACGGGCGGCGCGGATACTGGACTTCGGGCGTCCCGTCGCGCTGTCACTCATCGCGCTGATGCACTTCCTGCCCGATGAGCAGGATCCGTACGGCATCACCCGGACGCTGGTCGAGGCGCTGCCCGCGGGGAGCTGGCTGGTTCTCTCGCACGGGACCGCCGACCAGCACCCGGAGCTGAAGCAGGAGACCGAGTCCGCGTACAGGAAGGGGGCCATCGCGCTTCGCATGCGTACGCGTGAGGAGGTCGAGCCCTTCTTCGAAGGGCTGGAGCTCGTCCGGCCCGGGCTGGTGACGGCGTCGGAGTGGTACCGGGAGGAGCCTGCGCCGGTCCAGGAGCGGAGCGGGTTCTACGTGGGTGTGGCGCGGGTGCCCTAGGCGGTCGTCACAGCGGTTTGGCCATGCAGATGCTGCTGTCGTACGTGCGGTAGTGGCCGAACTTCTCGCAGGGCGTGTAGCCGCTGGACGTGTACAGCGCGATCGCCTCGGGCTGCTGGTCGCCGGTCTCCAGGACCATGCGGGTGCGGCCGGCCGCACGGGCGTCGGCCTCCAGGGCGGCGAGGATGCGGCGCGCGAGGCCCCGGCCGCGTCCCTCGGCGACGACGAACATCCGCTTGATCTCGGCGTCGCCGTCGGAGTAGCCCTGGTCGTTGCGTTCCTGGCTGCGCCAGCCGCCGGTGGCCACGGGACGTTCGTGCTCGTCGTACGCGAGCAGATACAGTCCGCGGGGTGGATCGAACATCGTGGCGTCGAGCGGTGTGATGTCGCCCTCGTCCCCGTAGCGCTCGGCGTATTCGAGCTGCACCAGGTCGTTGAGTTTGACGGCGTCGGGGTGGTCGAAGGGCCGAGGCTGGATATTCATGCGGGTTATGGTACATGTATGCGGCTCGGTGTGTAGGTACTGTACCGGGATGCTGACTGTTACCACCGTGAACGTGAACGGGCTCCGTGCCGCCGCGAAGAAGGGCTTCGTCGAGTGGCTGGGGCAGACCGAGGCCGACGTGGTCTGCCTCCAGGAAGTCCGCGCCGAGGCGCAGCAGCTCCCCGAAGAGGTGCGTGAGCCCGAAGGGTGGCACGTCGTCCACGCTCCGGCCGCCGCCAAGGGGCGTGCGGGGGTCGCCCTCTACACGCGGCACGCGCCGGAGCGCGTCCAGATCGGCTTCGGAGGGTTCGAGGTGCCGGGAAGCGGTGAGTTCGACACCTCGGGGCGCTACGCCGAGGTGGATCTCCCCGGTGTGACGGTGGCCAGTCTCTATCTGCCCTCCGGTGAGGTCGGTACGGAGCGGCAGGAGGAGAAGGAGCGCTTCATGGCGGCCTTCCTGCCGTATCTCCAGGGGCTGAAGGGCCGGGCGGCCGCCGGGGGACGCGAGGTGGTCGTGTGCGGCGACTGGAACATCGCCCACCGGGAGGCCGATCTCAAGAACTGGAAGTCCAACAGGAAGAGCTCCGGATTCCTCCCCGAGGAGCGGGAGTGGCTGACCCGGGTGTTCGACGAGGCGGCCTACGTGGACGTGGTCCGCGCGCTGCACCCCGATGAGGAGGGCCCGTACTCCTGGTGGTCCTACCGTGGCCGGGCCTTCGACAACGACACGGGCTGGCGGATCGACTACCAGGTGGCCACCCCCGGCCTCGCCGGGCGTGCGGTGAAGGCCTGGGTGGAGCGTGCCGCCACGCACGGTGAGCGGTGGAGCGACCACGCGCCGGTGACGGTCACCTACGAACGCTAGGACGGAGGACGGGACTTCGCGTCCGGGGGACCCTCCGGCCGGGGCGCCTCGTCCTGCGCGCCGACGTCCGCGACGTCGTCGCGCAGTCGGCGGTCCAGGGCCATGGAGAGCTCGGCGTTCACCACCGCGTGGGCGAGCGTGCGCAGCTGCTCCGGTTCGCTCTGCGCGGTGTGGGCGCGCAGGACGCGGACGAAGAGGTCGGCGAGGGCGTCGGCGTGTTCGCGGACCTGGCGGCCCGAGGCGAGCACGGCGTCGAGCGGGACCCCCGCGCGCACCAGCTCCGACGACGCCTCCAGCAGGCGGCGGCTGATGTGGACGATCGCGTCGCCGTCGGTGCCGAGATAGCCCAGTTCCATGGCGGCCGCGAGGTTCTCCGCCGTGGCCTGGTCCTGGAAGTAGTCGGCGAGCTGCTCGGGCGTGAGCCGGACCGGGGTCTCCTCGGTCGGTTCCCCCAGGCCCAGCACCTCGGCGACGTCGCGGCCGCTGTCGAAGGTGGTGGCGAGGTCGGCGATGCCGTTGAGGGTGTGCCCCCGCTCCAGCAGGCCCGTGATCGTGCGCAGCCGGGCCAGGTGGTGGCCGTCGTACCAGGCGATGCGGCCCTCGCGGCGGGGCGGCTGGATCAGGCCGCGCTCCCGGTAGAAGCGCAGGGTGCGCACGGTGATGCCGGCCTCCCTGGCCAGCTCCTCCATGCGGTACTCACGGTGCTCGCGTCCTTCAGCCACACCCGCACCCTATGTTGTACCGCCGGTAACTTTCCTCGCCCCGACCCCTACCCATCAGTACGGAGCTGCTCTACCCTCCCAACAATGCCAGTGATTGCTGGCAGAGTCGTGTCACGTACCGCGGGGAGGCGGCAGCATGGCCCAGCACGAGCACGTACGAGTGGCGGTGATCGGATCCGGATTCGGGGGCCTCGGAGCCGCGGTCCGGCTCCGCCGCGAAGGCATCACCGATTTCCTGGTCCTCGAACGGGCCGGGGCCGTGGGCGGCACCTGGCGGGACAACAGCTACCCGGGCTGCGCCTGCGACGTCCCGTCCCACCTCTACTCCTTCTCGTTCGCACCCAACCCCGACTGGCCGCGCACCTTCTCCGGGCAGCAGCACATCCGCGCCTACCTGGAGCACGTGGCCGACACCTTCGGGCTGCGCCCGCACATCAGGCTCAACCACGAAGTCACGGTCATGCGCTGGGACAACGACGAGCTGCACTGGGTGATCGAGACGGCGAACGGCTCCACGATCACCGCCGGCACGGTCGTGTCCGCCACCGGTCCGCTCTCCGACCCGAAGCTGCCGGACATCCCGGGGCTCGCCGACTTCCCCGGCAAGGTGTTCCACTCCGCGCGGTGGGACCACGCCTACGACCTGAGCGGCAAGCGCGTCGCGGTGATCGGGACCGGCGCCTCGGCGATCCAGATCGTCCCCGAGATCCAGCCGAAGGCCGGCCGCCTCACCCTCTTCCAGCGGACCCCGCCCTGGGTGATGCCCCGCATGGACCGCGCCATCAGCGGCGCGGAGAAGTGGCTGCACCGCGCCCTTCCCTTCACGGCCACGGCGCGGCGCGGGCTGCTGTGGGGCATCCGGGAGCTGCAGGTCGGCGCCTTCACCAAGCACCCCGACCAGCTCGGTCTGGTGGAGGCCATAGCCAAGTCCAACATGGCGCGGGCGATCAAGGATCCCGCGCTGCGGGCCAAGCTGACCCCCTCGTACCGCATCGGCTGCAAGCGCATCCTGCTCTCCAACGCCTACTATCCGGCGCTGGCGAAGGCGAACGTGGACGTGGTCGACTCCGGCCTGTCGGAGGTGCGTGGCTCCACCCTGGTCGGTTCGGACGGTACGGAGACCGAGGCCGACGTCATCATCCTCGGCACGGGCTTCCACGTGACGGACATGCCGATCGCCACCCGTGTCGTCGGTGCCGACGGGATCACCCTCGCCGAGTCCTGGAAGGACGGGATGCAGGCGCTGCGGGGTGCGACCGCGGCCGGCTTCCCCAACTGGATGACGATCATCGGCCCCAACACGGGGCTCGGTAACTCCTCCATGATCCTGATGATCGAGTCCCAGCTGAACTACATGGCCGACTTCCTGCGCCAGCTGGACGTCCTGGGCGGGCGTGCCGCGCTCGACGCGCGGCCTGCCGCCGTCGGCGCCTGGAACCTCCGGGTGCAGAACCGGATGAAGCGCACCGTCTGGAACACCGGCGGCTGCACCAGCTGGTACCTCGACGCCGACGGGCGCAACACCACGGTCTGGCCGGGCACGACGGCCGAGTTCCGGCGGGCCACCCGCTCGGTCGACCTCGGCGAGTACGACGTCGTCCGTCCCCCCGTCACCCGATCCGCGGCGCAGGCCGTGGCCGAGGAGGCCGCACGATGAGCCGGTCCGCGCAGCCCGCGAACACCCCGCCCGTGCCCGTGCGTGAACTGGTCGTCGTCTCCGCCGACGGCTCGCGCCTCCACGTCGAACTGCACGGTCCGCAGGACGCTCCGGCCGTGGTCCTCGCCCACGGCTGGACCTGCAACACCCGCTTCTGGGACGCACAGGTGCGTGACCTGGCGGTGGACCACAGGGTGGTCGTCTACGACCAGCGGGGCCACGGGCGTTCGCCCGAGCCCGGACCCGGCGGTTACAGCACGCGCGCACTGGCGGACGACCTCGAAGCGGTCCTGAGGGCCACGCTCGAGCCGGGGCGGAAGGCGGTGCTCGGCGGGCACTCCATGGGAGGGATGACGCTGATGGCGGCGGCGGGCCGCGATGCCGTGCGGGAGCACGGGGCGGCCGTGCTGCTGTGCAGCACCGGCAGCTCACGTCTGACGGCCGAGTCGCTGGTGCTGCCGCTGAGGGCCGGGGCCCTCCGCACCCGGATGACCGCGGCGGTCCTCGGTGCGCGCGCGCCGCTCGGACCCGTCAACGCGGTGTCGAAGGTGATCCTGAAGTACGTCACCATGGGGCGCGGTTCGGCTCCGGAACGGGTGGATGCCTGTGCCAGGATCGTCCACGCGTGTCCCCGCAGGGCCCGTGTCGCCTGGGGGCACGTGCTCGCGGAGCTCGACCTCGAAGCGCGCGTACGGGAGCTGCGGCTGCCGACCGCGGTGATCGCGGGCACGGAGGACCGGCTGACGCCGCCCGTGCACGCGAGGGCCATAGAGGCGGCTCTGCCGCACAGCCTCGGGCTCACCGAGCTGGCGGGTGCGGGCCACATGACACCGGTCGAGGCACCCGAGGCGGTCACGGCGAAGCTGCGCGAGCTGGTGGCCCTGTACGTCACTGTGGAAGGTGCGGGCAGCACGGCGACAGCCGTGCGCGAGGAGGAGGTCGCATGAGCGGCAGGCGGAGTCTCGAAGGGCAGGTCGTCGTCGTCACGGGCGCGGCACGCGGAGTGGGCGAACTGCTGGCCCGGAAGCTGTCGGCGCGGGGCGCCACGCTGGCGCTGGTCGGCCTGGAGCCGGACGAGTTGAAGAAGGTGTCGGAGCGGCTGCACTCCGAGAGCGACCACTGGCACGCGGATGTCACCGACCACGAGGCGATGAGCAGGGTCGCCCAGGAGGTCAAGGCGCGCTTCGGCAAGATCGACGTGGTCGTGGCGAACGCGGGTGTCGCCACCGGTGGTCCGCTCGTGGACTCCGACCCGGAGGCGTGGCGACGGGTCATCGAGGTGAACCTGATAGGCGGAGCGGTGACGGCGCGGGCGTTCCTGCCCGTGCTGATGGAGAGCCGCGGCTACTTCCTCCAGATAGCATCGCTGGCCGCGATCACCCCGGCGCCGATGATGAGCGCGTACTGCGCCTCCAAGTCGGGTGTGGAGGCGTTCGCGCACTGTCTGCGCGGTGAGGTGGGCCACCGGGGCGTGAAGGTCGGTGTCGGCTACCTGTCCTGGACCGACACGGACATGGTGCGCGGCGCCGACGAGGACGACGTCATGCGGGAGTTGAGGCAGCGGCTGCCGTGGCCGACGAACCGCACCTACCCCCTGGGTCCGGCGGTCGACCGGATCGTTGCCGGGATCGAACGGCGCTCCCCGCACGTGTACGCCCAGTGGTGGCTGCGCGGGATGCAGTCGATCCGGGGATACCTGCCGGCGGTGATAGGGGTCGTGGGCCAGCGTGAGATGCAGCGGTTCGGGTCCCGGCTCGACGGCGTGAGCAAGGGGCTCGTGGGGGCCGGCGGCGAGGCGGACCGGAAGGCGCGAGTCCCCCGCGGATGATCGAAATGCGGTGAATGTCCGGGTGTGTAAGTCTGAGCGAGGCCCCACCGGGGCCGACCCCAGGCACCCACATAGGAGTGAACAGCATGGGTATCGCAGACCAGTTCAAGGACAAGGCGCAGGAGCTCGCCGACCAGGCCAAGCAGCAGAAGGCCGGCGGCAAGCGGGACGAGGCGCGTGAGCGTTCGTCGGCCCGCCCGGACCGTGCCGCGGACCAGGCGCAGGGCCGTCGGCCCGGCGCCCGGGACCGCGCGCAGGACACGGCGGACCAGACGATTGAGCGTTCTGAGCGCTGACGCCGACGCGTCGGACGTCCGCGGTCTGTCGGGGCGTACCCGGGTAACCGGGTACGCCCCTTCCGCGTGCGCGGGGCGCGCGGTGGGGGTGCGCCTGGAGGGCGTTCGACTCGGCCGGCCGGACCGGGTGCGCCCGGCCCGGCTCCAAGTACCGTGCGACGCGGGGCGATCCGGCCGGGGCGCGGGTGGTCCCGGTGGCCCTTGGGACTACCTCGGCGGCAGCGGGGGCCTGCGCAGGTCCGGGGCCGTGTCGTAGGTGGGGGGCGTGGCGGCCGGGTGGGCGGCCAGGAGGTCCAGGGCCACCCTGACCGCGTCGTCCAGCACCGCGTGGCGGCCCTCCGCCCAGTCGAGCGGGGTGCGCAGCGCCTCCAGGTCGGGTTCGACGCCGTGGTTCTCGACGGACCAGCCGTACGTGTCGAACCAGGCCGCGTTCATCGGCACGGTGATCACCGTGCCGTCGCCGAGCCGGTGCCGGCCGGTCATGCCGACCACGCCGCCCCAGGTGCGCTGGCCCACCACGGGCCCCAGTCCCAGCAGCCGGAACGCCGCTGTGATCATGTCCCCGTCGGAGGACGTGGCCTCGTCGGCGAGGGCCACGACCGGCCCCCGGGGGGCGTTGGACGCGTAGGAGACCGCCTGGGCGTTGCGGGTCAGGTCCCAGCCGAGGATGGTGCGGGTGAGTTTCTCGACGACCAGCTCGCTGATGTGGCCGCCCGCGTTGCCCCGCACGTCCACGATCAGCGCGGGGCGCGACACCTCCAGCCGCAGGTCCCGGTTGAACTGGGCCCAGCCGGAGCCGCCCATGTCGGGGATGTGGAGATACCCGCATCTGCCGTGGCTCAGCTCCCGTACCACCTCGCGGCGTTTGGCCACCCAGTCCTGGTAGCGCAGGGGGCGTTCGTCGACCAGCGGGACGATCGCGACACGGCGGGACCGGCCGCCGCACTCCCCGCCGGAGGGGCGGAACGTCAGTTCCACGGTGGTGCCGCCCGCCGCCGTGAGGAGCGGGTACGGTCCCGCCACCGGGTCGACCGGCCGGCCGTCGACATGGGTGAGGACGGCTCCCTCCCGGACGCCCGTGCCGGCGAGCGGTGAACGGGCCTTGGAGTCGGAGGACTCGCCGGGCAGGATGCGCTGCACCGTCCAGTCGCCGTCCCGGCACACGAGGTTGGCGCCCAGCAGCCCGATCGCCCGCTGGTAGTGCGGAGGGCCCTCGTTGCGGCGGGCGGGGGAGACGTACGCGTGGGAGGTGCCCAGCTCGCCGAGGACCTCGCGCAGGAGATCAGCGAACTCGTCGGGGGACGCGACCCGTTCGACCAGCGGACGGTACTGCTCCAGCACGCCGTCCCAGTCGATGCCGCACATGTCCGGTTCCCAGAAGTAGGACCGGATGATGCGTCCCGCCTCGCCGTACGCCTGGCGCCACTCGGCGGCCGGGTCGACGTCGTGCAGGATCCGGCGCAGGTCGAGGAAGACCGTCGTGTCGCTGTCGCCGGGCTCGTTGGACGGTACGGCGCGCAGGTCGCCGTCGTCCATGACGACCAGCCGGGTCGCGTCCCCGCTGACCGCGAACCAGTCGAGATGGCCGACGAGTTCGGTCCTGCGGGCCTTGGCGATGTTGAAGTGCTCCAGGGTGGGCCTGCCCGACATGTCGGCCGGGTTCGCGAACGTCTCGCCCAGCGCGCCGGAGATCGGCCAGCGCAGCCAGACGAGACCGCCGCCGCTGACCGGCTGGAGCCCCGAGTACTTCGACGCGGAGACCGGGAAGGGGGTCACCCTGTTCTCCAGCCCCTCGAACTCCACGATCACCGTCGACCCCTCGACCGGGCCCTCGGGGATGTCCACCGGGTCCAGGCCACCGGCGGCGGGCCTGCCGTCGGGGAGCAGGGCGAAGGGCGAGGGGGTGGCCGAGGAGAGGGGCACCAGGTACGGGCGGCAGCCCAGCGGGAAGGAGAGGTCGCCGGTGTGGACGTCGTACACCGGGTCGAATCCGCGCCAGGAGAGGAAGGCGAGATAGCGGCCGTCCCCCGTGAAGACGGGGTTCTCGTCCTCGAAGCGGCCGTTGGTGACATCGACTGTCACCGGGGCGCCGGGGCCGGTGATCCGGGCGAGCTTGATCTGCCGCAGCGCCCGGCCGACACCGGGGTGCGACCAGGTCAGCCAGTGGCCGTCCGGGGAGAACGCCAGATCGCGTACCGGACCGTTCACGGAACGGATGAGCTCGGTGAGGCCCCCGCCGGGGACCTCGGCCCCGGCGCCGGTGACCTCGGCTTCGGCCTCCCCGGGCCCGGCGGCCCCCTCGGCCTCGGCGCCCGTCCCGGCCCCGGGCGCGGTGGCCGCAGGTTCGTCACCGTGGGCGCCGGGCCCGGTGAACGCCCCGGTCACCGGGTCCCCGGCTCCGGCCTGCGCCTCCTCCGTCGTGTCCAGGAGCAGCAGCCGGCCGTCGTTGGACGCGATGGCCAGGCGCTCGCCCTCCGGGTCGGAGACGAGTTCGTGCACCCTGCCCAGCAGCCCCGCGGCCAGCCGGCGCGGAGGGCGGTCGCCGCTGGCGCGGGGGAGGTAGGCGATCTCGACCGCGTCGTCGCCCTCCGCGTCCGTGACGTACGCGACCTGACCGCTGCTGCCGAGCATCAACGGCAGCCGGACCCGCACCCCCGGGGTGTCGGTGATCGTACGGGCGGGACCGTCGCGGTGGGTGAGCCAGTACAGGCTGCCACGCACGGAGACGGCGCTCGCCCGGCCCGTCTCGTCGACGGACAGCGAGTCGACGTGGCTGGACGCCGGTACCTGGTACGTGCGCCGGCCCGTGCGCGGCCCCCCGAGCCGCACCTCCAGCTTCCTGGGCGCCGCGTCGGGTGACTCCAGGTCCTCGGCCAGCCACAGGTCGCCGCCGCACTGGTAGACGACCCTGCGGCCGTCGCTGGAGGCGTGCCGGGCGTAGAACGCGTCATGGTCCGTGTGCCGGCGCAGGTCGCCGCCGTCCATCAGGCAGGAGTACAGATTGCCCACGCCCTCGTGGTCGGAGAGGAACGCGATCCGGCGCCCGACGAACATCGGCGCCTCCAGGTGCCCGCCGATGTCCGGCAGCAGCCGCTCACCGTGCAGCCACAACCGCCCCGTGGCGCCGCCCCGGTACCGCTTCCAGGCCGCCGGCTCGTGCGGCGGTTTCCCGGTGAGCAGCAGGGTGCGCCGTGTGCCGTCGACGTCGGCGACCGCGATGTCGGAGACGGGCCCCCAGGGGAGCTTGCCGCCGGGGCTGCCGTCGGTGGGCACGCTGTACGCCCAGGAGAAGTACGAGAACGGCTGGTTGTGCGACGACACGGCGAGGATCTGGGACGCGTGGCCGGGGTCGGGGCTCCAGCCGCAGACCCGGGCGTCGGTCGAACCCCAGTACGTGAGCCTGCGGGCGGGCCCGCCGTCGACCGGTGCGATGTGGATCTCCGGATCGAGTGTGCGCCAGGTCGTGTAGGCGATCCGGCCGCCGTCGGGCGAGAAGCGCGGATGGCTGACCCTGGTCCGGTCGACGGTCAGCCGCCACGCCCGGCCGGGCCGGTGCCCGGCCGGGGCGAGAGGGGCGACCCAGAGATCGTCCTCCGCGGCGAAGCAGAGCAAGTCCTCGTGGAGGTGCGGGAAACGGAGATACGCGACGTCGTCACTCACCCTCCAATGCTTTCCGCGTGAAGGGCCGACGGCAACTTGTGGTGCAGGACACAAGCGAAACTGTCTCGTTTCGCCGGAGGGAGCGGTAATCTCGAAGTGTACGAAACAGTTTCGTTCCGTTAGTTGATCTTCGGCTGACGTACGATCCAGCAGGCGCGAGGAAGAGGAGGTCGACCCATGGCACGCAGCCGGCTCACGCCCGAACGCGAGAGCGAGCTGTACACCGCCGTGCTCGATCTGCTCGGCGAGGTCGGCTACGAAGCCCTGACCATGGACGCCGTCGCCGCCCGCACCCGTTCCAGCAAGGCCACGCTCTACCGCCAGTGGGGGAGCAAGGCCGAGCTGGTCGTCAAGGCGCTCCGCAACGACAAGCCGGTGCACCTCGCCGACGTCGACACCGGTTCGCTCCGCGGTGACTTCCTCGCCGTGATGGGGCGCACCGACGACTGCCAGATGGAGAAGAACTCCGCGTTGATGCGGGGTCTGAGCCATGCCGTCCACGACAACCCCGATCTCTTCCAGGCGCTGCGGGAACTGCTGATCGAGCCGGAGATGACCGGCCTCGGGAAGATGCTCCAGCGGGCCGTGGACCGGGGGGAGGTGCGTCCGGACAATCCGGCGCTCCCCTATGTTCCGCACATGATGATCGGCGCCTTCGCCGCTCGCGAGCTGGTGGACAGCCGGCCCGTCGACCAGGCGTTCCTCACCGACTACGTCGAATCCGTGGTGTTCCCCGCCCTCGGCGTCTGACGTCCCCGTTCCTTACCGTCGCACGACCCGTCTCCGACGCTCCACCTGACACGCCGCTCTCGTCGTCGGGCTGGTTCCTCACGCCCTCTTCCACTCAACGACCTGACCGGGAGTAACCCCTCGTGGCTACATTCCTGTACAAAATGGGACGGCTGGCCTTCCGGCGTCGCCGTTACGTCGCACTGATCTGGGTGGCGCTGCTGGCGCTGGCCGGATTCGGTGCCTCCTCCGCGTCCACCGCCACCTCGAGCTCCTTCTCGATACCCGGCACGGAGGCCCAGCGGGCCTTCGACCTGCTGGACGAGCGTTTCCCCGGAGGCAGCGCCGACGGCGCGACCGCCCGGGTCGTCTTCAAGGCACCCGAGGGCGAGAAGGTCACCGACGCGGCCAACAAGGCCGGGATCCAGAAGATCGTCGGCGAGCTGAAGTCCGGCTCCGACCAGATCGCCTCGGTCGCGGACCCGTACACGGCGAACGCCGTCAGCGGCAACGGCTCCACCGCGTACATCTCCGTCTCCTACAAGGTCAGCTCCATGGAGCTGACCGAGGGGACGCGCGAGGCGCTCCAGGACGCGGGCGAGAGCGCGCGGAGCGACGGGATGACCGTGGAGATCGGCGGTGACGCGCTGCAGGTCATGCCGCACACCGGTGTCACGGAGGTCATCGGCGTCGCCATCGCGGCCCTCGTCCTGGTCATCACCTTCGGGTCGCTGATCGCCGCGGGGCTGCCGCTGCTCACCGCACTCATCGGCGTCGGTATCGGCGTCTCCCTGATCACGGCCCTGGCGAACGTGCTCGACCTGGGATCCACCACCTCCACGCTCGCGATGATGATCGGCCTCGCGGTCGGTATCGACTACGCGCTCTTCATCGTCTCCCGCTATCGCGCCGAGCTCGCCGAGGGCCGGGAACGTGAGGAGGCGGCGGGACGGGCCGTCGGTACGGCCGGGTCCGCCGTGGTCTTCGCGGGCCTGACCGTCGTCATCGCGCTGGCCGGCCTCGCCGTCGTGAACATCCCGATGCTGTCGAAGATGGGCTTCGCCGCCGCGGGCACGGTCGCGATCGCCGTACTCATCGCGCTCACCCTCGTCCCGGCGCTGCTGGGTTTCGCCGGCAAGCGAATCATGGGGCGCAGGGCGCGCAAGGCCGCCGAGGCGGAGGACAGGCCCGAGGCGAAGCCGAACCTGGGCACCCGGTGGGCACGGTTCGTGCTGCGCAGGCCGGTGTGGGTGCTGCTGGCCGGGGTCATCGGCCTCGGTGCCGTCGCCGTACCCGCGGCCTCGCTCGAGATGGGTCTGCCGGACGACGGCGCGCAGCCGAAGAGCACCACGCAGCGCCAGGCCTACGACCTGCTGTCCGACGGTTTCGGCCCCGGGTTCAACGGCCCGCTGCTGGTCGTCGTGGACACGAAGAACAGCACCGACGGCAGGACGGCCGTCGACCGGGTCTCCCAGGAGATCGAGGGCATCGACCACGTCGCCGCCGTCGCCCCGGCCGCCTTCAACAAGGCCGGTGACGCGGCGACCATCACCGTCATCCCCCAGGACCGGCCGAGCTCCGTCGACACGGAGAACGTGGTCCACGCCATCCGGGACGCGGGTGCGGACGTCAAGGGCGACACCGGTGCGGAGGTACTGGTCACCGGCGCCACCGCGATGAACATCGACTTCTCGCAGAAGATGAACGACGCGCTGCTGCCCTACCTGGCACTCGTCGTCGGTCTCGCCTTCCTGCTCCTCATGGTGGTCTTCCGCTCGCTGCTGGTACCGCTGAAGGCGGCCCTCGGATTCCTGCTCTCGGTCGTCGCGGCCCTGGGCGCGGTCGTCGCGGTCTTCCAGTGGGGGTGGCTCGCCTCGCTCTTCGGGGTCGAGCAGACCGGCCCGATCATGAGCATGATGCCCATCTTCATGGTCGGCGTGGTCTTCGGACTCGCGATGGACTACGAGGTCTTCCTGGTGACACGGATGCGCGAGGCGTACGTCCACGGGGAGACGCCCGGCCAGGCGATCGTCACCGGATTCAAGCACGGTGCACGGGTGGTCACGGCAGCCGCTGTGATCATGATGGCCGTCTTCGCGGGCTTCATCGGCTCCAGCGAGTCGATGATCAAGATGATCGGCTTCTCGCTGGCCATCGCGGTGTTCTTCGACGCCTTCGTGGTGCGGATGGCCATCGTGCCGGCTGTGCTCGCCCTGCTGGGCAAGCGCGCCTGGTGGCTGCCGCGCTGGCTGGACCGCGCGCTGCCCGACGTGGACGTGGAGGGCGAGGGGCTGCGCAAGGACCTCTCGGACGACCCGTCCGACGGCGGTGGGGAGCGGGAACTGGTCCGCGCCTGACACCCGGTGCGCGTCGCGGTGCGAACCGGGCGCGCGCATGGACCCCGGGGCCGCGTCCGAGCGAACGCGGCCCCGGAGCGCCGGTCACCCGTGGGGACGGGGAGCCCGGGGCGGAGGGAGCCCCCGTGCACACGCACGGGGGCTCCCCTCCGTTCTCAGGCGCGGGTGGCGGTGGACGTGGCGGCGGGCGGGCGCTTCGCCGTCGCGGCGCGGGTCCGCGCCAGGAAGCGGATGAGGGGGGCCTTGTCGAACTGGAAGACGGCCACGCCGTCGGGCGAGTGCAGTTCGACGATGAGCTGGGCCCGTCCGCACGGCCATATCCGTATGTCGCCCCGGGTCACGGGGGTGCGCAGGCCGCGTTCCAGGAGATCGAGGCCGAAGGCCCAGTCGGCCCCGCCGGGGAGCCGTACGTGGACGGTCTTCGGCTCCTCGGGGTCGTGGCGCAGTTCGACGGGGACGAGCCGGGGGTCGGGGCCGTCGGTGACGAGCCGGGCGCGGGCGTGTTCTTGGATCACGAGGGACATGAGCCGGCTCCTCCAGTGTGAAATCTCTTCCCCTAATGTCCCATATTTTCCCATTTGGGCATTTCGGGCGTGAGGCAGTTGTCATCCCTGTGTTCTTGCGAACAGTTCGCAACAGGGCTCTATCATGGAGCGTTTTCCGTCCCCGCCCGCAGTACCCCCGAAAGCGGAGCCACTCCATGCATGTACCCGACGGTTTCATCAACGCACCCGTCTCCGCTGTCGCAGGTGTCGTCGCCGCGGGCGCGGTCGTCGTCAGTCTCCGTGGCGCCCGGCGCGAACTCGGCGGCACCTTCGGCCCGGGCGGAGCCGGAAGCGGCGGTGAACGCACCGCGCCGCTGGCCGGACTCGTCGCCGCGTTCGTCTTCGCCGTGCAGATGCTGAACTTCCCCGTCGCGGCCGGCACCAGCGGGCACCTCCTGGGCGGCGCGCTGGCGGCGATCCTGGTCGGGCCGTTCACCGGGGTGCTCTGCATAGCGGTCGTCCTGCTGATGCAGGGCATCCTCTTCGCGGACGGCGGTCTCACCGCGCTCGGTGTCAACATCACGGTGATGGGCGTCGTCACCACCGTCGTCGCCTACGCCCTCTTCCGCGGACTGACCCGCGTGCTGCCCCGCACCCGCCGCTCGACGACCGTCGCCGCCTTCGTGGCCGCGCTGGTCTCCGTGCCCGCCGCGGCCGCCGCCTTCACCCTGCTCTACGCGATCGGCGGGACGACCGACGTACCCATCGGCAAGGTCCTCACCGCCATGGTCGGTGTCCACGTCCTGATCGGCATCGGGGAGGCGGCCATCACCGCGCTGACCGTCGGCGCCGTGATCGCCGTGCGCCCCGACCTGGTGTACGGCGCCCGCGGACTCGCGGCCCCGCTCAAGCTCCGGGTCGACGGCGAGCTCGTCGACGCCCCGGGGTCCGCCGCACCCTCGCCCGCCCCGGCGGCTGCCCGCTCCACCCGCAAGGTCTGGGCCGCCGGGCTGGCCGCCGCGCTCGTCCTCGCGGGCTTCGTCTCCTTCTACGCCTCCGCGAACCCCGACGGCCTGGAGAAGGTCGCCGCCGACAAGGGCATCGACGAGAAGGTCCGGGAACACGGTGCGGCCGGCTCCCCGCTCGCCGACTACGGAGTGAAGGACGTCAGCGACGCCCGGCTCTCCGGAGGCCTCGCGGGAGTCATCGGCGTCGGCGCCACCGTCGCCGTCGGCAGCGGTGTGTTCTGGGCCGTGCGCCGGCGCCGTACGCCCGAGGCGCCCGCGCCCCGCACCACCGAATCCGTCTGACGTGGGCGCGGGCCACGCCCACACGCTCTACCGGCACGGACACTCACGGGTCCACGCGCTGCCGCCGCACTGCAAGCTCACCGCCGTCCTCGGCTTCGTGGTGGTCGTCGTCTCCACACCGCGTGAGGCCGTCTGGGCCTTCGCGCTGTACGCGCTGCTGCTCGCGGCCGTCGCGGCGGCGGCCCGGATCCCGCCGGGGTTCCTCCTGAAGCGGCTGGTCATCGAGGTGCCGTTCGTCGCGTTCGCGTTCCTCATGCCGTTCGTCGTGCCCGGCGAGCAGACCGAACTGCTCGGGGTGTCCGTCAGCGTCCCCGGCCTCTGGGGCGCCTGGAACGTCCTGGCGAAGGGCACCCTCGGCGTGGCCGCGTCGGTGATCCTCGCCTCGACCACCGAGCTCCGCTCCTTGCTGCTCGGCCTCCAGCGCCTCCGGCTGCCGCCCCTGCTCGTCCAGATCGCGTCGTTCATGATCCGCTACGGCGACGTCATCACCGACGAGCTGCGACGGATGTCGATCGCCCGCCGCTCGCGCGGTTTCGAAGCCAGCGGCGTACGGCACTGGGGCGTGCTCGCCAAGACGGCGGGCGCCCTGTTCATCCGGTCCTACGAACGCGGCGAACGCGTCCACCTGGCGATGGTCAGCCGCGGCTACACCGGCACGCTGCCCGTCATCGACGAGGTGACCGCCACCCGCACCCAGTGGGCGCACGCCGTCGCGCTCCCCGTGCTCGCCCTCGTCATCTGTCTGCTGGGATGGACCCTATGAGCCTGCCCACCGCCCCCGTGCCGTCCCTCGAGGTCAGCGGCCTCGCCTACGCCTACCCCGACGGCCACCAGGCCCTCTTCGGCGTCGACCTGACCGTGGCCCGGGGCGAGCGCGTCGCGCTCCTCGGCCCCAACGGCGCGGGCAAGACCACCCTCGTCCTCCACCTCAACGGCATCCTCGACGCGGGCGCCGGCACCGTCCGGGTCGCCGGACTGCCCGTCGGCAGGCGCCACCTGGCGGAGATCCGCCGCCGCGTCGGCATCGTCTTCCAGGACCCCGACGACCAGCTCTTCATGCCGACCGTCAGGGAGGACGTCGCCTTCGGGCCGGCCGCGGCGGGACTGCGGGGCGCCGAACTGGAGGAGCGGGTCAGGACCGCGCTCGGCCGGGTCGGCATGGAGGACTACGCGGCGCGGC
Organism: Streptomyces sp. ALB3; assembly: GCF_044385685.1. Lineage (NCBI taxonomy): Bacteria > Bacillati > Actinomycetota > Actinomycetes > Kitasatosporales > Streptomycetaceae > Streptomyces > Streptomyces sp. ALB3. The sequence goes on along the minus strand of NZ_JBISCE010000044.1, from coordinate 122,432 downwards.
CACCCCACCACCTCTCCTTCGGCCAGCGCCGCCGGGTCGCCGTCGCCACCGTGCTCGCGATGGAGCCGGAGATCCTCGTCCTGGACGAACCCTCCTCCAACCTGGACCCGGCCTCCCGGCGCGAACTCGCCGACATCCTGCGCTCCCTGGACGTCACCGTGCTGATGGTCACCCACGACCTCCCGTACGCCCTCGAACTCTGCCCGCGAGCCGTCATCCTCAGCGACGGGGTGATCACCGCCGACGACCGCACGCAGGACCTGCTGTGCGACGACGAACTCATGCGCAGGCACCGGCTGGAGCTGCCCTTCGGCTTCGACCCGCGTTCCGTGTCCCTACCGCGCCCGTGAACAGAGGGTGACCCGCCACCCGCTCCCCCCGCGGCGCGATGCACCATGGGGGGATGAGCGGGAACGCGGGAGCAGGCGTGGACGTACGGGGCACGGTGGCGCCGGAATTCGAGGCGGTACGGGACGCTTTCGTCCGTAACTTCGAACAGCGCGGGGAACGTGGAGCGGCCGTGGCCCTCTACCACCACGGCCGCAAGGTCGTGGACCTGTGGGCCGGCACGAGAGACGTCGACGGCACCGAACCCTGGGCCGTGGACACCGTGCAGATCGTCCGCTCGGCCGGGAAGGGCGTCGCCGCCGCCGTGCCGCTGCTGCTGCACCAACGCGGACAGGTGGACCTCGACGCCCCCGTCGGCACCTACTGGCCGGAGTTCAAGGCGAACGGCAAGGAACGCGTGCTCGTCCGCCACCTCCTCGCCCACCGGGCCGGACTGGCCGCCCTCGACACGACGCTGACGCCCCGGGAGGCAGCCGACCAGGTGTCGGGACCGCGAGCCGTCGCCGCCCAGCGGCCCCAGTGGGAGCCGGGCACCGACCACGGCTACCACGCCCAGACCTACAGCTGGCTCGTCGGCGAGCTGGTGCGCAGGGTCACCGGGCGCACCATCGGACGGTGGGTCGCCGAGGAGATCGCGCGCCCGCTCGGACTGGACTTCTGGTTCGGCCTCCCGGCCGACGAGGCACACCGGATCGGGCGGATCGGTCCCGTCGACCCACCACCGGCCGGGAACGGCGGTGCTCTTCGCGTGCGCCCCAAGCGCTCCGTCGTCGAGGCCTACCGTGACCCGGCCTCCCTCACCCGTCGCGCCTTCGGGGCGATCGACCCCTTCCCCGACGAGAACGACCCCGCCTACCGCGCCGCCGAACTGCCCGCGTCCAACGGCGCCGCCACCGCACGCGGACTCGCCCGCTGCTACGCCGCGATGATCGGCGAGGTCGACGGGCACCGCCTGTTCGCCCCCGCCACCCTCACCCTGGCCCGCACCGAGGAGTCCACGGGGCCGGACCGCGTGCTGGTCGTCAGCACCCGCTTCGGCCTCGGCTACATGCTGCACGGTCCCGCCGCGCCGCTGCTCGGCCCCGGGTCGTTCGGGCACCCGGGCCGTGGCGGTTCGCTCGGTTTCGCCGACCCGGGGTCGGGCATCGCGCTCGGCTACGTGACGAACGGCCTGCAGAAGGGAGTCACCGCCGACCCCCGTGCCCAGGCCCTGGTCAGGGCAGTACGGTCGGCCCTATGACTCCTCCTCGCTTCACCGGGTACGCCGCGCTCCTCACCGGCGCGGGACAGGGCATCGGGGCGGCCACCGCCCGTCGGCTCGCCTCCGAGGGCGCGGCCGTCCTGGTCACCGACCTCGACGCCGGCCGCGCCGGGCGCACGGCGGCCGCGATACGCGAGACGGGCGGCACCGCCGAAGCCCTGGCCTGCGACGTGGGCGACCGGGCGGCGGTCGAGGCGGCCGTGGCCCGTGCCGTCGCCTCGTTCGGAAGGCTCGACGTCCTGGTCAACAACGCCTACGCCAACCACGACGACGCCGCACTGTTCGAGGACGAGGCGGACGAGTCCTGGGACCGCACCCTCGACATCACCCTGACCGGCCCCTACCGCTGCTCCCGTGCCGCACTGCCGCACCTGGTGGACTCCGGGCGTGGCGCCATCGTCAACATCGGTTCGGTCAACGGCGAACAGGACTTCGGAGGCCATGCCTACAGTGCCGCGAAGGCGGGTCTGGCCAGCCTGACCCGCACGCTCGCCGGCCACGCGGGGCCACGCGGTGTCCGCGTCAACCTCGTGGCACCCGGAACGGTCCGTACGGACGCCTGGGCGGGCCGGGACGCCCAACTGGAGCGCGCGAGCGCCCTCTACCCGCTCGGCCGGATCGGTGAGCCGGACGACATCGCCTCCGCCGCCGCCTTCCTCGCCTCCGCGGACGCGGCCTGGATCACCGGCGTCACCCTGCGGGTGGACGGCGGTCTCCTCGCCGTCAACAGGGGCTTCCGCACGGCGATGTCGGCGGACCCCGCGACCCCGTAGAACGGCTGCCGCGCCGCTCAGCTCGTGTGGAGCATCAATCCGATGCCGATCACCATCAGCCCGGCCGCGGCGATCCTCGGAATCCCGAACCGCTCCTTGAAGAACAGCGTCCCTATCGCGGCACCGACGATGATGGAGGACTCACGGAGTGCGGCGATGGGGGCGAGCGGGGCCCTCGTCTGCGCCCACAGGACGAGACCGTAGGCGGTGACCGACAGAGCCGCGCCCAGGAGCCCCCGGACGGCGAGCGGTCGCAGCTGGGGGAGCAGTCCGCCCCTGCGGCGACGGAACGCGTAGGCGGGGATGGCGACGCCCTGGACGATCATCAGCCAGGCGACGTAGCCGAGCGGCGTGCCCGAGGCGCGTACCCCCATCCCGTCGACCGTCGTGTAGCCGGCGATGGCCAGCCCCGTCGCGAGGGCCGCCAGGATCGCCGGCCGCTGGGCGCGCCTGCCGGAGCCGCGGATGCCCCACAGGGCCAGCCCGACGAGTCCCGCGGAGGCGACGCCCACGCCCGCCGTCGCCCAGCCGTCCGGCCGCTCGCCGATGAGGACGGCGGCCAGCACCGTCACGACGAGCGGGGCCGTCCCCCGGGCGATCGGGTACATCTGGCCGAAGTCGCCCAGACTGAACGACCGCATCAGCAGAGCCATGTACGCCACGTGCAGGGCCGCGGAGACGCACAGGTACGGCCAGGCACCGGCCGCCGGAAACGGTGCGAAGCAGGCGAGCGCGACCCCGATCAGCACCCCGCCGCCGGAGATCAGGGTGAACGACAGCAACTGGTCGCGTATGGCGTGGGCCATCGCGTTCCAGCTCGCGTGCGTGATCGCGGCGGCCAGGACGGCCGCCGCCACCAGCGGGGTCACGCGGTCCGCTCGCGCACGTCCACGAGGGTGCCGCCGGCCAGCTCGACCAGGACGGTGGGGGCGAGCCGGAAGACGGCGTGCGGATGGCCCGCCGCGGCCCACACCTCGGCGTGGCCGAGCAGCCCCCGGTCGGCCAGCACCCGGGTCTTCGTACGGTGCCCGAAGGGCGGGACCCCGCCGATCGCGTATCCGGTGGTCTCCCGGACGAGGTCCGCCCGCGCCCGTTCCACCTTCCCGGCGCCCAGTTCTCTCCGTACGAGCTCCACGTCCACGCGCGAGGCGCCGTCCACCAGCACGAGGACCGGTACGCCGTCCGCCTCGAAGATCAGGGACTTGACGATCTGGCCGAGCGCGCAGCCGATCGCCGCGGCGGCCTCGGCCGCGGTGCGCGTGGCGTCGGGGAAGCGGCGTACCTCGACGTCCAGGCCGAGCTCACGGAGGGCTTCGGCGAACCGGGGAGGGACGTCGGACGAGGCCGGGGCGGGGGTGGTGCCGGAAGTGCTCATGCCCCGCACGCTACTTAATCGCCGCGCGGGCGGACCACAGCGTCTCCGGTGGCCGTCCCGCCGGGCCTCCTTCAGGAACCGGCGCGCAGCACCGCCGCCACCACCGGGCCCGCCGCGTCGCCGCCGTGGCCGCCGGACTGGACGACCGCCGCTGCCGCGAGGTCGTTGCTGAAGCCGGTGAACCAGCTGTTGGACGTGGACTGCCCGTCGACCTCGGCCGAGCCCGTCTTCGCACCCTTGTCGCCACCGACGGAGGCCATGGCCGACTTGCCGGTGCCCCAGGAGGCGGTGGCCCGCATCATGCCGGTCAGCTGCCGGGTGACGTCCGGCGACAGCGAGCGGGACGCGGTTGCCAGCTGCCGGCCGTCGAGGGACCTGGGGACGAGCACGGGCTGCTGGAACGTGCCGGTGCGGGCGGTCGCCGTGACGGACGCGATGGTGAGCGCGTTCATCTGGACGGTGCCCTGGCCTATGTACTGCTCGGCCGCCGCACCGCCGGACTCCTCCGGCACGCTGCCGTCGTAGGAGACCACGCCGGTCTGCCAGTTCAGGCCTATCCCGAAGACGTCCCGGGCCTCCTTGGCGAGCGCGGTGTCGTCCTCGGTGTCGTCGATCAGCTTGATGAAGGCCGTGTTGCACGAGCGGGCGAAGCTGGTGGTGAACGTGTCGGTGGGCGGGAGCTCGAAGTGGCCCAGGTTGTGGAACGTACGGCTCTGCCAGGTCGCTTCCTTAGGGCACTCGACCGGGCTGTCCGCCGATACGAGTCCCTTCTCCATCAGCATCGCGGCCGTCACGATCTTCATCGTGGAACCGGGCGCCTGCTTGCCCTGCATCGCCGCGTTGAAGCCGGTCGCCGGGTTGTTGGCGACGGCGCGTATCGCGCCGGTGGAGGGCTTCACGGCGACGACAGACGCCCCGCTGTACTGCTTGACAGCCTTCTCCGCCGCCGCCTGGGCGTCCGCGTCGAGCGTCGTCCGCAGCTTGCCTGGCTTCCCCTTGGCGAGCGTCAGCAGCGTGGTGTCCGGGAGCTGTTCGTCCGCCGGCTCGATCCAGGTCTCGACGCCCGGGGTACCGCCCGCCTTGTCGCCGTACTTCTCCCGGAGGCTGTCCAGGATCGGCCCGAGCGACGGATACGTCTCCTTGTCCAGTACCTTGCCGTCGTGGTCGACGGCCTCGATCGCCGCCGTCGAGGACTCGCCGGTCCTCAGCGTCGCGCCCTCGGTGAGCTGCGGGTGGATCACCGTGGGCTGCCAGTCGACGAGGGCCTTACCCGTCGTCAGACCACGCACCACGGTCAGCTCGGAGGAGTACGCCCACGGCTTGGTGACACTCCCGTGGGACACCGTCGCCTTGACCGTGTACGGCACCTTCGTGCCGACGGCGGGGCCCGGCGTGATCACCGCCTTCGTGACGTGGGCCTCTGCGGCGTAGCCGGCCAGCAGCGGCTCCGAGGCCGCCTCGTCGTTCGTGAGCAGGGCGGCGGCCGGCGCGTCGCCCGACGCCCATGCCGCGAGGAAGTCCTTGGCGGTCTCCTGGACCTCCTTCTTGTCCGGCGGCCCGGTCCTCACCTTCGATGACTCGGCCACGGTCCGCGTCCCCCCGGCCCCGTCGCCCCCCAGCAGCACTTCGTACGCGCCGTAGCCGAGTCCTCCGGCCACCAGCACGAACACCCCGCCGACCACGGCGACCTTCGCTCCACTGCGCATCTGGCAGTCCCCCTCCCCGGGTGCTGCTCTTGAACGCGTTCAAGAGCAGCCTTCCTCCGGAACTTTACGGGACGTCAGTAGGTCCTGAGGCGGTTGTTACCCGACCGCGACGCGCCGGGGAGAGCGCTTTCCGCCATGTGTCCGCTTCGCGCCACCGATGGGGGGCGGGCGGGCCCGGCGCGCCCGCCCGCTACACCCAGGTGTCCAGCCACATCCGGTCGCGCCAGGAGTCGTCCGGGATCGACGTGCCCGTGTAGAGCGGCCAGAAGTACACGAAGTTCCAGACGATCAGCAGCACCAGGACGCCCGCCGCGATCGCACCCAGGGTGCGTCTGCGCTCGCCCGTGGGGTCGGCGGTGTCCATGCCGAGGCGGTGCTTGGTTCCCGTACCCGCCGCCGGGCCCAGGAGGGCGCCGATCATCATCGTGACCGCCAGGCACAGGAAGGGCACGAACACGACGGCGTAGAAGAGGAAGATCGTGCGCTCCTGGTAGAGGAACCAGGGGACCCAGCCCGCCGCCACCCCGCACGCGATCGCCCCCGCCCGCCAGTCGCGGCGGAAGAACCAGCGCCACAGCACGTACAGCAGCGCCACGCACGCCGTCCACCAGAGCAGCGGGGTGCCGAGCGCCAGGACCTCGCGGGCACACTTCCCCGACCCGGACGTGAGACAGCCCGTCTCCTCCTCGTAGAAGTACGAGACGGGGCGGCCCAGCACGATCCAGCTCCACGGATTGGACTCGTAGGTGTGGCCGGAGGTCAGGCCGACGTGGAACTCGTAGACCTGGTACTCGTAGTGCCACAGGCTGCGCAGCCAGTCCGGCAGCCAGGTCCAGCTGCCGCCCTTGCCCTCGGTGGCCGCCCAGTTGCGGTAGTACCCCTTGTCCGTGACGATCCAGCCGGTCCACGAGAGCACGTACGTGCCGATCGCGACCGGCACCGTCGAGACGAACGCGGGCAGCAGGTCCCTCAGGACCACGGCCCGGTACGGCTGTACGGCACCCGCCGTGCGCCGCGCGCCGACGTCCCAGAGCACCGCCATCACACCGAAGGCGGCCAGGATGTAGAGCCCGTTCCACTTCGTGGCGAAGGCCAGGCCGAGCATCAGGCCGGCCGTGATCCGCCAGGGGCGCCAGCCGAGGCGGAGCGTCTCGGCGACGTGCGCGTCCGGGCGCAGGAGTCCCTCCTCGTCCACCGGGAGCGCCGCTGCCAGCGTGCGGCGGGACCGGTCGCGGTCGACGAGGAGGCAGCCGAAGGCCGCGAGGACGAAGAACATCAGCACCAGGTCGAGCAGCGCGGCGCGGCTCATCACGAAGTGGAGCCCGTCCACGGCCAGCAGGGTGCCCGCCAGGCAGCCCAGGAACGTCGAGCGGAACAGACGGCGGCCGATGCGGCACAGCATCAGGACGGAGACGGTGCCGAGCAGCGCCACCATGAAGCGCCAGCCGAACGGGGTGAACCCGAAGAGCTGTTCGCCGACCCCGATGATCCACTTGCCGACCGGGGGATGGACGACGTAGCCCGGGTCCACCGGGATGTCCACCGAGGACGGGTCCTTGAGGATCAGCTTGTCGACGTCCTTGGGCCAGGAACCCTCGTACCCCTGGTTGACCAGCGCCCAGGCGTCCTTGGCGTAGTACGTCTCGTCGAATATCACCGCCTTCGGGCTGCCCAGGTTCCAGAACCGCAGCACCCCGGCGACCAGGGCGACCAGCAGCGGCCCGCCCCAGGCGGCCCAGCGCACCAGGTGGCCGGCGAGGCCGGGCGGCACGGCGAGCACGTTCCAGAACTGGCGGCCGGGGCGGGTGTAGGGCGGGACCAGGCGCTCGCGCAGCCCGGTCTCCGGCCGTGGGGAATGGCCGAAGCGGCGCAGCCGCTGCTGCCAGGAAGGCGGCTGGTCACCGGCGTGTTCCCCGGCGTCGTTGCCCTGCTGGGCTTCGGGCGCAGTACTCGTCACCGCGCCATCGTAGGGAACGCGTCTGTGCGAGGGGTGCCGCCCGTGCTGGGAGGATGGCTGATGTGACTGGAACGACTGGAACGCTCGTACTCGCAGGGACCCCCATCGGCGACGTGGCGGACGCGCCGCCACGGCTGGCCGCCGAGCTGGAGACGGCCGACGTCGTGGCGGCCGAGGACACCCGGCGGCTGCGCCGGCTCACCCAGGCGCTGGGCATCCACACGACGGGGCGTGTCGTGTCCTACTTCGAGGGCAACGAGTCGGCGCGCACCCCCGAGCTCGTGGAGGCGCTGGCCGGCGGCGCGCGCGTCCTGCTCGTCACCGACGCCGGTATGCCGTCCGTGTCCGACCCGGGCTACCGGCTCGTGGCCGCCGCCGTGGAGCGGGACATCAAGGTCACCGCCGTACCCGGCCCGTCGGCCGTGCTGACGGCACTCGCGCTGTCCGCCCTGCCCGTCGACCGCTTCTGCTTCGAGGGGTTCCTGCCCCGCAAGGCGGGCGAGCGGCTCGGGAAGCTCCGCGAGGTCGCCGACGAGCGCCGCACGATGGTGTTCTTCGAGGCCCCGCACCGGCTGGACGACACCCTGGCGGCGATGGCCGAGGTGTTCGGGGCGGACCGCAGGGCCGCCGTGTGCCGGGAGCTGACCAAGACGTACGAGGAGGTGAAGCGCGGTCCGCTGGGCGATCTCGCGGCCTGGGCCGCCGAGGGCGTGCGCGGCGAGATCACCGTCGTGGTCGAGGGGGCCACGGACTCGGGCGACGAGGGGCTCGACGCCGCCGAGCTGGTCCGCAGGGTGCAGGTGCGTGAGGAGGCGGGGGAGCGGCGCAAGGAGGCCATCGCGGCGGTGGCCGCAGAGGCCGGGCTGCCCAAACGCGAGGTGTTCGATGCGGTGGTCGCGGCGAAGAACGCGGCTCGCACCGGCCAGGACCAGGGCAAGGGACCGGCTTGAAAGGTAAGGCCCGAGCCGCGTTCCGGGGCGTCCGTCCACGGATCGGCCAGGACCGTCCCGACACTCGGAAGACCTGGTGCGCCGCCGCCGCTGAAGGCGTCCACTTGAAGGTGGGACGCACCACCGGAGTGCTTGTCCGGGGTGCTGTTCCGCCGACAAGGGAGCAGGCATGAGTGAGATCGCATCAGCCACCGTCCACGAGGCGTACGCCTTCGCGTGCATGAGGTGCGGGCACGGCTGGGAACAGGCCTACGAGATAGAGCACCACGTCGACGGCTCGGGCAACGCGTTCGTGGTCTACACGGCGGACGGTTCGCGCGTGGCCTCGCCCCTGTCCACGCCCACCTGCGTGAGGTGCGACGGCCACGTCGTCCGGATCATGCGGGCCGGCCGGGTCGCGGGAGTCCAGCAGTCGCTCACGCCCCGGGCCGTGCGTCCCGGTGAGCAGCGCGCCGAGAAGGCACGCGGGGAGACGGCCCGCGAGAGGCGGACCGGGCAGGAGACGGCCGTGGCGGCCGTCCGCGCACCCGGGCCGGCGCACCACTGGCAGCTGTCCGACCTGATGCGCCCCTTCCACCGGCGGTGAACCGGGTCACCGCCGGTGGTCGAGGGCTCCACCGGCGGTGAGTGAGGGCGCGCGCCTCGTAGAGTCGTGGGCATGAGCCGTACCGACGCCCCGCCGCTCCCCGAACCCCTCAGGGTTCCGGTCGCCGATTCGCACACCCATCTGGACATGCAGGACGGAACCGTCGAGGAAGGCCTGGCCAGGGCCGCGGCGGTCAACGTGACCGCCGTCGTCCAGGTGGGCTGCGACGTGAAGGGCTCCCACTGGGCCGCCGAGACCGCCGCCGCGCACGCGTCCGTGCACGCCTCCGTGGCCCTGCACCCCAACGAGGCCCCGCGCATCGTCCACGGGGACCCGGAGGGCTCGGCACGGCAGGGCGCGCGGGAGCCGGGCGGGAGAGCGGCCCTGGAGGAGGCGCTCGCCGAGATCGACGCGCTGGCCGCCCTCGGCCACGTACGCGGTGTCGGCGAGACCGGTCTCGACCACTTCCGCACGGGACCCGAAGGCATGGCGGCCCAGGAGGAGTCGTTCCGCGCCCACATCGAGATCGCCAAGCGCCACGGCAAGGCCCTGGTCATCCACGACCGTGAGGCCCACGCGGACGTGCTCCGTATCCTCGCCGACGCGGGCGCGCCGGAGCGGACCGTCTTCCACTGCTACTCCGGTGACGCCGAGATGGCCCGGATCTGCGCGGCGGCCGGGTACTTCATGTCCTTCGCGGGCAACGTCACCTTCAAGAACGCCCAGCCGCTGCGCGACGCGCTGGCCGTCGCCCCCACCGAGCTGGTGCTCGTCGAGACGGACGCCCCCTTCCTGACCCCCGCCCCCTATCGAGGACGGCCCAACGCGCCGTACCTGATCCCGGTCACGCTGCGTGCCATGGCCGAGGTGAGGGGCACCGACGAGGACAGCCTGGCCGCCGCCGTCTACGACAACACCGCGCGGGCGTTCGATTTCTGAGACCGACCGGCCCGGTCCGGCGCGCGTAGGGTAATCGTACGACTTCGTGCGGTGACGGCTCTCCGCTATCGTGCCCGCGCAACGGGGGCGGGCAGGCCGGAACCACTGGAGCGTCGTGGGCCATTCGCAGGGCAGTCACCGCGCGGCGCGCGGCAGTCGGAGCACGAGGCGGTCCCCGGCGCGGGTCCCCGCCCCGCCCCCGGCGCCGCCCCGCTCCCTCCACGAGGAGCGGACGATCGTGGCCCAGCTGTGGCCGGGCCCCCTGCCCGTCCACGACCCCACCGTCCTGGACATCCAGCCGGTGGCCCGGCAGGCGCCCCCTCGGCGGGCACCCGGCGGTCACCGGGCGCCCCGGCGGCGGCGCCGGGCCCCCGGGAACCTGCGGCGGATCGTCCCGCGCGCACTGGTCGTCGCGGTCCTGACGGGCGGTACCGCCGTGTTCCTCGCGCAGGACAAGGCGGTCCGCGTCAGCGTCGACGGGACGACGCGCACCCTGCACACCTTCGCGGACGACGCCGGGGAACTCCTGGAGGCCGAGGGAGTCACCGTCGGCACCCGCGACACCGTCACCCCCGCCCCCGGCACGGGACTGGACGACGGCGACGAGGTCGTCGTCCTCCGGGAGGCGGGCCCCGGCCCCGTGGGCGGCGGATACGGCGCCTCGCGGCGGCCGTAGGCTTGACGGGTGAGCACCACTGAGCCCGACGCCCTCCTGGGCCCCGCAGACATCCGCGAGCTGGCCGCAGCGCTGGGCGTACGCCCCACCAAGCAGCGCGGTCAGAACTTCGTCATCGACGCCAACACGGTCCGCAGGATCGTACGGACCGCCCAGGTGCGGCCCGACGACGTGGTGGTCGAGGTCGGGCCCGGTCTCGGTTCGCTGACCCTGGCCCTGCTGGAGGCGGCCGACCGGGTCGTCGCCGTGGAGATCGACGACGTGCTCGCGGGCGCCCTGCCGGCCACGGTCGCCGCCCGGCTGCCGGAGCGCGCCGGCCGTTTCGCCCTGGTCCACTCCGACGCGATGCTCGTCACGGAACTGCCGGGCCCCGCGCCCACCGCGCTGGTCGCGAACCTGCCGTACAACGTCGCCGTGCCCGTCCTGCTCACCATGCTGGAGCGCTTCCCCACCATCGAGCGGACGCTCGTGATGGTGCAGGCCGAGGTCGCCGACCGGCTGGCCGCCCGGCCGGGGAACAAGGTCTACGGGGTGCCGTCGGTCAAGGCCAACTGGTACGCCGACGTCAAGCGGGCCGGATCGATCGGCCGCACGGTCTTCTGGCCCGCGCCCAACGTCGACTCGGGCCTGGTGTCCCTGGTCCGGCGCCCGGAGCCGCTGCGCACCACCGCGAGCCGGGCCGAGGTCTTCGCCGTGGTGGACGCCGCCTTCGCCCAGCGCCGCAAGACGCTGCGCGCGGCCCTCGCGGGCTGGGCGGGCTCCGCGCCGGCCGCCGAGGCCGCCCTGACCGCCGCCGGGATCTCGCCGCAGGCACGGGGCGAGGCGCTCACCGTCGAGGAGTTCGCCGCCATCGCCGAGAACAAGCCGGAGCCCTCCGCATGACCCGCAGCGTCACCGTCCGCGTACCCGCCAAGGTCAACGCGCAGCTCGCCGTGGGCGCTGCCCGCCCCGACGGCTTCCACGACCTGGCCAACGTCTTCCTCGCCGTCGGCCTGTACGACGAGGTCACCGTGACCCCCGCCGAGGCGCTGCGCGTCACCTGCTCAGGCCCGGACGCCGGCCAGGTCCCGCTGGACGCGACCAACCTGGCGGCCCGCGCGGCGATCGCCCTGGCCGCCCGGCACGGCATCGCGCCCGGGGTGCACATCCACATCGCCAAGGACATCCCCGTCGCCGGCGGTATGGCCGGCGGCAGCGCCGACGGTGCCGCCGCCCTGCTGGCCTGCGACGCCCTGTGGGCCACCGGCGCGAGCCGGGAGGAACTCCTGGAGATCTGCGCCGAGCTGGGCAGCGACGTGCCGTTCAGCCTGGTCGGCGGTGCGGCACTCGGGACCGGCCGGGGCGAGCAGCTGACGGCCGTCGAGGTCGGCGGCACCTTCCACTGGGTCTTCGCGGTCGCCGACGGCGGACTCTCCACCCCCGCGGTGTACGGCGAGTTCGACCGGCTCACCGCCGGTACCCGTATCCCCGAACCGGCTGCCTCCCCCGCGCTCCTGGCCGCCCTGCGCAAGGGGGACGCCGACGCGCTCGCGGAGGCCCTCGGCAACGACCTCCAGGCAGCCGCCCTCTCCCTGCGCCCCTCGCTGGCCGACACCCTCGCGGCGGGCACCGCGGCCGGCGCCCTGGCCGCCCTGGTCTCCGGGTCCGGGCCGACGACGGCGTTCCTGACCGCCGGCGAGGAGTCGGCGCGGAAGGTGGCGGACGCCCTGCTGGCCTCGGGCACCTGCCGCGAGGCCCGGGTGGCGGTCTCGCCGGCGGCGGGCGCCACCGTCGTCTGACGGCGGGTACTCAGACGCGAACTGAGTACGGTCGCGCTGCCGCCCTCCGGGTGCCCGGCGCGACCGTATGCGCATGGGATCACCTGTTCGTGAAACGGCCGAGGCGACACCCGCCACCCGGGACCGCTACATCGACCTGCTGCGCGTCGCCTCGCTCGGCACGGTCGTCCTCGGCCACTGGCTGATGGCCGCCGTCACCACCGACGGGGTCGGCAACCTCCTCGCCGTCGTGCCGGGGCTCCAGCCGCTCACCTGGGTCCTCCAGGTCATGCCCGTGTTCTTCTTCGTCGGCGGCTTCTCCCACGCGCTGTCCTACCGCTCCCTGGTCCGGAGGCGCCCCGACGGCTCCACGGGACCGGTCTACCCGTCCTTCCTGCGCGCCCGGCTGCAACGGCTGCTCCGGCCGACCATGGTCTTCGTCCTCGTGTGGGGCGTCGCCGCGCTCGTCGTCCAGCTGTCCGGGGGCGGGGGCGGCCTGACCGGTGTGACGCTGCGGCTGGTGACCCAGCCCCTCTGGTTCATCGGGATCTATCTCGCGATGGTCGCGTTCACCCCGGCCCTGCTGAGGCTGCACGACCGGTACGGCTGGGGCGCGTTCGCGGCACTCGCGGGAGCCGCCGCCACGGTGGACCTCCTGCGCTTCGCGGTGGGCGTCCCGTACGTCGAGTTCCTCAACTTCGCTTTCGTCTGGCTCGCTGTGCACCAGCTCGGCTTCCTGCGCGCCGACGGCCGTGTCCGCCGTCCCGGGGCCCTGGCCGGCGCGGGGCTCGTCGCGGCCGTCGCGCTGGTGGCCTTCGGCCCGTATCCGCTGTCCATGGTCGGCATGCCGGGGGAGCGGATCAGCAACATGGCGCCTCCCACGCTCGCCCTCCTCGGGCACGGCCTGTGGCTGGTCGGGGCGGTCGAGACGCTGCGGGCTCCCGGAGCGCGGCTGGCCGCCCGCCCCCGCGTCCGGCGCGCGGTCGTGGCCGCCAACGGGGTCGCGATGACCGCGTTCCTGTGGCACCTCACCGCCATGCTGGGCGTGTACGGGATGATGCTCGCGCTCGGCCTGCCCTTGCCCGGGCCGGCCACCGGCGCCTGGTGGGCGCAGGTCCCGGTGCGGATCGCGGCCGCCGCGGTGGTCACCGCGGCCCTGGTCGCTGCCTTCCGGGCCTTCGAGCGCCCCGTCCGTGCCGTCCCCGGCAGGAGCGCGAGCGGTGCGGGAGCCGTGTCGGCGATCGGGGTGGCCCTCGCCCTGCTGGGTGTCCTGGGTCTGTCCGCGGTCGGCTACGCGGGGCTGCTCGAAGGGCACACGGCCCTGCTGATCGCCGTCCACGTCAGCGCTCCGGCGGCCGTGGCGATGGCGCTCGGCGGCTGGCTGCTCGTGGAGCGGGCGGGGCGGTGACGCGGGGCCGTGCGCCGGGGGAGACCGTTCAGCGGCCGTGCGGCGGGGGCGTGTCCCGTCAGCCCAGCTGCAGGGTCTTCCTCGCCAGCTCGTAGGCCGGGAGCATCTCCCGGTGTTCCTGGGAGTCCAGTCCGCCCAGGTGCACCACGACCGGGCCGCCGGGTGTCGCGACCGCGAAGGCTCGCTCCGTCTTCTGTTCGTCCAGCAGTTCGACGGTCACCGTGTAGGTGACCTCGGTGGCTGTCACGGAACCCGCCCGGGTCTGCGTGTACGACGCCTTCGCCGCGTTCGGATCGCCGGCCACGAAGCCCTCCAGCGCCGCTCGCGGGCCGGTGCCGGCGCCTTCGCCCCGCCAGACCCGGAGGTAGCCGATGTTCCCGGCCGGCTTGGCGTCGATCTCGCAGACCATCGTGGCCGAGCCCTGGCGGCCCGGTTCCGCCGGTCCGGAGCCGGGACCCACCTCCACGGCCTGCGGCTTCCAGTCCTCCGCCAGGTCGAACGTCACCGGCAGCTCGCAGGCCGAACCGGGGGCGCCCAGGGTTGTGCCCTTCCTCGCGGCGCCGCTCTCCACGGCCTTCGCGGGGGCGCTGTCCCCGTTCTTGGCGGTGTCCGTGGTCGCGGCCCCGCCGCCGCCGGACGACGCGGAACAGCCGGCCAGCGTCACCGCCGCGAGGACCGCCGGAATCAGAGCCCGTATCGCGTAGCGCGTCATGAAGTCCCCACCCCAGAGATGTTCCGAACCGCTCCGACCTGGGGTTACTCCCCATGATCGATCGCCGCACGCTATCGCACCCCGCGCGGCGACTACTCTGGGACGTCGAGCGGTCCCCGACGCAGGGGCCCCCTAGGCAGGAGTGAAATGGCCGTCAATCTGGTCAATGTCGAGCAGGTCAGCAAGGTGTACGGCACCCGTGCCCTGCTCGACGGTGTATCCCTCGGGGTGTCCGAGGGCGACCGGATCGGCGTCGTCGGCCGCAACGGCGACGGCAAGACGACGCTCATCCGGATGCTCGCCAAGCTGGAGGAGGCGGACACCGGCCGGGTCACCCACAACGGCGGGCTGCGCCTCGGCGTCCTCACCCAGCACGACTCGCTGGACCCCGAGGCCACCATCAGGCACGAGGTGATCGGCGATCTCGCCGACCACGAGTGGGCGGGCAGCGCGAAGATCCGTGACGTGCTGACCGGGCTCTTCGGCGGTCTCGCCCTGCCCGGCTTCGAGCACGGCCTGGACACCGTCATCGCTCCGCTCTCCGGCGGTGAGCGGCGCAGGATCGCGCTGGCGAAGCTGCTCATCGCCGAGCAGGACCTGATCGTGCTCGACGAGCCCACCAACCACCTGGACGTCGAGGGCATCTCCTGGCTGGCCGGACACCTGCGCACCCGGCGCTCCGCGCTCGTCTGCGTCACCCACGACCGGTGGTTCCTGGACCAGGTCTGCACCCGCATGTGGGACGTCCAGCGCGGCTCGGTCCACGAGTACGAGGGCGGCTACAGCGACTACGTGTTCGCGCGGGCCGAGCGGGAGCGGATCGCCGCGACCGAGGAGTCCAAGCGCCAGAACCTGATGCGCAAGGAGCTGGCCTGGCTGCGGCGCGGAGCCCCCGCGCGTACGTCCAAGCCGCGCTACCGCATCGAGGCGGCCAACGAGCTGATCGCCGACGTACCGCCCCCGCGCGACACCAGCGAGCTGATGAAGTTCGCGAACGCCAGGCTCGGCAAGACCGTCTTCGACCTGGAGGACGTGACCGTCCAGGCCGGGCCCAAGACCCTGCTCACGCACCTCACCTGGCAGCTCGGACCGGGCGACCGCGTCGGCCTGGTCGGCGTCAACGGCGCGGGCAAGACCTCGCTGCTGCGGGCGCTCGCCGAGGCGTGCCGGAGCCAGGGCGACGTGCAGCCGGCGGCCGGAAAGGTGGTCGTCGGCAAGACGGTCAAGCTCGCCTACCTCTCCCAGGAGGTGGCGGAGCTGAACCCGAACCTGCGCGTGCTCGAAGCCGTGCAGCAGGTGCGCGACCGGGTCGACCTCGGCAAGGGCCGCGAGATGACGGCGGGGCAGCTGTGCGAGCAGTTCGGCTTCGCCAAGGAGAAGCAGTGGACGCCGGTGGGCGACCTGTCCGGTGGTGAGCGGCGGCGGCTGCAGATCCTGCGTCTGCTGATGGACGAGCCCAACGTCCTCTTCCTCGACGAGCCCACCAACGACCTCGACATCGAGACCCTGACCCAGCTGGAGGACCTCCTCGACGGCTGGCCCGGATCGATGATCGTGATCTCCCACGACCGGTTCTTCATCGAGCGGACCACCGACAAGGTGATGGCCCTGCTCGGCGACCGTGCGCTGCGGATGCTGCCGCGCGGCATCGACGAGTACATCGAGCGCAGGCAGCGCATGGAGGAGACGGCCACGCCCGCTTCCGCCGCCGGGTCCTCCGCGCCGAAGGCGGCGCCGGCCGAGGCCGTCTCGCCGCAGGCCGCGCGGGCCGCGAAGAAGGAGCTCCAGAAGGTGGAGCGGCAGCTCGACAAGATGTCGACCAGGGAGACCACGCTGCACGCCCAGATCGCCGACAACGCCACCGACTTCGAGAAGGTCGCCGCGCTCGACGCCGAGCTGCGTGAACTGGTCGCGGAGCGGGACGTGCTGGAGATGCGCTGGCTGGAGCTGGCCGAGGACGCCTGAGGGTCCGCCCGGTCCGCCCGGTCCGCCCCCGTCCGGGCGGACCGGGCGTTCCGCTGAACAGGCCCGCCGCGCGCGCCGGTCGACCGGTGCCGTCCGGGGGCGCCCACCCGGCCCGGGGCCCCGGCCCGCCGTGCGCCGGGTGGTACAAAGTAGCTCCGCTCGACCGCAGTCACGGACCGGGCGCAGGACCGCACGAAGGGGGACGTGCTGATGACCCAGCCGCCCGGTCAGCAACCGCCGCAGGGGGGCTTCGGAGCACCGTACGACCCTCCGCCGGGAACTCCTCAGCCACCGCCCGGATACGGATACCCGCCTCAGGGGCCGGGCCCGTACGCCCCGCAGGCCGGCCCCTACGCCCGCCCGCCGGGGTACGGACCCCCGCCGCAGCCGCCGGCCACGGCTCCGCGGCCGGGCGGGTCCGGCGGCGGCCGCTCCAAGGGGCGGACCGGTGTGGTCGTCGGCGCCGTGCTCGCCGTGCTGCTCCTGGCGGGCGGGGGGATATGGCTGGCCACCGGCGACGAAGGGGGCGGCAGGAAGCCTCTCGCCGGGCCGACCGGGGGGAGCGGCGGGCCGAGTGCCTCGCCGACGTCCGGCGGGGACGACGACGCGACCGCCTCCGGACCGACCGCCGACGAGCTCAACGCGGGGCGCGAGCCGGGTGAGGCGAAGGTGGCGTGGCTGGCGGAGAACGGGGTCGACCTCCCGGAGTACGGGGAGGAGACGCACGGCCCCTGGTTCGCCGGGGACCTGATCGCCAAGGGCATGTACCGCAAGGTGACCGGCTACGCGGTGGCCGACGGCACGGAGAAGTGGAGCCTGCGGCTGCCCACGGACCTCTGCGCCTCACCCACCGCCCCCACGGCCGACGGCAAGGTCGTCGTCGGTATCGAGGACAACGTCTCGGAGTCGGAGGCCTCCTGCTCGGTCCTCCAGATGATCGACCTGCGTACGGGCAAGGCCGGATGGAAGAAGACGGTCGACCGCTCCGCCCTGCAGGACGGCCTGTCGCACGTCGCCATGTCGATCAGCGGCGACACGGTGACCTTCGGGCGCAACACCGCCTCCGACGCCTTCCGGGTCAGCGACGGCAAGAAGCTGTTCGGCAAGCGCGAAGGAGTCTGCCAGCCCTTCGCCTTCACCGGCGGCGCCCGGATGCTCGCGGCCGTCAGCTGCCAGGCCGAGGCCGACGATCCCGTACGCCAGCAGGTCCAGGAGGTCGACCCGGTCTCGGGGGCGCCGAAGTGGACGTACGACCTGAAGCCCGGCTGGTCGGTCGCGCACGTCTACTCGGTGAGCCCGCTCGTCGTCTCCCTCAGACAGCCGGAGAAGTGGGCCGTCGTCGTCCTGAACGACGACGGGACCTACCGCTCGCAGCTGGTGGGCGGTGACGAGGACTACGGCGTCCGGTGCGCTGAGGAATCGGTGGACCTGGGCGGCAATCTGGACGGCTGCGCGGGGGTCGCGGCGGACGCGGACAGGCTCTACATGTCGGGGCTGCCCGCGACGGGCTCGGGATCCGGCACGAACAAGGTCATCGCGTTCGACCTGGCCACCGGCAACTCGGTGTGGAAGGCGCCCGCACCGCACGGCCGGCTCGTCTTCCCGCTGCGCATGGAGGGCGGGAAGGTGCTGGTGCACATGGAGGCCCTGTACCGCGAGGGCGGTGAGATCGGCACGCTCGCCCCCTCCACGGGGACGTACGCGACGCTGCTGAAGCATCCCGAGTCCGCGGCCGGTACGGAGAGCTCGCTCTTCGTGCCGAAGGTCGTCTACCGCGACGGCCGTTCCTACCTGCTTCCGCAGCGCATCAGCCAGGACGAGGACGAGGAGGAGAAGGCGGCGACCGGCGTGCTGGTCTTCGGCCCGTAGGGCGGGACGAGGGGGAGACCGGTAAACGTGCGCCCCCTGCGCGCAGTTGACGGAGCGTCGGTGAAGGAGCCCGCGCCCGGCCGCGGCAGGCTCGTAACGACGGCATCACGGCCCGGTTCTCCCTTGGGAACAGGGGGTGGACCGAACCGGTGCCCGGTGTGGTGCGGGTGGTACAAAGAAGCCCCGCTCGACTGTCGTAACACTGCGGAAGCCATGCCCGATTCGCTCCTTTCCGGGGGGAATTCAGAGATTTTCTGCACCTGATCCTCTGATCCCAGCGGAATCGCGGGGGAGACCGGACCGGGCACCGGACCGCACGAAGGGGGACGTGCTGATGACCCAGCCGCCCAGCCAGCAACCGCCGCAGGGGGGCTTCGGGGCTCCGCAGGAACCGCAGGGCACTCCTCAGCCGGCTCAGCCGCAGTCACCGCCACCGGCTCCGCCGCAGACGCCGCCCGCACCGCCGCAGGGGCCGCCCCCCGCGCAGCCGGGTTACGGCTACCCGCAGGCCCCCGGGACGCAGCCCGGCTACGGCTACCCCCAGGCGCCCGGCCAGCCGGCCGCCGGCCCGTACGCGCAGCAGCCCGGCCCGTACGCCCCGCAGCCAGGCCCGTACGGCGCCCCGTCCGGCCCGTACGCGCAGCAGCCCGGTCCCTACGGCCAGCAGCCGGGCTACGGCTACCCGCAGCAGCAGTACCCCGGCGCGCCGGCGCCCGGCGGCTCCGGCGGCGGCCCCTTCAAGGGCAAGCCCGCCGTCATCATCGGTGCGGCGCTCGCCGTGGTCCTCGTCGTCGGCGGCGGCATCTTCTTCGCCACGAGCGGTGGTGACGACGAGAAGAAGCCCGTCTCCACGTCGAGCAGCGGCGCCCCCGGCCCGAGCGCCTCGCCGACCGTCGACCAGGGTGACGGCAAGGGTGACGGGCGCCAGGCCGACGACGACCTGAACGCCGGGCGCAAGCCGGGCGAGGCGAAGGTCCTCTGGCTCACGAAGAACGGTATCGACCTGCCGCGCAACGGTGCGGACGTGTACGGCCCCTGGATCGTCGGGGACACGCTCGTCAAGGGCATGTACCGCTCGGTCACCGGCTACTCGGTGTCCGACGGCAAGCAGAAGTGGAACCTGCCCCTGCCGGCCGACATGTGCGCGGCACCCGGGACGGCCACGGCCGACGGCAAGATCGTGATCGGCGTCATGAACGGCACCACGGACAAGGCCGACTGCTCCGAGCTGCAGATGATCGACCTCAACACCGGCAAGCCCGGCTGGAAGAAGTCGGTCAAGAAGAACGGCACCTGGGACCTGATGTCGGACATCGGTCTGGCGATCAGCGGTGACACGGTGACCGTCGGCCGCACGAGCAACTCCAACGCCTACAAGGTCAGCGACGGCACGGAACTGTTCGGCAAGCCGGCGGGCAACTGCCAGCCGTTCGCCTTCGCGGGCGGCCCCAAGCTGATCGCCGCCGCCAGCTGCCGCACCGACGACGTGAAGAACCCGCAGCACCAGGTGCAGGAGATCGACCCCGTCACCGGGAAGGCCAAGTGGACCTACCAGCCCAAGCGCGGCTGGGAGATCGACAAGGTGTACTCCGTGAGCCCCCTCGTCGTCTCGCTGACCCAGCGCGAGGAGAAGAAGTGGGGCATCCTCGCGCTCAAGGAGAACGGGACGCTGCGTTCCCAGCTGACCAGTGACAAGGGCGACAAGCTCTCCGTCGACTGCGGGCACGACTTCTCGATCTTCGGCCAGCAGCTCGAAGGCTGCGGCGGTCTCGCCGCCGACGCCAACAGCTTCTACATGATGACCGAGGACGACACCAGCGGCAGCGCCCGCACCAACAAGGTCATCGCGTTCGACCTGAACACCGGCAAGACCAAGTGGAAGGCCGCGGCCCCGGCCGGGCGCACCATGAAGCCGCTGCGCATGGAGGGCGGCAACGTCCTGGTCTACCTGGAGCCCTCGTACGACAAGGGCGGGGCGATCGCGTCGATCGCGGCCACCGGTGGCGCGCCCGAGGTGCTGCTCCAGCACCCGGACTCGACGACGCAGATCGAGAACTTCTTCTCCTCCAAGACCCTCTACGCCGGCGGCCGCTCCTTCGTCGTCAGCGACCGCGTCAGCGCCGGCAGCGACGAGGAGGAGAAGGAGCAGACGACCATGATGGCCTTCGGCAAGTGACGGCCGACCACGGCAACCGCCGCCCCTTCCTCACAGACTCCGCAGAGGTACGTACGCCATGACCCAGCCGCCCCAGCCGCCCAGCGAACCGCCCCAGGGCGGATTCGGCGCCCCGCAGGACCCGCCGCCCGGCGGATTCGGCGCGCCCACCCCGCCGCCCTCGGACCCGCTCGGCAAGCAGCCCCCGGCCGCGCCGCCCACTCCGCCCGCGGGTGGCTACGGCAGCCCGCCCACCCCGCCCGCCGGCGGCTACGGCAGCCCGCCTCCCCCGCCGCCCGGCGGGTACGGCGCGCCGCAGACCCCGCCCGGGCAGCCGCCGCAGAACCCCGCGTACGGCTACCCTCAGGCGCCGCCTCCCGGGCAGCCGCCGACGCAGCCCGGCTACGGCTTCCCGCAGGGGCCCGTGCCCGGACAGCCCGGCATGCCCGGCCAGCAGGCGTACGGCTACCCGACCGCACCGATGCAGCCGCAGTACGTCGCCCCGCAGCCCGGCGGCGGCAAGAAGTTCAACACCCAGATGAAGATCATCGTCGCCGCGGTCGTCGCCGTGGTGCTCATCGTCGGCGGCGGAGTCATCTACGCCTCCAGCGGCGGTGACGGCGACAGCGGCAAGCAGGACGAGGCCGCCTCGGCGGGCGCCACCGGCGGCGAGGGCAAGGGCGGCGAAGGCGGCGGCCTGGCCGGCGGGACCGAGAAGGCCCCGGCCGACACCAAGGCCAAGGTCGGTTTCCAGCTCCCGCACCCGAAGGTCACCGACACCACCGTCGTCGCCGGCTCCTGGGTCACGGACAAGGTGTACGTGAAGACCGGCGTGTACGAGGTCGTCGGCTACGACCTCGCCAAGGGCACCAAGCTCTGGTCGATCCCGCTCACCGGCCAGGTCTGCGCGGCCTCCCGGCACATGAGCAAGGACTACAGGACGGCCATCGCCTTCGAGGATGGCAAGCCGTCCGCCGAGGACAAGTACCCCGCCTGCACCCAGGTCGGCGCGCTCGACCTGGCCACCGGCAAGCTCATGTGGAGCAAGTCCGTGACCTCCGCGCGCAGCGGCGACGAGCCCATCAGGTTCGGCGAGGTCACGCTCAGCGGCTCCACGGTCGCCGCGGGCGGGACCAGCGGCGGTGCCGCCTTCAACCTCGCCAACGGCGCCGAGCTCTGGAAGCCGAAGGCGGACACCAACAACTGCTACGACATGGGCTACGGCGGCGGCGAAGCCCTCGCGGTGGTCCGCAAGTGCGGCAGCTACGACTCCCCGCAGCTCACCGTCCAGGCGCTGAACCCCGCGACCGGAGCACCGCTCTCCTCGTACGACATGCCGGCCGGCGTCGAGTACGCGAGCATCGTCTCCACCAAGCCGCTGGTCGTCGCCGCCGACGTCGGCGACACCGCCGGCGACGGCAGCAGCATCTCGGACTTCTTCTCCATCGACGCGGCCACCGGCAAGCTCATCGTCCGGATCTCGGCCGACGCGGACAAGTACGCCGCGGACTGCGGCTCCACCGAGGTCGAGCAGTGCACCTCCCTGGCCGTCGGCAACAACAGGATCTACGTGCCGACCGAGGAGCACGAGGGCGGCGGTGAGTACGGCGACACCAACGAGATCGTCGCCTTCGACCTCACCACCGGCAAGCTCGTCGGAGGCAAGGCGGACGCGGGCGACCGCTACACGCTGACCCCTCTGCGCATGGACGGCTCCAACGTCATCGCGTACAAGAAGCCCCCGTACGACAAGGGCGGCCAGATCGTCTCCATCGACGGATCGACGTTCGAGGAGACCGTGCTGATGGTCAACCCGGACGACGAGGCCGTCCGCGACGCGGAGACCAGCTTCTCCACCGACTACGCCGAGTTCATCTACGAGAAGGGCCGTCTGTTCATCTCCGAGCAGATGGTCAGTGAGCCCAGCAAGTCCAGCTCGCTGGACGACAAGCAGTACCTCGTCGTCTCCTTCAGCACCGTCTGACCCGCCCGGCCCTGCCCGGGCCCGTGCGACGGCCCTGCCGGTTGATCATCCGACCGGCAGGGCCGGTCGTTTTCCGACGGGTAAGTAGCCCTGAATGACGCAGAATTCGGCATTCTGGGGGGCTTCTGCCCGGGAGGGGGCGCGCCAGGTCGAACAAGCGTGTAACTTGCCGGGTCAGAAGGCCGGGGGGCCTGTTCAGGGTCGAGCAGCGGTACGGCGCTGCACACATGGGGGCTATCTCGATGGGCGTGCGGCTCATGGTGGTCGATGACCACCGTCTGCTCGCCGAGGCACTCGCCTCGGCACTGAAACTGCGGGGGCACCGGGTGCTCGCGGCGGCCGCGCCGACGTCCGGGGCCGCGGAGCTGGTCGTCAGCAGGGCGCCGGAGGTCTGCCTGTTCGGCACCGCGGCGCCCGCCGACCCCGGGGTGTTCGATCCGATCGTCCGGATCGGGCGGGAGCGCCCGCAGGTGGCCGTGGTGGTGCTCGGCCCGGTGCCCAGCCCGCGCGGCATCGCCGCGGCCTTCGCCGCCGGAGCGGCGGGCTACGTCCGCCACGACGAACGCATCGAGGGGGTCGAGCGCGCCATGGTCAAGGCCCGTGCGGGAGAGGTCGCGGTCGCGCCGCAGCTGCTGCGGGCCGCCTTCACCGAGCTGCTGCACCCGGCTGCCCAGCCGGACGACGAGGGGCAGCGGCTGCTGCGGATGCTGACCCCGCGTGAGGTCGAGGTGCTGATGCGGGTCGCCGAGGGGGAGGACACCCGGCTGATCGCGGCCGGCATGGGGATCGCGCCGAGTACCGCGCGCACGCATGTGCAGCGGGTGCTGATGAAGCTGGGCGTCGGCTCCCGGCTGGAGGCGGCCGCGCTCGCCGCCCGCACGGGACTGCTCGACCGGGCGGCGGGAGGGACGCCGCGGGGGCCGGACGGCCTCGCGTGAACGCGTGGTCGTCCGGCCCCCGCGGGGTGCCGGTCAGCTCTCCGGCGTGCCGGGGGCCTCGTCCGGTACCTGGGCCGGGCGAAGCTTCATCCAGATCAGGAAGAAGAGGCCGAGCGCCAGCATGGCCAGGCCGGTCCAGAGATTGATGTGGACGCCCTCGGCCTTCTTCAGGTCGGCGTCGGACGGGTTGACACCGGCGATGGTGACGATCACTCCGTAGACCACGAAGAGTCCGCCGATGATCCGCCGGATGTCGAAGAGACGGGCCGCGGTCGCGGACTTGCGCTCCAGCTCGGAGACTTCCTTGTGCAGGTCGGACATGGTGAGTGCCTCCGATCAGAGCGAGTAGGGCAGGTAGCAGAGAGCGGCGAGGACCATGGCGCCCCAGCCGAGCAGGGCGGGCTTGCGGTACCAGGCGCTGTCGCCCTCGTCCGGCGCCTCGTCGGCGTCCGGCGACTCCGTCCCGTAGACGAGACCGGCCAGCTCCGCCTCCGGCTTGGGTGCGGTGAAGAGGGTGACGGCGACCATGACGACGGCACCGGCGACGAATCCGACGATGGCGGACACGAAGTTGGCGCCCTGGTCGGAGGGGATGTCGATGACGCCCTGCTTGTAGATGACGAAGTAGTTGACCATCGCGGCGGTGGTGCCCGCGACGAGGCCCCAGACACCGGACTTCATCGAGGCGCGCTTCCAGAACATGCCGATGATGAAGACGACGAACATCGGGACGTTGAAGAACGAGAACAGCGTCTGCAGGTACGTCATGATGTTGGAGAAGCTGGCCGCGATGAACGCCGTGCCGATCGAGGCCAGCACACCCACCGCGGTGATCAGCCGCCCGAACTTCAGGTAGTACGCGTCCGGCTGGTCCTTCTTCACGTACCGCTGCCAGATGTCCGTGGTGAACACCGTGTTGAACGAGGACACGTTGGCGGCCATACCCGCCATGAACGCGGCCAGCAGACCGGTCACCGCGATGCCGAGCACACCGTTGGGAAGCAGCTCCTGCATGAGCAGTGGAATGGCGTCGTTGTACGTCAGGTCCGAGTCGGGAGTGCCGATCCTGGGTACGACCACGGCGGCGACCAGACCCGGGATCATCACCGCGAAGACGATGAAGATCTTCGGGAAGGCGGCGATCAGCGGGGTGCGCTTCGCGGCGGACAGGTTCTTCGCCGACAGGGCGCGCTGCACCTCGGCGAAGTTCGTGGTCCAGTAGCCGAACGAGAGCACGAAGCCGAGGCCGAGGACGATCGTCAGCCAGTTGGCGCCGAGCGGGTTGGCGTCACCGATGCCGGTCCCACCCCAGGCGGTCATGAAGTCCGCGCCGTGTTGCTTCTCCAGCGAGCCGCTCAGCCCGTCCCAGCCGCCGACACGCTTGAGGCCCAGCAGGGTCAGCGGGATCAGCGCGGCGAGGATGACGAAGAACTGCAGCACCTCGTTGTAGATGGCGGAGGAGAGGCCGCCGATGGTGATGTAGACGAGGACGAAGAGCCCCGCGACGACGATCGCGACCCACTGGGGCCAGCCGAGCAGCGCCTCCACGACGATCGACAGGGCGTAGAGGTTCACGCCCGCGATCAGAATCGCCGCGAAGGCGAAGAGTATGGAGCTCAGCAGATGCGCCGACCTGTCGAAGCGCTGGAGCAGGAACTCCGGGACGGAGCGGACCTTCGACCGGTAGTAGAAGGGCATCATCACCAGGCCGAGGAAGACCATGGCGGGGATGGCGCCGATCCAGTACCAGTGGACGACCGCGACGCCGTACTGCGCGCCGGTCGCCGCCATGCCGAGGATCTCGGTGGCGCCGAGATTCGCCGCGACGAAGGCGAGACCGGTCACCCATGCGGGCAGTGACCGTCCGGAGAGGAAGAAGTCGAGGCTCGTCCTCACACTGGCCCGGGCGGCGAAGCCGATGCCGAGCACCACGACGAAGTAGATCGCCAGGATTGTGTAATCGAGCCCGTTCGTGGGGAGCCGGAGCCCTTCGGCCAGATATTGCATGGGGGGTACTCGCTTCGTTGCGCGAACTGAACCCGTCGGAACCTACGCTCATGTGTTCAGAAAATGAACAGGTTGGATGGCGTTCTTTGTTTGATCGTGATCGAGAGGGTCGAAATATCCGCATCTGACCAGCCTCTGCGCACAGGACGGGCCCAGGGCTCGTCGGCATTGACGCCCCTGTTGAGTTGTGATTAGTTATGTGCGGTTCTGTTTAGAGGGCGTTACATGGAGGAGCCTGGTGAAGAAGACGGTCACGACCCTCGCCGACGGCCGGGAGCTGATCTACTACGACTCCGCGGACGACACCGTCCGCGACGCCGCCGACCTGCGGCCGCTGGACGCCGTCTCGACATCCTCGGAGATCCGCCGCGACCCGCTGCTGGGTGACTCGGTGGCCGTCGCCTCGCACCGGCAGGGGCGTACGTACCACCCGCCGGCCGACGAGTGCCCCCTCTGCCCCTCGCGGGAAGGCCGGCTCAGCGAGATCCCCGACACCGACTACGACGTCGCCGTCTTCGAGAACCGCTTCCCCTCCCTCGCCGGCGACTCCGGCCGCTGCGAGGTCGTCTGCTTCACCTCCGACCACGACGTCTCCTTCGCCGGACTCACCGAGGTCCAGGCCGCCCTGGTCCTGGAGGCCTGGACCGACCGCACCGCCGACCTCGCCGAGCTCCCGCAGGTCACCCAGGTGTTCTGCTTCGAGAACCGGGGAGCCGAGATCGGCGTCACCCTCGGCCACCCGCACGGGCAGATCTACGGCTACCCCTTCGTCACCCCGCGCACCGAGCAGATGCTCCGCTCGGCGGAGGCCCACCGCGCCGCGACCGGCGGCAACCTCTTCGACGACGTCGTCGCCCGGGAGCTGGCCGACGGCGACCGGATCGTCCTGGAGGGCGAGCACTGGGTCGCCTTCGTGCCGTACGCCGCGCACTGGCCCTACGAGGTCCACCTCCACCCGCGCCGCCGCGTCCCCGACCTGCGGGAACTCGACGAGGCCGCACGCACGGAGTTCCCACAGGTCTATCTGGAACTCTTGAGGCGATTCGACCGGATCTTCGGCCCCGGCGAGCCGCCGACCCCGTACATCTCCGCCTGGCACCAGGCTCCCTTCAGGGTCCCCGGCCGGGAGGAGTTCGGGCTGCACCTCGAGCTCTTCACCATCAGGCGGACCACCGGCAAGCTGAAGTTCCTCGCGGGCTCCGAGTCCGGCATGGGCGTGTTCATCAACGACGTGCCGCCGGAGGCCGCGGCCCAGCGACTGCGAGAGGTAGCGAGCGAGTGAGCAACACCGGCAAGAAGTACCTGGTGACGGGGGGTGCGGGATACGTCGGCAGTGTCGTCGCCGCACACCTGCTGGAGGCCGGCCACACCGTGACCGTCCTCGACGACCTGTCCACCGGCTTCCGCGAAGGCGTCCCGCAGGGCGCCGAGTTCATCGAGGGCCGCATCCAGGACGCCGCCGAGTGGCTGGACCCCTCCTACGACGGGGTGCTGCACTTCGCCGCCTACTCCCAGGTCGGCGAGTCCGTCACCGACCCCGAGAAGTACTGGGTCAACAACGTCGGCGGCACCACCGCCCTCCTCGCCGCCATGCGCGACGCCGGCGTGCGCACGCTGGTCTTCTCCTCCACCGCGGCGACCTACGGCGAGCCCGTCTCCAGCCCCATCACGGAGACCGACCCCACCGCGCCCACCAGCCCCTACGGCGCCTCCAAGCTCGCCGTCGACCACATGATCTCCGGCGAGGCGACCGCCCACGGCCTGGCCGCCGTCTCCCTGCGCTACTTCAACGTCGCGGGCGCCTACGGCAGCTGCGGCGAGCGCCACAGCCCCGAGTCGCACCTCATCCCCCTGGTCCTCCAGGTCGCGCTCGGGCAGCGCGAGTCGATCTCCGTCTACGGCGACGACTACCCGACCCCGGACGGCACCTGCGTACGCGACTACATCCACGTGGCCGACCTCGCCGAGGCCCACCTGCTGGCCCTGGACGCCGCCACCGCGGGCGAACACCTCATCTGCAACCTCGGCAACGGGAACGGCTTCTCCGTCCGCGAGGTCATCGAGACCGTCCGCCAGGTCACCGGACACCCGGTCCCCGAGACCGCGGCCCCCCGGCGGGGCGGCGACCCGGCCGTCCTCGTCGCCTCCGCCGCCACCGCGAGGAAGCGGCTCGGATGGCAGCCGTCGCGCGCCGACCTGGCCGCCATCGTCGCCGACGCATGGACGTTCGCCCGCCGAGAGGAGCCCACCGCACCATGACCGACGACGCCGAGCTGACCGCCTCCTTCACCGAGCTGTACGGGACCGCCCCCGAGGGCATCTGGGCGGCACCCGGACGGGTGAACCTGATCGGTGAGTACACCGACTTCAACGACGGCTTCGTCATGCCGCTCGCCCTCCCGCACACCGCCCGCGCGGCCGTCGCCCGGCGCACCGACGGACTGCTGCGCCTGCACTCCACCGACGTACCGGGCGGGGTCGTCTCCCTGCGAGCCGACGAGCTGGTCCCGCACTCGGGCCACGGCTGGGCCGCCTACCCGGCCGGCGTCGTCTGGGCGCTCCGCGAGGCCGGCCACCCCGTCACCGGCGCGGACATCCAGCTCACCTCCACCGTCCCCGTCGGCGCCGGCCTGTCCTCGTCGGCGGCCCTGGAGGTCGTCACCGCGCTCGCCCTGAACGACCTGTTCCAGCTGGGCCTGAGCGCACCGGAGGTCGCCGTGCTCGGCCAGCGGGCCGAGAACGCGTTCGTCGGCGTGCCCTGCGGCGTCATGGACCAGATGGCCTCCGCATGCTGCACGGAGGGCCACGCCCTGCACCTGGACACCCGCGACCTCACCCTGCGCCAGGTCCCCTTCGACCTGGCCGCGCACGGACTGCGGCTGCTCGTCGTCGACACCCGGGTCAAGCACGCCCTGGGCGACGGCGCGTACGCGGAGCGCCGGGCCGGCTGCGAGGCCGGAGCCAGGGCACTCGGCATCCGCACCCTCCGCGACCTTCCGTACGAGGGGCTGGACGCCGCGCTGGAGACCCTCGCGGCGTCCGGCGAGGACGAGTCGGTCGTGCGCTACGTCCGCCATGTGGTCAGTGACAACCGACGGGTCGAGCAGGTCATCGCCCTGCTCGACGCCGGCGAGGTGCGCGCCGCGGGCCCGGTCCTCAACGAGGGCCACGTCTCGCTCCGCGACGATCTGAGGGTCTCGTGCCCTGAGCTGGACCTCGTGGTCTCGGCGGCGAACGCGGCAGGTGCGCTCGGGGCCAGGATGACGGGAGGCGGCTTCGGCGGGTCGGCGATCGTGCTGGTGGAGGAGGCGATGGCGGACACCGTCGCCAAGGCCGTCACGGAGGCGTTCGCCTCGGCCGGTCACGCCGCCCCGGGAGTCTTCCCCGCGGTTCCCTCGGCGGGCGGCCGACGGATCGCTCCAGCCGCTTGACCAGGATGAACTCGGCGACGCCGGGCGGGTAGTCCTCGACCTCGCCGACCACCTCGTACCCCTGCTTCCGGTAGAAGTCCGGGGCCTGGAAGTCCCAGGTCTCCAGCCGGGAGCGGGTACAGGCCCGGTCGTCGCGGGCGAGGCGCTCCGCCTCGGCGAGCAGTCGGGAGCCGAGGCCGAGGCCGCGGTGGCGGGTGTCGACCCAGAGGAGGTCGACATGGAGCCAGTGGGCCCAGGTCCGTCCGCTCAGCCCGCCGGCGAGCGCTCCCCGGCCGTCCAGGAGCCAGACGTCCAGCGGGACTTCGTGCTCGGCGGGGGTGGAGCGCAGGGCGCGCAGCTCCGGTGATCCGTCCCAGTTGTCCTCATGCAGCCGCTTGCCCAGCAGAATGCGACGTTCCTTGTCCACTGCGGTCTCAAGACGGAACATGAACAACACCCTAAACACCTTGAGTGGTCAGTTCCGCGAATAGCCTTCCGCCACCGGCCGCCCGCCGTACGCTGATGCTCAGCACCGGTGGGGGCCGGTGCCGTTTCAGGGGACGAGACAGTCGGATGCGACGCCCGGAGCGGGTGGCGGCCGGCACACGGCGGCGGCCGTGCGCCGACGGGCCACCGGAGTGCTCCGGGCGTCGTGTCCGCCGTGGTCCTTCCCCGTCGGGGCAGGCCAGGACGGGGAGCCCCAGGAGCTCGCACAGCATGGGGGTGTCTGTGGCTCGGATCCGGGTTCTGGTGGTCGACGACCACCGCATCTTCGCGGAGTCGCTCGCCGCGGCGCTCGCGGCCGAACCGGACGTCGACGTGTCCGCCGCGGGCAGTGGTCCCGCCGCGCTGCGGTGTCTGGAGCGTGCGACCGCCGAGGGCCGCCGCTACGACGTGATGCTGGTCGACGCCGAACTGGGCGTCCTCGCCACGGGCGGAGGCCGCACCGTACCCGCGCCGCGCGGCGCGCCGGACGGCGGAAGCGGTCCGGTGGACGGCATATCCCTGGTGGCCGGGGTGCGCTCCGGGCAGCCCCACATCCGGACGGTGGTGCTCGCCGAGAAGGACGACCCGTGCCGTGCCGCGACGGCTTTGCAGGCCGGCGCCTCGGGCTGGGTCGCCAAGGACTGTTCGCTCCAACGCCTGCTGACGGTCATACGGGGCGTGCTGCGGGACGAGACGCACCTTCCGGCCGCCCTGCTGACGGGAGTCCTGCGGGAGCTGACGGCGGCCCGCAAGCACCGGACCGAGAGCGAACAGCTCGTCGAGTCACTGACACCGCGCGAGCGCGAGGTGCTGCGCTGCATGGTGGCGGGCCTGGGCCGCAAGGCCGTCGCCGAGCGGCTCTACCTGTCGCCGCACACGGTGCGTACCCACATGCAGAACGTGCTGGGGAAGCTGGGCGTGCACTCGACGCTCGCGGCCGTGGCGCTGGCCCGGCGGGCCGGGGTGGGCCCGGCCGCGCTAACCGGGGACGTTGTCGAACGGGGCGGTCAGCCGGCGTAGCAGTCCGGCCAGTTCGGACCGCTGCCCACGGGAGAGCTCGCCCAGGATGGCCCGCTCCTGGGCGAGCAGCCCGGCCAGCGACTGGTCGGCCTTGTCGCGGCCCAGGTCGGTCAGCCTGACCAGGACACCCCGGCGGTCACTCGGGTCGGGCAGGCGCTCCACCAGCTGTTTCTTGGTCAGCCGGTCGATACGGTTCGTCATCGTGCCGGAGGTGACCAGCGTCTGGGTGAGGAGCTGTCCGGGGGAGAGCTGATACGGGGCGCCGGCGCGGCGCAGCGAGGTCAGGACGTCGAACTCCCAGGGCTCCAGCTGGTGCTCGGCGAAGGCGATTCTGCGGGCGCGGTCCAGATGCCGGGCCAGGCGGGAGACGCGGCTCAGGACCTCGAGTGGTTCCACGTCGAGGTCGGGGCGCTCGCGGCGCCATGCAGCGACCAGTCGGTCGACCTCGTCCTCCATGTCGATCAGTGTAAAGGGTCCCTCGACATGAAGTCTCTTGAATTCAAGTCTCTTGACGTCAAGAGACACTGTCGGTGATCCTGGCCCCATGACAGCACCCAGCTGGGACCCGCGGCAGTACCTCCGCCACGCGGACCACCGGACCCGCCCCTTCCATGATCTCCTGGCCAGGACCGGGCCGCTGCCGCACGAGCCCGCACCCCGGATCGCCGACCTCGGCTGCGGCGCCGGCAACGTCACCGCGCTCCTCGCCGCGCGTTGGCCCGGGGCCCGCGTCACCGGCTACGACAGCTCTCCCCACATGCTCGAAAGCGCCCGCGCCCACGCCGGCCCCCTCCTCGACTTCGCCGAAGCCGACGCCGGGACCTGGGTGCCCGCCGAGACGTACGACCTCATCGTCTCCAACGCCCTCCTCCAGTGGGTCCCCGGCCACACGGCCCGCTTCCCCCACTGGCTGGACGCCCTCGCCCCCGGAGGCACCCTCGCCTTCCAGGTACCCGGCAATTTCGACGCCCCCAGCCACACCCTCATGCGTGAGCTGGCCGCCTCCCCCCGCTGGCACGACCGCCTCGGCGGCCTCCTGCGCCACGCCGACGCCGTGCACACCCCTGCGGAGTACCTGGAGCACCTCACCGCGCCGGGGCGCGTCGTGGACGTGTGGGAGACCACCTATCTGCATCTCCTGCGGGGCGAGGACCCCGTCCTCGACTGGGTCAGGGGAACCGGCCTGCGGCCCGTCCTCGACGCCCTCGCCGACGACCCGCAGGCCCGCGAAGCCTTCCTCACCGCATACCGCGACCTGCTGCGCGCCGCCTATCCCGCGGGCCCGCACGGCACCGTCTTCCCCTTCCGCCGCGTCTTCGCGGTGGTCCGCACCGCAGGGTGAGCGGTCACGGCCGGGCGGACGGGCCCCCGCCCCCCGCGGTGCGGACCGCGGCCGGGGACCTGCGGGCGTCACCCGTACGAGTGATCACACGCCCACCGCGGCGGGTCAGCTCTTCCGGTGGCCTATCAGCCGCGGTTTCGACTCGAGGTTCTCCAGCCCGTGCCACGCCAGATTCACCAGATGGGCCGCGACCTCGGCCTTCTTCGGCTTCCGCACGTCCAGCCACCACTGGCCCGTCAGCGCGACCATTCCGACCAGGGCCTGGGCGTACAGCGGGGCCAGCTTCGGGTCGAAGCCCCGGGCCTTGAACTCCAGGCCCAGGATGTCCTCGACCTGTGTGGCGATGTCGCTGATCAGTGACGCGAACGTGCCCGTCGACTGTGCGACCGGGGAGTCACGGACCAGGATCCGGAAGCCGTCCGTGTACGTCTCGATGTAGTCCAGCAGCGCGAACGCCGCCTGTTCCAGCAGCTCACGCGGATGACCCGCGGTGAGCGCCCCCGTCACCAGGTCCAGCAGCTGGCGCATCTCGCGGTCGACCACGACGGCGTACAGGCCCTCCTTGCCGCCGAAGTGCTCGTACACCACCGGCTTGGAGACCCCGGCACGCGCCGCGATCTCCTCCACCGAGGTGCCCTCGAAGCCCTTGTCGGCGAACAGGGCGCGTCCGATGTCCAGGAGCTGCTCGCGGCGCTCCTTCCCCGTCATCCGGACCCGCCGGGCCCGTCGCGTCGGGGCGGACATGCTCTTCTCGCCGCTGGTGCTTCCGTCGGTCGCCACGTCGTCAATCATGCAGGGTCGGCGGCCACGGGCTTGCGGCGGGCGGCGATACGCGAGGCGTCGGGCCACCGGACGTCGTGCGCCCAGCCGAGCTTCTCGAACCAGCGAATCAGCCGGGCGCTGGAATCGATCTGCCCCCTCATCACCCCGTGACGCGCACTCGTCGGGTCCGCGTGGTGCAGGTTGTGCCAGGACTCACCGCACGAGAGAACGGCCAGCCACCACACGTTCCCGGACCTGTCGCGGGACTTGAACGGCCGCTTGCCGACCGCGTGGCAGATGGAGTTGATCGACCACGTCACGTGGTGCAGCAGCGCGACACGGACCAGCGAACCCCAGAAGAAAGCGGTGAACGCGCCCCACCACGACATGGTGACCAGACCGCCGACCAGCGGCGGGATCGCCAGCGAGAGGATCGTGAAGCTGAGGAAGTGACGGGAGATTGCACGGATCGCCGGGTCCCTGACCAGGTCCGGGGCGTACTTCTGCTGCGGCGTCTGCTCCTCGTTGAACATCCACCCGATATGGGCCCACCACAGGCCCTTCAGCAGCGCCGGGAAGTTCTCACCGAACCGCCACGGCGAATGCGGGTCACCCTCGGCGTCGGAGAACCGGTGGTGCTTGCGGTGGTCGGCCACCCAGCGCACCAGCGGGCCCTCGACCGCCATGGATCCCGCGACGGCCAGGGCGATGCGGAGCGGACGCTTCGCCTTGAACGAGCCGTGCGTGAAGTAGCGGTGGAAGCCGATCGTCACACCGTGGCAGCCCCAGTAGTACATGACGACCAGCAGGCCGAGGTCGAGCCAGCTGACGCCACGGCCCCAGGCCAGCGGCACCGCCGCGACCAGGGCCGCGAAGGGCACAACGATGAACAGCAGGAGCGCGATCTGCTCGATCGAACGCTTCTTGTCGCCGCCGAGCGTGGCGGGGGGAGGTGCGGGGTCGCCTGCCGCCGTCGGCAGGCCGTCGTCGATCACATCGGGGCTGGTGGGCATGTGGGGAGTCCCCCGTGGGGTGAGGAAATATGACGGTATGAGCGGGCTACGCTTCCGTAACCTACGGCAACGTAAGTATTGCAGCGAACGGGGCCGGGACACGAGAGCGCCGCCACCCCAACCCTTGCGGCGACGAGGCACTCCCCCTCCGTATACCCCCGATCCGTCTCACCCCTCAGGGCAACGAGCACGCCGGACCCCCGGACACCTATCCTGGGTGGGTCGGACAGCGCGGTCCGCACTCTGCATATCCGGGGTGACCCGTCAGCACCGCGAGCGCCCCGGCCCCCCTGACAGACGTGCTCAACCACTGCAAGGAGCCGCACACTGTGAGCAGTGCCGACCAGACCCCTGCCGCCAACACCGAACTGCGGGCAGACATCCGCCGGCTCGGCGACCTGCTGGGCGAGACCCTCGTACGACAGGAGGGCCAGGACCTCCTCGACCTCGTCGAGCGCGTCCGCGCCCTGACCCGCACCGACGGCGAGGCGGCAGCCGAGCTCCTCGGCGACACGGACCTGGAGACCGCCGCACAGCTCGTGCGCGCCTTCTCCACCTACTTCCACCTCGCCAACGTCACCGAGCAGGTCCACCGCGCCCACGAGATGCGCGACCGCCGGGCCGCCGAAGGCGGGCTCCTCGCCCGCACGGCCGACCGCCTCAAGGACGCCGACCCGGAGCACCTGCGCGAGACGGTCAAGAACCTCAACGTACGGCCCGTCTTCACCGCGCACCCCACCGAGGCCGCACGGCGCTCCGTGCTCAACAAGCTCCGGCGCATCGCCGCGCTCCTCGAAACCCCCGTCATCGAGGCCGACCGGCGCCGCCAGGACATCCGGCTCGCCGAGAACATCGACCTCATCTGGCAGACCGACGAGCTCCGTGTGGTCCGCCCCGAGCCCGCCGACGAAGCCCGCAACGCCATCTACTACCTCGACGAACTCCACGCCAACGCCGTGGGCGACGTCCTGGAGGACCTGGCCGCCGAGCTCGAGCGCGTCGGCGTCGAACTGCCCGCCGGCACGCGTCCCCTGACCTTCGGCACCTGGATCGGCGGCGACCGCGACGGCAACCCCAACGTGACGCCCGCCGTCACCTGGGACGTGCTCATCCTCCAGCACGAGCACGGCATCACCGACGCCCTCGAACTCGTCGACGAGCTGCGCGGACTGCTCTCCAACTCCATCCGCTACACCGGAGCCACCGACGAGCTCCTCGCCTCCCTCCAGGCCGACCTGGAACGACTTCCGGAGATCAGCCCCCGCTACAAGCGGCTCAACGCCGAAGAGCCCTACCGGCTCAAGGCCACCTGCATCCGGCAGAAGCTCGTCAACACCCGTGAGCGCCTCGCGGCCGGCACCCCGCACCGCCCCGGCTGCGACTACCTCGGCACCGCCGAGCTCACCGCCGACCTGGCCCTCATCCAGACCTCGCTCCGGCAACACAAGGGCGCCATCGTCGCCGACGGCCGGATGGACCGCACCATCCGGACGCTCTCCGCCTTCGGCCTGCAGCTCGCCACGATGGACGTACGCGAGCACGCCGACGCCCACCACCACGCACTCGGCCAGCTCTTCGACCGCCTCGGCGAGGAGTCATGGCGCTACGCGGACATGCCCCGCGACTACCGGCAGAAGCTCCTCGCCAAGGAGCTCCGCTCCCGCCGGCCCCTCGCCCCCACCCCGGCCCCGCTCGACGCCGCCGGCGAGAAGACCCTCGGTGTCTTCCACACCATCAAGCAGGCCTTCGAGCGCTTCGGCCCCGAAGTCATCGAGTCCTACATCATCTCGATGTGCCAGGGCGCCGACGACGTCTTCGCCGCAGCCGTGCTCGCCCGCGAAGCCGGCCTCCTCGACCTCCACGGCGGCTGGGCCAAGATCGGTATCGTCCCGCTCCTGGAGACCACCGACGAGCTCAAGGCCGCCGACGTCATCCTCGACGAGATGCTCGCCGACCCCTCCTACCGCCGGCTCGTCTCGCTCCGGGGCGACGTCCAGGAGGTCATGCTCGGCTACTCCGACTCCTCGAAGTTCGGTGGCATCACCACCTCCCAGTGGGAGATCCACCGCGCCCAGCGCCGCCTCCGTGACGTCGCCCACCGCTACGGCGTGCGCCTGCGTCTCTTCCACGGCCGCGGCGGCACCGTCGGACGCGGCGGCGGCCCCTCCCACGACGCGATCCTCGCGCAGCCCTGGGGCACCCTGGAGGGCGAGATCAAGGTGACCGAGCAGGGCGAGGTCATCTCCGACAAGTACCTCATCCCCGCACTCGCCCGCGAGAACCTCGAACTGACCGTGGCGGCCACCCTCCAGGCCTCCGCCCTGCACACCGCGCCCCGCCAGTCCGACGAGGCACTCGCCCGCTGGGACGCGGCCATGGACACCGTCTCGGACGCCGCCCACGCGGCCTACCGCAAGCTGGTCGAGGACCCCGACCTGCCGACGTACTTCCTCGCCTCCACCCCCGTGGACCAGCTCGCCGACCTCCACCTGGGCTCGCGGCCGTCCCGCCGCCCCGGCTCGGGCGTCTCGCTCGACGGCCTGCGCGCCATCCCGTGGGTCTTCGGCTGGACCCAGTCCCGGCAGATCGTGCCCGGCTGGTACGGCGTCGGCTCCGGCCTCAAGGCCCTGCGCGAAGCGGGCCAGGGCAACGTCCTCGAAGAGATGCACGAGCGGTGGCACTTCTTCAGGAACTTCATCTCCAACGTCGAGATGACCCTGGCCAAGACCGACCTGCGCATCGCCCGGCACTACGTCGACACCCTCGTCCCCGACGAGCTCAAGCACGTCTTCGACGCCATCGAGGCCGAGCACGAGCTCACCGTCAGGGAAGTCCTCAAGGTCACCGGCAGCAAGGAACTCCTCGGCACCAGCCCGGTGCTCCAGCAGACCTTCGCCATCCGCGACGCCTACCTGGACCCGATCTCCTACCTCCAGGTGTCCCTGCTCGCCCGCCAGCGCCAGGCCGCCGAACGCGGCGAGGAGGCCGACCCGCTCCTCGCCCGTGCCCTGCTGCTCACCGTCAACGGCGTAGCGGCGGGCCTCCGCAACACCGGCTGAGCCGGTCGCCGGCCCGTCCGCGGGAGGAGTGACCGGGTGCGGTCCCGTCAGAGGGCGACGAACGTCGCCGTCAACAGGGCCGCACCCGCGAGCCCCGCGCCCCACGCCGTCCGCGTCAGCCGCATACCGCCACCGATCACCGGGGCGGCCAGCACCAGCGCACCTCCCAGCGGGACCCAGGCATGCAGGAAGCCCGGAACCCCGGTACGCACGACGTCCCCGGTTCCGGGCTTCACCACGACGGGGAAGCGGTCCCCCTTCCGCGCCGCGACGGACCGCTCGACGGTCACCTCGGAGCGCTTCGACGCGTCCGCGTCCGGCGCGAACGCGCCCGTGCACACGTCCTCACCGCACGACGTCACCGTCATCCTCCCGTGCTCACGGCCCTTGGCCAGCACGATGTGGTGCGCGCTGTCCCACGACGACCACACCGCCGCGGCCAGCAGCAACAGGACGACACAGCCCGCGGCGAACGTACGGCCGTGGGCCAGCAGCCGGTGGGAGGAACTCCGCTTCATGGGGGCCGATCCTTGGGCAGAGCCCTGCCCTCGGTCAACCTGTGGCCGAAAAACACCCAGGAAGCAACAGGAATGTCAGGAGTTGTACGCGGACTGGGCCCGCTCCAGCCCCTCCGCCAGCAACGACTCCACGGCATCCGCCGACCGGTCCACCAGATAGGCGAGCTCCTTGCGCTCCGCCGACGAGAAGTCCTTCAGCACGAAGTCGGCGACCTGCATCCGCCCCGGCGGCCGCCCGATCCCGAACCGCACCCGGTGGTAGTCCGGACCCATCGCCTTCGTCATCGACTTCAGCCCGTTGTGCCCGTTGTCACCGCCGCCCAGCTTCAGCCGCAGCATGCCGAAGTCGATGTCCAGCTCGTCGTGCACCGCCACGACGTGATCGGTGGGCACCTTGTAGAAGTCCCGCAGGGCGGTGACCGGTCCCCCCGACAGGTTCATGTACGACATCGGCTTCGCCAGCACCACACGACGGCTCAGGGGGCCGGGCGGACCGATCCGCCCCTCCAGCACCTGTGCCTGCGCCTTCTGGGCCCGCTTGAACTTCCCGCCGATCCGCTCGGCCAGCAGATCGGCCACCATGAAACCGACGTTGTGCCGGTTCGCCGCATAGTCGGGCCCGGGATTCCCGAGGCCCACGATCAGCCAGGGGTCGGTGGCGTCGGACATCAGACCTCGGTCTCCTCGCAGTGCGTACACGCCGGACAGGGCGGGTTGGTACGCGTCGGAACGGGTGGGTACAGGAAGACGGGGCGGCGGCACCCCCGGAAGGGAACCGCCACCCCGTCAGTCAAGCAGGTGGGGCGAGGCTCAGCCCTCGGCACCCTCGGACTCGGCACCCTCGCCGGCCGGCTCCTCGGCCTGCGCCGAGACGACCTGCAGCACGACGGCGTCCTCGTCGCCCGCCAGCACCGAACCCTTGGGCAGCGGCACGTCCTTGGCGAGGATCGAGTCACCGGCGTCCAGGCCCGCGATCGACACCGTCACGGACTCGGGGATGTGCGTGGCCTCGGCCTCGACGAGCAGCGTGTTCTGCACGTACTCGAGCAGGTTGCCACCCGGCGCCAGGTCGCCCTCGACGTGCACCGCGATCTCGACGTTGACCTTCTCGCCGCGCTTCACGGTCAGCAGGTCGACGTGCTCGATGTGGCCCTTGATGGCGTTGCGCTGCACGGCCTTCGGGATCACCAGGGCGTCCTTGCCGTCGATCTCGAGACCGATCAGGACGTTGGCGGTACGCAGGGCGAGAAGCAGGTCGTGGCCCGGCAGGTTGACGTGAACCGGCTCAGCACCGTGGCCGTAGACGACCCCGGGAACCAGGTTGGCGCGACGGGTGCGACGGGCAGCGCCCTTGCCGAACTCCGTGCGGACCGTTGCGTCGAGCTTGATCTCAGCCATGCTGCACTCCTCGTGAGGTGACGAAAAACCGATGGTCACCCGGCCCACGACAGGCCTGCTACGAAGAGCGCGTCGATAACGGAGCACCGGTCCCCATGACCACGCATGAGAACGGCCTCCCTCGCCGAGCAACTCACTGAGTCTACCCGGCGGGGAGGCCGCACCCAAAGTCGATCACCCGCAGGTGGTCAGTCCTTCTCCTCGAAGAGGCTCGTCACCGAACCGTCCTCGAAGACCTCGCGCACCGCACGCGCGATCGTCGGCGCGATCGAGAGCACCGTGATCTTGTCGATCTCCAGCTCACCCGGCGTCGGCAGCGTGTCCGTGAACACGAACTCACTGACCTTCGAGTTCTTCAGCCGGTCCGCCGCCGGGCCCGACAGCACACCGTGCGTGGCCGTCACTATGACGTCCTCGGCGCCGTGCGCGAACAGGGCGTCCGCGGCGGCACAGATGGTGCCACCCGTGTCGATCATGTCGTCGACCAGGACGCACACCCGGCCCTCGACGTTACCGACCACCTCGTGGACGCTGACCTGATTCGGCACGTCCTTGTCGCGGCGCTTGTGGACGATCGCCAGCGGCGCGTCCAGACGGTCGCACCAGCGGTCCGCGACCCGCACCCGGCCGGCGTCGGGCGACACGATCGTCAGCTTCGACCGGTCCACCTTCGCGCCCACGTAGTCCGCCAGGATCGGCAGTGCGAACAGGTGGTCCACCGGGCCGTCGAAGAAGCCCTGGATCTGGTCCGTGTGCAGGTCGACGGTGAGGATGCGGTCCGCGCCCGCCGTCTGCATCAGGTCCGCGACCATGCGCGCCGAGATCGGCTCACGACCACGGTGCTTCTTGTCCTGCCGGGCGTAGCCGTAGAACGGCACGATCACCGTCACCGACCGTGCCGACGCGCGCTTCAGCGCGTCCAGCATGATCAGCTGCTCCATGATCCACTTGTTGATCGGAGCCGTGTGGCTCTGGATCAGGAAGCAGTCGGCACCGCGAGCGGACTCCTGGAACCGCACGTAGATCTCACCGTTGGCGAAATCGAAGGCCTTCGTCGGCACGAGGCCGACACCCAGCTGATGTGCGACCTCCTCGGCCAGCTCGGGGTGGGCGCGGCCGGAGAAGAGCATCAGTTTCTTCTCGCCGGTCGTCTTGATCCCGGTCACAGCACAGTCTCCTCAGACGTGTATCTGGCGCCGCGCGCAGGTGTCCCGATGTGCGACGAGCCAGCCGAAATGGGTGAGCATCTATCACGGTACGCCGCCTTCGGCGCACCTGTTTCCGGTCAGCTTTCGCCGTCGGACTCCTGCACGGCCGCCTGAGCGGCCTGAGCCGCAGCGCTCCCAGGACGCTTCCGGGCCACCCAGCCCTCGATATTCCGCTGCTGGCCCCGCGCGACAGCCAGCGAACCGGCGGGCACGTCCTTGGTGATGACCGAGCCCGCAGCCGTGTAGACGCCGTCCCCGACCGTGACAGGCGCCACAAACATATTGTCCGACCCGGTCCGGCAGTGCGACCCGATCGTGGTGTGGTGCTTGGCCACCCCGTCGTAGTTCACGAACACGCTCGCCGCGCCGATGTTGGTGTGATCACCGATCGTGGCGTCCCCGACATAACTCAGGTGCGGCACCTTCGTGCCCTCCCCGATGGTCGCGTTCTTCATCTCGACGTACGTACCCGCCTTCGACTTCGCCCCCAGGCGCGTCCCCGGCCGCAGATACGCGAACGGCCCGACGGAGGCCCCGGGGCCCACCTCGGCGCCGTCCGCGACCGTGTTGTCCACCCGGGCGCCCGCGTGGACGACGGTGTCCCTCAGACGGGAGTTCGGGCCCACCTCGGCGTCCTCGGCGAGGTGCGTCGCACCCAGCAGCTGGGTCCCCGGGTGCACGATCGCGTCACGCTCGTACGTCACGGTCGCGTCGATCAGGGTGGACGCCGGGTCCACGACGGTCACGCCCGCCAGCATGGCGCGCTCCAGGAGCCGCTCGTTGAGCAGCCGCCTGGCCTCGGCCAGCTGGAGCCGGTTGTTGATCCCGAGGATCTCCCGGTGGTCGCCCGCGACCGAGGCCCCCACGCGGTGCCCGGCCTCCCGCAGGATCGACAGCACGTCGGTGAGGTACTCCTCGCCCTGGCTGTTGTCCGTACGCACCTTCCCCAGCGCGTCACTCAGCAGGCGGCCGTCGAACGCGAAGACCCCGGAGTTGATCTCCCGGATCGCGCGCTGCGCCGCGGTGGCGTCCTTGTGCTCGACGATCTCGGTGACGGCACCGGTGCCCGCGTCGCGCACGATCCGGCCGTAGCCGGTGGAGTCCGGGACCTCGGCGGTCAGCACGGTCACGGCGTTCGCGTCGGCCGCGTGGGTGGCGGCGAGCGCGGACAGGGTCCCGCCGGACAGCAGAGGGGTGTCCCCGCACACGACGATCACGGTGCCGTCCACGGATCCGCCGAGCTCTTCCAGGCCCATCCGGACCGCGTGGCCGGTGCCGTTCTGCTCGGCCTGGTAGGCGGTGCGCACGGGGGTGTCCCCGGCGGAGAGGTGCGCGGTGACCTGCTCGCCGGCGTGACCGACGACCACGACGAGGTGCTGGGGGGCGAGCTCACTGGAGGCGGCGACGACATGTCCGACGAGCGAGCGCCCGGAGATCTCGTGCAGGACCTTGGGGGTCTTCGACTTCATGCGGGTGCCCTCACCCGCTGCGAGGACGACGACTGCTGCCGGGGGGTTGGCGCTCACGGATGTGCCCTTCGGCTTCGGGTGGTGGACACCCGCAGGATACCGGGGGCGTTTGTGCCCGAAACGAGCGCGGGCCCCGACCGGAGAGGTCGGGGCCCGCGTGCCGGAGCTCCCCCATCAGGATTTGAACCTGAACAGACGGTACCAAAAACCGCAGTGCTGCCTGATTACACCATGGGGGATCAATACCGACTGAACCGGACATTGTTCCGGCCCGCCGGATCGGCACCCAACACTATGCCGTACCAAGCGCCTTCCACGCGACGACGGAGCTCCGCGCTCTCGGTCAGGGCGGCCCGGGAGCCCCCTGCCGCAGGAGTCCCCCGCCGCCGGGCCGAGGGGACGCCCGGCCCGCCGGAGCGTGGGATCGCGGCACGACCGGTCACCTTCCGTGCTGACGGAGTCCCCGGAAAATGAGATGCGTCCGCCCGTAGGCTGGATGCCATGACCGCAACGGGGGCAGACCGGGAAGCGGCGGGTCCGACCACCCGCGGCTACTGGTGGTGGGAGCGGCGGCGCGGTGTCGCCCTGGACGTGGGGCTTGCGCTGCTCTCGGCGCTGGAGTGTGCGCTGGAGGGAGTGGAGTTCGCCCGGGACACCGGACTGCCGGTGCCGTTCGGGGTGCTCTTCGGGCTGCTGGCGGGGTCGGTGCTGGTGCTGCGCAGGCGGTGGCCGATCGCCGTGGTGCTGGTGTCGATCGCGACGACGCCGGCCGAGATGGGCTTCCTCATGGGGATCGTGGGGCTGTACACCCTGGCGGCCTCCGACGTCCCGCGCAGGATCACGGTGGTGCTGACGGGGATGACGCTCGTCGGCACGTTCATCGTCTCCTACGTGCGCCTGCGGCAGAGCGTGAGTGATCACGCGGACTTCGGGCCGGGTGTCTGGTACGTCCCGGGGGTCTCGCTCTTCATGTCGTTGGGGCTGACGGCGCCCTCGGTGCTCTTCGGTCTCTACATCGGTGCCAGGCGACGGCTGATGGAGAGCCTGCGGGAGCGGGCGGACTCGCTGGAGCGGGAGCTGTCGTTGCTGGCGGACCGTGCGGAGGAGCGGGCCGAGTGGGCGCGCACGGAGGAGCGGACGCGGATCGCGCGGGAGATGCACGACGTGGTGGCGCACCGGGTGAGTCTGATGGTGGTGCACGCGGCGGCGTTGCAGGCGGTGGCGCCGAAGGACGCGGCGAAGGCGGTGCGCAACGCGGCCCTGGTGGGGGACATGGGCCGGCAGGCGCTGACGGAGCTCCGGGAGATGCTGGGGGTGCTGCGCAGCGGGGACGCCCTGGTGGCCGCGCCGTCGGGGCGGGTGCCGCTGGCGTCGGTGGGGCGGGTGGCGGCAGCCGCCGCGGCCGCGGCGGTCGAGGACGGGCCGCGGCTGTGCGAGGTGGAGGCGCTGGTGGCGCAGTCCCGCGAGGCGGGGATGACGGTGGAGCTGTCCGTGGAGGGGGAGCTGCGTCCGTACGCGCCGGAGGTGGAGCAGACGGCGTACCGGGTGGTGCAGGAGGCGTTGACGAACGTGCACAAGCACGCGGCGGGCGCGCGGACGTGGGTACGGCTGGCGCATCGGGGGGCGGAGGTCGCCATGCAGGTGGAGAACGGTCCCACGGACGGTGTGACGGCTGATGCGGGGCTGCCGAGCGGTGGCAACGGTCTGGTGGGGATGCGGGAGCGGGTGCTGGGCCTGGGGGGCGTGTTCGTGTCGGGGCCGACGGACGCGGGGGGTTTCCGCGTGTCGGCGGTGCTGCCGGACGGTGAGGCGGCGTAGAGCTCCTGCGCTCCGGGGGGTCAGCCGGAGGTGAGGCGGGCGGGCTGTGTGCCGGTCACGAGCGTTTCGAGGGCCCGGTCGATGTCGGAGCCGAGGTACCAGTCGCCGGTGTGGTCGATGGAGTAGACGCGTCCTTCGCTGTCGATGGCGAGGACGGCCTGTCCGTCGCCTTCGTCGCCGAGGGGGGCGACTTCGGTCCGGAGCGCGCGTCCGAGGTCGCCGAGTGTGCGAGCCAGGTGGAGTCCGCTGAGCGGGTCGATGCGCACGGTGGTGGTCGCGATCTGCCGGCCGGGTGCGGACGGGGTGAGGCGCAGTCCGCCGAATTCGGCCCAGGCCTCGACGGCTGCGGGGAAGACGGCGTGCTGGTGCCCGGCGGGGGAGGAGTGGGAACGGAGGGCGTCGGCCCACTCCTCGGCCTGCCGGATGTCCCAGCGGCCGGGTTGCCAGCCGGCGTCGCGGAGTGCGGCGTCGACGGCGACGGGGAAGCGGGTCGTGGAGGTGCGGCTCT
The DNA here is from genome assembly GCF_044385685.1 of Streptomyces sp. ALB3. Classification (NCBI taxonomy): domain Bacteria; kingdom Bacillati; phylum Actinomycetota; class Actinomycetes; order Kitasatosporales; family Streptomycetaceae; genus Streptomyces; species Streptomyces sp. ALB3. The sequence goes on along the minus strand of NZ_JBISCE010000044.1, from coordinate 79,055 downwards.
GCTGGCCGGGTACGTCGTTCCGGTCGTGCATGGTGGTGTGCTCAGCCCTTCTCGGCGGTGGTCGCCGCACCTGTGGTGAGGTCGACGGGGCGTACGCCGAAGTGGGCGAGCATCACCGTGCAGGAACGGCACGGGGGCGCGTAGCTGCCGTGGAGGGGGTCGCCGTCCTCGCGGATGCGGCGGGCGGTGAGGCGGGCGTGTTTGAGTGCGCGCCGGGCTTCGCCGTTGGTGAGGGGTTTGCGCTGGGCCCGCTTGGAGCGGCTTTCGTCGGCTGCGGTGAGCTGGCGTGACAGGAGTATGGCTTCGGGGCAGCGCCCGGTGAAGCGTTCGCGCTGGTTGCTGGTGAGGGTGTCGAGGAAGTCCTGCACGAGCGGGTGGAGGACGGGTGGCTGGTCGCCCTTGCCCGCGGTGCAGGTGAGTGTCTCCCCGCGTACGGACAAGGCGGCGGCCACGGCGGGCAGGATGCCGTCGCGGCGGTGGTGGAGGTGCGGTGGGCGGCTGGGCTCGGTGGTGCTCCAACTGAGTCGCGGGTCTCCGGATGTGACTGCTTGTGCTGTGCGCATGGTGCTCGTGTCCCTCCCTGCAATCCCCCGAGTTGCGGGGGACAGCCTGCCAAATATGCAGGGTGGTGGGGAAGCTGGGTCGGTGAAACGTGTCTGCGTGTCGTGACCCGGGGGCCGAATCGTCGTGTGTCCGTCACGCGGCGGTGACGCTCGGTGAGTGGGGTGCGGGGGCGGGGGGCCTTGTTGCGTCACCGCATAGGCTGTGCGGAACACCGGACGCAGCAGGGGGCAACCGCCATGACGACAGGTCGGCTCGGGCAGCAAGCCGCGCCACCGAACGCGGCCTATGCCGGGCAGGTCGTGCATTTCCCGGATCCTGTCCGGGCGTCCCGCCACCCCAGGGGTGTGCGCGTGGACGGGGACGGCTATCCCGTGCTTTCGCCGTACGCGCGTGCGGCGGCTGAGATCGCGGATCCTCCTCCGGGCTTCGGTGTCGACGAGTTGCGTCTGACGGACTACGTGTCGGCGAACGCGGCGCTGGCGGCGAGCGGGCATGAGCTGTGGGACACGATTCCCGCGGTGGCGACTCCGCACGGGTGGACGTGGCACCACGTGGCGGGTGGCCGGCGGATGGAGCTGGTGCCGGTCGAGGTGAAGGCGCTGTTGCGCCACCACGGTGGCCTCGCGACGGCTTCGGTGGACCAGGAGCGCCGGGGTACGCGGCCGCTCCAGGAGACGCGGCCCGCTCATTTCCGGCTGCCGAAGGGTTCCGTGGCCGTGGGTGAGCAGCAGATCCTCGGCGTCGAGGAGGACCTGGGGTACCGGCTGCCGGGGGCGTACCGGTCGTTCCTGAAGGCGGCCGGTGGTTCGGCGCCGGTGGGTGCGGCGCTGGACGCTGAGCTCGGTCTGCTGGTGGACCAGCCGTTCTTCACGGTGCGTGAGGAGGCCGCGGTCAACGACCTGGTGTATGTGAACAAGTGTCTGCGGGATCACTTCACGAAGGACTACCTGGGCGTGGGTTTCGTCCAGGGCGGCATCCTGGCGGTGAAGGTGCGCGGCGGTGACGTGGGGTCGGTGTGGTTCTGCGCCTACGACGACGCGCGGGATCAGGACGGCTGGGGCGTGCAGGAGCGGGTCGACCGGCTCCTGCTGCCGTGCGGTGAGGACTTCGACGCCTTCCTCCAGCGTCTCGCGGGCAATCCGCCGGAGCTGGAGACGGTGGCGAATCTGATGGTGGACGGTGGCTTCGCGCGGGCCGTCCCGGTGGAGGGGTGAGCGCGGTGGTGACGTTCGCGCAGGCGCAGGAGCGGGCGGACGAGTGGGTCAACGGTGACGTGCCCCCGTATCAGCACCGTGAGGTCCGGGTCCGTGAGTTCGAGCTGGGGTTCGTGGTGTGGGCCGAGGACCGGGCGGAGGGCCCCGTCTCGGACGGGGGCCGCCAGCGGCTGGTGATCGCCCGGGACAGCGGTGAGGCCACGTTGTGGCCGGGGCTCCCGGTGGGTGAGGTGATCCGGCGCTACGAGGAGGACTACGGGGCGTCGGCGGAGGTGCGGGCCGCGCCGGAGCCGCCGCAGCGTATCGATCTGAATCAGACGTCCTTCCTGCTGACTCCGCCGGAGTGGTTGCAGGAGGCGGCCGACAAGCTTGGCATTCCGGACGAGCGTGCGGAGGTGGACGCGCCGCCTTCCGCCTCCACGCCGTCGTCCTCCTCCCCTGCGCCGGACGGCGGGTCGCCGTCCGGCGCTCCGGAGCCCGCTCCGTCGTCGGCTGCCGTCCCGGGGGCGGAGTGGCCGGCTGCCGGCGGGCAGGCGGATCACGAGCCGACGGCGAACGACGGGGTGCCGGCCGGGGCGACTCCCTGGGCGGGTACGGACACGAACGCGGGCACGGACGACGGTGGTGTGCCGTTGCCCGCGACGGTGTTCGCGCCGCCGCTGTCGGGGTCGGACGATGACGGGGCTCCGCCTCCGGTGGTGTCGGCGGAGGCGCCCACGGCGCTGATGTCGGGTGGCAGTCAGCTGCCGTCGACCGCGCTCGTTCCGGGGCTGGACCCGCAGGCTCCGCCGCCGGGGTCCTTCCCCGCGGGGGCTTCCGCCGGTCCCGGGATCCCTGCCGCTCCGCGGCCGGGTGCGGGCGACATCGCGGACGCGGCGACGAGCAAGGCCGCCGTGCCGCCGCGGGGTGCGCGGGTGGCGGGGCCGACGACTCCGCCGCCGCCGGGGGCGCCGGGCACGCCGGGTGTACGGCCGGGGGCGACTCCGCCGCCTTCGGGGCCGGGTGCGCCGGGTGCGCCGGCGGGTGGGTACGTGCCGACGCAACTGGTGTCGCAGCTCGGTCCTCCCGGTGCGCCGGCGTCCGGTGCGACGCCTCCTCCGGGTGCTCGGCCGCCCGCTCCCCCCGCTCCGCCCGGCCCTCCTGGTTCCACGCCGCCTCCGGGCGGCGGGATGCACCACGCTGCGACGATGTTCGCCGACGCGAGCATCGGGGGCCCGAACGCGCCGCGTCCTCCGGGCCCGCCGGGGCCCCCGGCTCCTCCCGGTCCGCCGGGTGCCCCGGGTGCCGTGCCGCCGCCCCCGCCGGGTTCCACGCCGCCTCCTGGCCCTCCCGGTCCTCCTGGTCCTCCGCCGGGGGCGACGCCTCCGCCGGGGGGCGGGGTGCACCATGCCGCGACGATGCTGGCGGGTCCGGGGCAGGCCGGCCCGGGTGCGCCGCTGCCGCCCGGTCCTCCGGGGCCTCCCGGGGGTGCCGGGATGCCGGGTCCGCACACTCCGCCGCCTCCCGGGGCGTACGGCTACCCGCAGCAGCCCCCGGGTCTGCCGACGGTCGGCCCGGGGTACCAGGCGGTGCTGCGTTTCCGTGCGCCCGACGGCAGTGAGCAGCAGCTGATCCGGCGTTCGGCGCCGGGTACTCCGCACCCCGAGTGGCAGATGCTGCACGAGCTGCGTGCGATGAACGTGCCGCCGCAGCAGGTCATCGAGCTGCACACGGAGCTGGAGTCGTGTGAGCTTCCGGGTGGTTACTGTGCGCGGATGATCCGGGAGACCTGGCCGCAGGTCCGGATCACGAGTGTGGCGCCGTACGGCACGGACCACGCGAGCCGTCAGCAGGGCATGCAGCATCTGCTGACGCATCAGGGCGAGCTGCACCAGGTGGCCGACGGTCCGGCGCGGCCGGCTCCGGTGCGGGCGCCGCTGCCGCAGGTGCCGCCGGCCATGGCGGTGCCGCCGGAGGCGTTGGCGGAGGAGCTGCACGGGGCGTTCGGCCCCGGTGTGCTGCGTTTCGACCAGCGTGCGGTGTCCCGTCAGGGTGTGCCGGAGGTGGTGGCGCGGACGTTGGTGTGGGCGGGGCTGCCCGCTGATTTCGGGCCGTTCTTCTGGGCGCAGCCGGGTCATCCGGTCGTGCCGACGCTGGCGGAGCTGGCCGCGCAGCGGCAGGTGCAGCCGGCCTCGGACGCGGGTTCGTATCTGGTGATGGGTTCGGACTTCGGCCGGGCCATCTGTGTGCAGTACGGGACGGCGAACATCGTGGCCGTGCCGGTGGAGGCCGGGCCGGGTGGTCGGCCGGTGCCGCCGCAGTTCGTGAACACGGGGCTGCCGGAGTTCGTGCGGTCGATGGCGTTGCTGGGCCGGATGTGGCGGCTGCGGTTCGGGTTGAATCCGGAGCAGGCGGGGCGTTGGACGGTCGATTTCCAGGCGCAGCTGGTGGCGATCGATCCGGCGGCGCTGGCGTCGCCGGAGGGCTGGTGGTCGGTTCTGCTGGAGCAGATGTGGGACGGGCTGCTGTGACCCGGTCCGGCCGGATCTGATCTGTCGTGTGCGAGAGGCGTCCGTTCCCTGTGGGGACGGGCGCCTTTCGTGTGGGGTCCTGTGATGCGGGTCGCTTCCGTCCTGAAAGCGGCTGATCGATTCCGACTTCCGGGCCAATTACCGCATCCTTGACGTATTGCTTCATGGCCGGGGCGTCGGAGAGCGGGAAAGAGGGCTTCAGGGATGAGTGGTGGACCGGTGTCCGTGCGCGGTTTCGTCGGTGTCCGGGGGCGTGGTTACCGTCCCGATCAGGTGGACCGCGTGGTGGCCTCGCTGTCCGCGGAGCGGGACGGGGCCTTGGAGCGGCTCTCCCGGCTGACGGCGCTGGCGGAGGAGCTGGCGTCGGAGTCGGCGCGGCTGGGTGAGGTGGTGGCCTCGCTCGCGCCGCAGACGTACCGGTCGCTGGGGGAGCGGGCGCAGCAGATCCTGGCTCTGGCCGAGGCCGAGGCGGAGGCCCTGCGGAGCGCGGCGCTGGAGGAGGGGCAGGCACTGCGGGACGCGGCGGACGCGGCGGGCCGGGAGGCCCGTGCGGCGGCGCGTGAGCAGGCGGGGGCGGTGCGGGCCGCGGCCGATGCCCGTGCGGAGGAGGTGCTGGCCGCCGCGCGGGAGGCCGCCGGGGCGCTGGTGGAAGAGGCGCGCCAGGAGGCCGGTGAGGTGCGTGGGGCGGCTGAGGCGGAGATGGCTGAGACGCGTCGGCGTACGGCGGGTGTGCTGGCGCATCAGGAGCAGGAGCACGCGGAGCGGAGCAAGGCAGCTGAAGCCGAGATCGCCGGTGCGGAGGCCGCGGCGGCGGAGCGCGAGGCGGAGCTGACGGCGCGTGGTGAGGCGCTGCTGGAGGCGGCGCGGCGGGAGCTCGCCGAGGCGGAGGAGGCGGCTCGTCACGGTCAGGAGGACGCTCAGGCGCGTGCGGCGGAGCTGCTGTCGGGCGCCAGGGTGGCGGAGGAACGTGTGGTGCGGGAGACGGAGCGCATCCTGCGGGAGCACGAGGAGGGCCGCGAGGAGGTGCAGGCGCACATGGCACACGTGCGTCATTCGCTGGCGGCTCTGACGGGGCGTGCGGCCGCGGACCCGGTGGAGTGACGCCGTGCCGGGCGCGGGCGTGGCTGTCCGTGCGCCGGGGTGCCGGCCTGGACGCCGGTGCGTGGTCCCGGCGTGGTGTGCGTCCGCGGAGACGTGCGGTCAGTCGCCGACGGCCCTGCCTCTTCGTGTGTCCTGACCGGGTTCGAGGGCGAACACCTGGTCGAGCCCGGTGACGCGCAGGATCCGCTGGACCGCGGCGGGCACGGCGGCCAGGGCGATGTCGGCCTGGGCGGCGGTGGCGTGGTTGCGGGCGACGATGAAGGCGGTGATGCCGCTGGAGTCGCAGAAGGCGAGGTGCGCGAGGTCGAGCACGAGCCGCTGGCCCGGTGCGAGGGCGAGGCCCGTCACCACCTGGCGGAGTTCGGCGGCGGTGCTGTAGTCGAGTTCTCCCGCGATGTGGAGTACAGGTCCGGTCTCGGTGACGCGGACGATCGTCGTCATCGGGCTCATGTCAGGGTGTCGCCTCCAGGGAGGGGCCGGTCGGTGGGGACGCCGAGGGCGAGGAGGGCGGTGTCGTCGTCCAGGCCGTCGCCGAAGCTGTTGAGCAGGCCGGTCATCGCCGAGATGACCTCCCGTGGTCCGGTGTGGGGGAGACCCGTCGCGAACGCGCGCAGGGCCTCGTCCCCGAACAGGTCGCGCTTCTCGCCCACGCGGGCCTCCGTGAGTCCGTCCGTGTAGAGCAGGAGGGTGTCCCCTGCCGTCAGCACGGTCCTGGCGGAGGTGAACGGGGCCGCGGGCATGATGCCGACGAGGAGTCCGCCGGGGGTGGGGAGGTAGTCGGCCCGGCCGTCGTGGCGCAGGACGAGCGCCGGGGGGTGCCCGCCGGAGGCGAGTTCGACCTTCACGGTGTCACCGTCGGGTTCGAGGACGCCGAAGACGGCGGTGCAGTAGCGCGGGTCGCCCGAGGCGTACCGCTCGTGGAGAACGGTGTTGAGGGTGGAGAGCGCTGCCACGGGGTCCGGGTCGTGGAGGGCGGCGGCCCGCAGGGTGTAGCGGGTCAGGGAGGTGACGGCGGCGGCCTGGGGGCCCTTTCCGCACACGTCGCCGAGGAAGAACGCCCAGCGCTTGCCGTCCAGGGGGAACAGGTCGTAGAAGTCTCCGCCGAGCCGGTCCGGTGAGGCCGTGTGGTAGTGCGAGGCGGCTTCCATGCCCGGCACCGGGGGGAGCTGTGCCGGGAGCAGGCTCTGCTGCAGGACCGCGAGAGCCTCCTGAAGCCGTGCGCGGTCCTCCTCGGCCTGGCGGCGGGCCTCTTCCGCGACCCGGCGCTCACGCAGCAGCTCCTGCTCGTAGGCGCGCCGGTCGCTGGCGTCGAAGACCGTCGTGCGGATCAGGAGGGGCCGGCCCTCGTCGTCGGTCTTGGTCAGGGAGCTGATGAGCACGGGGATCCGGCCGCCACCGGCCTTCTTGATGTCGAGGGCGATCCCGCTGACGCTCCCCTGCATGCTCAGGAGGGGGGCGAAGTGCGTGTCGTGGTAGATCTTGCCGCCGACGGTGAGGAAGTCGGTGAAGCGCATGCGCCCCACCACCTCCTCGCGGGAGCGGCCCAGCCAGGTCAGCAGCGTGGTGTTGATCTTCGCCACGGTTCCGTCCATGAGGGTGGACAGGTAGCCGCAGGGGGCGGACTCGTAGAGCTCGTCGGCGCTGTCCTCCAGCAGGGCGGTGAACGCCGCGTCGGTGGACGCGGTGGTCCCGCCCTCCGGCAGGTCGGGACCCGGTCCGGTGCGGCACATCACTGCTGGTTTCCCACGAAGTCGGCGATGGCGGCCACGGTCGCCTCGGGGGCGCTCAGCTGCGGGCAGTGGCCGGTCGCGTCCAGGGTGACGAGGCGGCTCCCGGGGACGGCCGCGTGGACGTAGGCGCCCACCTCCCGGGGGGCGATGACGTCCTGCGAGCACTCCAGGACCAGGGTGGGCACGCTCACCGTCTTCAGGTCGTCGCGGCTGTCGGACAGGAAGGTGGTCCTGGCGAAGACGCGGGCGATGGCCGGGTCGGTGGCGCAGAAGCTGTTGGTCAGTTCCTCGCCGAGTTCGGGACGGTCCGGGTTGCCCATGATGACCGGCGCCATGGCCGCCGACCAGCCGAGGTAGTTGGCCTCCAGTGATTCCAGGAGTTCGTCGATGTCGTCGGCGCTGAATCCGCCCCGGTAACCGGGGGAGTCGACGTAGCACGGGGAGGGGCCGATCATGATCAGTGAGGCGATCCTGTCCGGCGCCGCCGCTGCCGCGAGCACGCCGACCATGGCGCTGACCGAGTGCCCGACGAACCGGACCTCGCGCAGGTCGAGCGCCTCGCAGATCTCCACCACGTCCTGGGCGTACCCGTCGAGCGCGGCGTAGCGGGCCTCGCTCCACGCCGAGAGGTCCGAGCGGCCCGATCCCACGTAGTCGAACTGCACCACGCGGTGGTTCTCGGCCAGCGCGGGCGCCACCAGCCGCCACATGTTCTGGTCGCAGCCGAACCCGTGTGCCAGGAGGAGGACCGGTGCGCCCTGGGGGCCTGTCACGGTGACGTTGTTCCTGCTGACTATGTCCATACGGGCATCCTCGCATTCCGTGGCGGGGCCGGGTCCCGCGGTCTCACCGCCGCCCCGCGGGCGGGGCTCCGGCGAGGATCCAGGGTTCCACGGCCTCGTACTGGCGGCGCTGCCCGGTGGCGTCCTTGTCCCTGCCGGACACGGTGCCCAGCCAGCCGGCCAGGAAGCCGAAGGGGATGGACACCAGGCCGGTGGTCGTGAGGGGGAACCAGTTGAAGTCACGGTGGGGGAAGACGGCTCCGGGTGAGCCGGAGACCAGGTTGGTGCCGGTGATCAGGACGAGGACGCAGGCGGTGCCCCCGACGAGGGTGCAGAGCAGGCCGGTGCGGGTGAAGCGGCGCCAGAACATGCTGTAGACGAGCGCCGGGGCGATCGCGGACGCGCCGATGCAGAAGGACAGCGTCACCAGGGCCTGCACGTTCCAGTGCCGGGCGAGGACGGCCAGCGTGACCGCGAGCGCCCCCACGCCGACGGCCGCACCCTGGGCCGCGGCCATCTCGGTACGGTTCCTCACCGGTCTCCCGGCGCGCAGGCTGTGCGCGAACAGGTCGTGGGCGAGGGAGTTGGCGCAGGCCAGGATCATGCCGGCGACGGAGGCGAGCAGGGTCAGGAAGATCGCCGTGGTCATGGTGGTGACGACGAGCGCGCCTGCCGCGCCGCCGCCCGCCACGGCGCCGGTGACCTGGAGGACGGCGCTGTTGCCCTGGGCCCCGGCGGCGGTGATGCGGTCGTGTCCGACGAGGGCGGCGGCTCCGAAGCCGATGACTGCGAGGAGCAGGCAGAGGCCGACGACCACGCAGACGGCCCAGGACAGGGAGCGGCGGACCGCACGGGCGTTGCTGACGCTGGTCATCCGCATGGTGATGTGGGGCAGACAGGCGGCGCCCAGTACGACGGTCAGTTCGGCGCTGATCATGTCGAGGTCGTTGCCCCCGAACTGGAGCCCGGAGTGCAGGTAGGCGGTGCCCGCGCCGCTCCCCGCCTCCGCGGCGCGCAGCAGGGCGCCGGTGTCCCAGGCGAAGCGGTCGAGGACGAGCACGGAGACGAGGAGTCCCGCGCCGAGGAGTACGACGGTCTTGACGATCTGGATCAGTGCGGTGCCCTTCATGCCGCCGATGGCCGCGTAGCCGATCATGACGGCGCCGAGGGCGATGATGGATCCGGTGCGGAACCCGGAGCTGTCGAAGCCGAGGATGAACGCGAGGAGACTGCCGCTGCCGGCGAGCTGGACGACCATCAGGGGCAGCAGCGCGGCGAGCGTGACGGCGCACGAGGCGATGCGGGCGGCCCGGCCGGGGGCCCGGCGGGTGAGCATGTCACCCATGGTGAACCGGCCCGCGTTGCGCAGGGGTTCGGCGAGCAGGAACATCAGCAGGACCAAGGAGAGCGCCGTGCTGAGGGCGAGGACCACTCCGTCGTGGCCGGTGAGGGCGATGACCCCCGTGGTGCCGAGGACCGTGGCGGCGGAGACGTAGTCGCCGGCGATGGCGAGACCGTTGCGCACGGGTGAGAGCGAGCGGTAGCCGGTGTAGAACGCGTCGAGGTCGTCGCGGTCGGGTCCGGTCATGACGCAGAGCAGCAGCGTGACGCTGGCGACGGCGATGAACGCGGTGAGGGACAGCGTCTGGGCGGACTCGTCGAAACCGTTCACCGGCCGGCTCCCTTCCTGCGGTCCTCCGCCGGGGCGTGGCCGGCCCCGTTCCGGGTGCTGTGGCCGGCGCGGTCGCGGAGTCCGGCGCTGAGCGGGTCGACGGTGCGGTGGGCGGTCCACTCGTAGACGGCGATGGCGGCCAGCGCGACGGGGAGCTGGCACAGGCCGAGGAGGAGACCGGTGGTGAGCGTGCCGTCCCCGACGGGGCGGGTCATCAGGGCGGGGGCGTAGCCGGACAGCAGGAGGAAGAGGGTGAAGTAGCCGAGGGCGGTCAGGGCCGAGACGCGGCGCAGCACGCGGTAGGCGGTGCGCAGCCGCCGCAGGTCGCTGTGGTGGCCGGGCGAGGGGGTGGTGCCCCGTACGGGTGCGGGGCGGCGCGGCGGTGCGGGGGGCGGGGAGCTCTGCCACGGCAGGAGGTAGTCACCGGGGTACGGGGGCGGGGCGGGACGGTGCGGGGGTGGCGTGGGGTGGTGGCGGTGCGGGGGCGGCTGCGAGTCGTACGGCATGGCGGTGCTCCTTGCATGGCTCGGGCCCGGTGGCGGGCTGCAAGGCAGGAGCGCGGGTGCGCTGTAGGGAGCGCGTACGTTACTCGCGGGTATCGCGCAGGGGCAGGGTAAACGGCGAACTACCCCAGGTAACCCGCCAGTTGTCTAGTCCTTGGACACCGAGGGAGCGCTCTCGTGTTCGTCCAGGACCGGAAAGCGGCGCGGGGCGACGAGAACGAGCACCAGAAGGGCGAGCGCGGCGGCGACAGCGGCCCCGGCGAACACGTGGTCGACCGCCGTGTCCACGGCCCGCCGCAGGGAGTCCGCGGCGGTGGCGGTGAGGGCCGCCGGATCCTCCAGGGCGTGCGACACGGCGTCCAGGTCGCCGGGCAGCCCCGGAGTGGGGGAGTCGGCCAGCCGGGAGGCGAGCACGGCGTTGGCGACGGCGCCGAAGAGGGCGGCTCCCAGACTCTGGCCGACCTGGCGGCAGAAGAGCACGGACGCGGTCGTCGTGCCCCGCTCGGCCCAGCCGACCGTCGACTGGACCCCGACGATCAGCGGGAGCTGGAAGAGGCCGAGCGTCGCGCCGAGCAGCAGCATGAGCAGGGCGGGCTGCCAGGCGGCGCCCGGGTAGGGCAGGAGGGGGAAGCAGAGCAGGACCAGCAGCGCCCCGGACATGCCGGTGATCGCGGTACGGCGGAAGCCGATGCGGTTGTAGACCCGGTCGGAGAGGGCGGCGGCGACGGGCCAGCTCAGGGTCATCACGGACAGGACGAACCCGGCGGCGATCGGGCCCAGTCCGAGGACCGACTGGGCGTAGGTCGGCAGGAAGACGGTCGGCGCGACCATGAGCAGCCCCATCGCGCCGAGGGCGAGGTTGACCGAGGCGATGGTCCGGCGCCGCCAGACCCAGCCGGGGATGACGGGTTCCGCGGCGCGGCGTTCGATGACGACGGTCAGGGCGGCCAGCGCGGCACTCGCCCCCAGCAGGCCGAGCGAGGGCGCGGAGAGCCAGGGCCAGGCGACACCGCCCTGGACGAGAGCGGTCAGCAGGAGCGCCCCGGTGGCGAAGATCGCGAGCGCGCCCGCCCAGTCGGTACGGGGACGGGTGGCCGGGCGGGGGCGGGCCGGCTCGTGGAGGTGACGGACCACCAGCCAGAGGGCGACGGCGCCGACCGGCAGGTTGATGAGGAAGATCCAGCGCCAGTCGGCGTAGGCGGCGAGCAGCCCGCCGGCCGCCGGTCCGGCCACGGCCGACGTGGCCCAGACGGTGGACAGCTTCGCCTGGATCTTCGGCCGCTCCTTGAGCGGGTACAGATCGGCGGCGATGGTCTGCACCGTGCCCTGGAGGGCGCCGCCGCCGAGACCCTGGACGACGCGGAAGGCGATGAGGGCGGCCATGTTCCAGGCGGCGGCGCAGAGCAGTGAGCCGGCGAGGAAGAGGATGATGCCGGCGACCAGGACCGGCTTGCGGCCGAAGGTGTCGGAGAGCTTTCCGTACACCGGCAGGGTGACGGTCACGGCGAGCAGGTAACCGGAGAAGAGCCAGGAGAAGACGGAGAAACCGCCGAGGTCGCCGACGATCTGCGGGACGGCCGTCGCGACGATGGTGCCGTCGATCGCGGCGAGGCCCATGCCGAGCATCAGGGCCGCGACGACCGGGCGCCGGCCCCGGTCGGTGTCCGGTGCCGCTTTCGGGACGGCCGTCCCGTGCACCGCTTCCGGGCTGTCCGTGCCGCCGGTTCCGTCCGTGCCGCCCACAGAGGTTCCTTCCCTATGCACCTATTTCCTGGAGGTCACTGTCTCACCGTCCGCGCCGCGACGGGAGTCGCAGGCCGAGGCGTGAGACCCCTACTCAGGTCCTGCCCTCGGTCCCCGAACCCTTAGGGGGAGCTACGTAGTTGTGCCCGGGGGCCGTTCCTCCCACCGGAGGACGAGACAGGGGCGTCCTGTTCCTTAGCGTGTTCTTACATCGCCGACGGGGCCGGCCCCAGGGGACGGGGTGGGGAAAACCCCCCTCGAAGACTGCGCCGGGCACCAGCGCGCCCGGCCCCCTTCGCACCCGAGACTCGGAACGTACACAGAGACGTCCGGCCTTTGACCGACATAGGAGAGAAACCGTGACAACGGCTGTAACCATTCCCAGGCACGGGGACACTGGAGGGCGTACGGCCGTCGCTGCGCGGGCGCGGCAGGTCGTCAAGGCCTACGGGGCGGGCGAGACCCGCGTCGTCGCGCTCGACCATGTCGACGTGGACATCCTCCGCGGGCAGTTCACGGCGATCATGGGCCCGTCCGGGTCCGGCAAGTCGACCCTGATGCACTGCCTGGCAGGTCTGGACACGGTGACCTCGGGCCGGATCCACCTCGCCGACACCGAGATCACGGGCCTCAAGGACAAGAAGCTGACTCAGCTGCGCCGGGACCGCGTCGGGTTCATCTTCCAGGCGTTCAACCTGCTGCCGACGCTCAACGCGCTCGAGAACATCACGCTGCCGATGGACATCGCGGGCCGTAAGCCCGACGCCGGATGGCTCCAGCAGGTCGTGGACACCGTCGGCCTCTCCGAGCGGCTCAAGCACCGGCCCACACAGCTCTCCGGCGGCCAGCAGCAGCGCGTCGCGGTGGCCCGGGCGCTCGCCGCCCGCCCCGAGATCATCTTCGGGGACGAGCCCACCGGGAACCTGGACTCCCGGGCCGGCGCCGAGGTGCTGTCCTTCCTCCGCAAGTCGGTCGACGAGCTCGGCCAGACCATCGTCATGGTCACCCACGACCCGGTGGCCGCCTCCTACGCCGACCGGGTCCTCTACCTCGCGGACGGCTCCCTCGTCGACGAGATGCAGAACCCCACGGCCGAGCAGGTCCTCGACCGCATGAAGGACTTCGACGCGCGCGGGCGGACGTCATGACCGTCTGGAAGACCTCGATGCGCAACTTCCTCGCGCACAAGGGGCGCATGGCGCTCTCCGCCGTCGCCGTCCTGCTGTCCGTGGCGTTCGTGTGCGGCACGCTCGTCTTCACCGACACCATGAACACCACCTTCGACAAGCTCTTCGCGGCGACGTCCGCCGACGTCACGGTCAGTCCCAGGGCCGCCCGGGCCGACGACGTCCCCGAGAACGGCAGGCCCGAGGCGCTCCCCGCTTCCGTGGTGGCCGAGGTCGGCGGCGTGGACGGGGTCGAGAAGGCCGAGGGCGCCGTCAGCAGCATGGCCGTCACCGTCGTCGACAGCGACAACAAGAACCTCGGGTCCGAGACCGGCGCCCCGACGATCGCCGGCAACTGGACCGACAACGACCTGCGGTCCATGGAGATCACCTCCGGGCACGCACCGCGCGGCCCGACCGAGGTCATGATCGACGCCGACACCGCGGAGAAGCACCACCTGTCGCTCGGCGACGAGGTCCGCACCATCGCCGTCACCGGTGACATCAGGGCGAAGATCACCGGGATCGCCTCGTTCACCGTGACCAACCCCGGAGCGGCCGTCGTCTACCTCGACACCGCCACCGCGCAGGAGAAGCTCCTGGGCGCCCCGGGAGTCTTCACGCACATCTCGGTCACCGCCGAAGCCGGTGTCGCCGACACCCGGCTGAAGAAGAACGTCTCCGCCGCCCTGGGCGACTCGGGCGCGTACAAGGTGCAGACCCAGGACGAGGCCGCCGCGGCCAACAAGGACTCCATGGGCTCCTTCCTGGACGTACTGAAGTACGCGATGCTCGGTTTCGCCGGGATCGCCTTCCTCGTGGGCATCTTCCTGATCGTCAACACCTTCTCGATGCTGGTCGCCCAGCGCACCCGCGAGATCGGCCTCATGCGGGCCATCGGCTCCAGCCGCAAGCAGGTCAACAGGTCCGTGCTCGTCGAGGCCGTGCTCCTGGGCATCGTCGGATCCGCCCTCGGGGTCGGCGCCGGCATCGGTCTCGCCGTCGGGCTGATGAAGATGATGGGCGCCGTGGGCATGGAGCTGTCCACCGGCGACCTCACGATCGCCTGGACGACGCCGGTGACCGGGCTGGCGCTCGGCATCGTCGTCACCGTCCTGGCCGCCTACATCCCGGCCCGCCGGGCCGGCAAGGTCTCACCGATGGCGGCCCTGCGGGACGCCGGAACCCCGGCGGACGCGAAGTCCGGCTGGGTCCGCGCGGGACTCGGACTGGTCCTCACCGGCGCCGGGGCCGCGGGCCTGTGGGCGACGACCCAGGCGGACAAGGCGACCGAGGGCTCGCTCTACCTCGGTCTCGGCGTGGTCCTCACCCTCATCGGCTTCATCGTGATCGGCCCGCTGCTCGCCGGAGCCGTCGTACGGGTGCTCGGCGCGGTCGTCCTGCGGCTGTTCGGCCCGGTCGGGCGGCTGGCGGAGCGCAACGCCCTGCGCAACCCCCGGCGTACGGGGGCGACCGGCGCGGCACTGATGATCGGCCTGGCGCTGGTCGCGTGCCTCTCGGTCGTCGGCTCCTCGATGGTCGCCTCGGCCACCGACGAGCTCGACAAGTCGGTGGGTACGGACTTCATCGTCCAGTCGGACACCGGTCAGCTGATCGTGCCGCAGGCCGCGGACGCCATCGAGAAGGTGCCCGGGATCGAGCACGTCACGAACTACCGGATGCTCGCCGCGAAGCTCACCAACCCCGACGGTTCGACGGCGGACGAGCACGTCACGGCCGCCGACCCGACGTACCCGCAGGACCTGCGGCGCGAGACGACCGCCGGTGACCTGTCGAAGGCGTACGGCGCGGACTCCATGTCCGTCGGGTCGGACTACGCCGCGCTGCACGGGATCGAGGTGGGTGACGAACTCACCGTCGCCTTCAAGGCCGGCGGGACCGCCGGTCTGAAGGTCGCCGCGATCACCTCCGACGACACGAACGTCGACCGGGGTGCGATGTACATCAACGTCACCACGGCGGAGCGCTACGTGACCGCCGACAGGATGCCCAAGAACATGATCATGTTCGCCTCGGCGGAGGACGGCAAGGAGAAGGAGGCGTACGCCGCGCTCAAGAGCTCGCTCGCGGCGTACCCGCAGTACAAGGTGCAGAACCAGGCCGACTTCAAGCAGGACCTGAAGGACCAGGTCGGCCAGCTGCTGAACATCGTGTACGGCCTTCTCGCCCTGGCGATCATCGTCGCCGTGCTCGGAGTGGTGAACACCCTGGCCCTGTCGGTGGTCGAGCGGACCCGTGAGATCGGACTGATGCGGGCGATCGGCCTGTCCCGCCGCCAGCTGCGGCGCATGATCCGGCTGGAGTCCGTGGTCATCGCCCTGTTCGGCGCGCTGCTCGGTCTGGGTCTGGGCATGGGCTGGGGCACCTCGGCCCAGAAGCTGCTGGCGCTCGAAGGGCTCGGGGTCCTGGAGATCCCGTGGCCGACGATCCTCACCGTGTTCGTGGCCTCGGCCTTCGTCGGACTGTTCGCCGCCCTGATCCCCGCCTTCCGGGCGGGCCGGATGAACGTCCTCAACGCGATCGCCACGGACGGGTGACAGAGCCCGCCGTAGGATGACTGATCCGGCCCCGGGGCGTTCCTCCAGACGCCCCGGGGCCGGGTTGCGTCCCGCTGCCTCCGTCAGGTGGGCATGACCGGCACGTCGTACTGGGGAATCCATTTGTCGCGGGTGACGACCGTCAGACCTTCGGTCCGGGCCTGGGCGACGAGGATGCGGTCGAAGGGGTCGCGGTGGACCGGGGGGAGGCGGCCGGCGCGAACACCGTGCTCAGCGGTGTTCGGGACAGGCCTGAACTGCATGTCTCTGGCGCGCCCGGCGAGGTCGGGGGCACCCCGCAGCCTTGCCGGGCTGCTGTCATGACTGCCTCACAGGGGCCACGAGTGGACTCGCTGCCGGACCGAGGCTGGTCCCGCCGCAGGCGCCGGGACAACGGCGTTCCCTCGCGCGAGTGACACACCGACGTCGTACGCTGGAGCCCCCGGCCCGTGCCACGTGTCGGGTCCTTCGCGTTGCTCACTCGCCACACCGGACGGAACCTTCATGAGCCTGCACGGTCTGCTGGACGTCGTCGTCACCGACCCGGCGCTCTCCGAAGCGGTGAAGGCCGCAGCGGACGGCCACCGGGCCCATGTCGACCTGGTCGGCCCGCCCGCCGCGCGCCCCTTCGCCGTGGCCGCGCTGGCCCGCGAGGCCGGGCGTACGGTGCTCGCCGTCACCGCGACCGGCCGCGAGGCCGAGGACCTGGCGGCCGCGCTGCGGACCCTGCTGCCCCCCGACACCGTGGCGGAGTTCCCCTCCTGGGAGACGCTGCCGCACGAGCGGCTCTCGCCCCGCTCCGACACCGTGGGCCGCCGTCTCGCCGTGCTCCGCCGCCTCGCGCACCCCCGGCAGGACGACCCGGAGACCGGGCCGGTCAGCGTGGTCGTCGCCCCGGTGCGCTCCGTCCTCCAGCCGCAGGTCAAGGGGCTGGGCGACCTGGAGCCCGTCGCGCTGAACAGCGGGCGGACCGCCGATCTGGGCGAGGTCGTGGACGCCCTGGCGGCAGCGGCGTACGCCCGCGTCGAGCTGGTCGAGAAGCGCGGTGAGTTCGCCGTGCGCGGCGGCATCCTGGACGTCTTCCCGCCGACCGAGGAGCACCCCCTCCGGGTGGAGTTCTGGGGCGACGAGGTCGAGGAGATCCGCTACTTCAAGATCGCCGACCAGCGGTCCCTGGAGGTCGCCGAGCACGGGCTGTGGGCCCCGCCCTGCCGTGAGCTGCTGCTCACCGAGGACGTACGTGCCCGGGCTGCCGCCCTCGCCGAGGAGCACCCGGAGCTCGGCGAGCTGCTGGGGAAGATCGCGGAGGGGATCGCCGTCGAGGGCATGGAGTCCCTCGCGCCCGTGCTCGTCGACGAGATGGAGCTGCTGCTCGACGTCCTGCCGAAGGGGTCGATGGCGCTGGTCTGCGACCCGGAGCGGGTGCGGACCAGGGCGGCGGACCTCGTCGCGACCAGCCAGGAGTTCCTCCAGGCGTCCTGGGCGGCCACGGCGGGCGGCGGCGAGGCCCCGATCGACGTCGGCGCGGCCTCCCTGTGGGGCATCGCCGACGTCCGGGACCGGGCCCGTGAGCTGGGCATGATGTGGTGGTCCACCTCCCCGTTCGCCGCCGACGAGGATCTGGACGGCGACACCCTCAAGCTCGGGATGCACGCCCCGGAGGCGTACCGCGGGGACACCGCCCGCGCTCTCGCCGACACCAAGGGATGGCTCGCCGACGGCTGGCGCACGGTGTACGTCACCGAGGGGCAGGGGCCCGCCTCCCGTACGGTCGAGGTGCTCGGCGGCGAGGGCATCGCGGCACGCCTCGACCAGGACCTGACCGAGATCACGCCGTCCCTGGTCCACGTGTCGTGCGGCGCCATCGAGAACGGCTTCGTCGACCCGGCCCTGAAGCTGGCCGTGCTGACCGAGACGGACCTGACCGGGCAGCGCACCGCCAGCAAGGACCTGGGGCGGATGCCGGCCCGCCGCCGCAAGTCCGTCGACCCGCTGACGTTGCAGGCGGGCGACTTCATCGTCCACGAGCAGCACGGCGTCGGCCGCTACATCGAGATGGTCCAGCGCACCGTGCAGGGCGCGACCCGTGAATACCTCCTCGTCGAGTACGCCCCCGCCAAGCGCGGCCAGCCCGGGGACCGCCTCTACATCCCCACCGACCAGCTGGAGCAGGTCACGAAGTACGTCGGCGGCGAGGCGCCGACCCTGCACCGGCTCGGAGGCGCCGACTGGACGAAGACGAAGCAGCGCGCCAAGAAGGCGGTCAAGGAGATCGCCGCCGACCTGATCAAGCTCTACTCGGCGCGGATGGCGGCCCCCGGCCACGCCTTCGCCCCGGACACCCCGTGGCAGCGCGAGCTGGAGGACGCCTTCCCGTACGCGGAGACGCCCGACCAGCTGTCCACGATCGCCGAGGTCAAGGAGGACATGGAGAAGTCGGTCCCGATGGACCGGCTGATCTGCGGCGACGTCGGGTACGGCAAGACGGAGATCGCGGTGCGCGCGGCCTTCAAGGCGGTCCAGGACGGCAAGCAGGTCGCCGTCCTCGTCCCCACGACGCTCCTGGTCCAGCAGCACTTCGGCACCTTCACCGAGCGGTACGCCCAGTTCCCCGTGAACGTGCGGGCACTGAGCCGCTTCCAGTCGGACACCGAGTCGAAGGCGACGCTGGAGGGGCTGAAGGACGGGTCCGTGGACCTGGTCATCGGCACGCACCGGCTGTTCTCGTCGGAGACGAAGTTCAAGGACCTCGGCCTGGTCATCGTCGACGAGGAGCAGCGCTTCGGTGTCGAGCACAAGGAGCAGCTGAAGAAGCTCCGCGCCAACGTGGACGTGCTCACGATGTCGGCGACGCCCATCCCCCGCACGCTCGAGATGGCCGTCACCGGCATCCGCGAGATGTCGACGATCACGACGCCCCCCGAGGAGCGCCACCCGGTCCTGACCTTCGTCGGTCCGTACGAGGAGAAGCAGATCGGCGCGGCCGTGCGTCGTGAACTCCTGCGTGAGGGCCAGGTGTTCTACATCCACAACCGGGTCGAGTCCAT
The DNA here is from genome assembly GCF_044385685.1 of Streptomyces sp. ALB3. Lineage (NCBI taxonomy): Bacteria > Bacillati > Actinomycetota > Actinomycetes > Kitasatosporales > Streptomycetaceae > Streptomyces > Streptomyces sp. ALB3. The sequence goes on along the minus strand of NZ_JBISCE010000044.1, from coordinate 60,465 downwards.
CGACCGGGCCGCGGCGCGGCTCCGGGAGATCGTGCCCGAGGCGCGGATCGCCACGGCGCACGGGCAGATGGGGGAGAGCCAGCTGGAGCAGGTCGTCGTCGACTTCTGGGAGAAGAGGTTCGACGTCCTCGTCTCGACGACGATCGTCGAGTCCGGCATCGACATCTCCAACGCCAACACGCTGATCGTGGAGCGCGGTGACAACTTCGGCCTCTCCCAGCTGCACCAGTTGCGCGGCCGGGTCGGCCGTGGCCGCGACCGGGGCTACTCGTACTTCCTGTATCCGCCGGAGAAGCCGCTGACGGAGACCGCGCACGAGCGCCTGGCGACGATCGCCCAGCACACCGAGATGGGCGCGGGCATGTACGTGGCGATGAAGGACCTGGAGATCCGCGGCGCCGGAAACCTGCTCGGCGGCGAACAGTCCGGCCACATCGCGGGTGTCGGCTTCGACCTGTACATCCGGATGGTCGGCGAGGCGGTGGCGGACTACCGGGCGGCGGTGGACGGCGAGACCGAGGAGGAGCCGCCGCTCGAGGTCAAGATCGAGCTCCCGGTCGACGCGCACGTCCCGCACGACTACGCCCCGGGTGAGCGGCTGCGCCTCCAGGCGTACCGCGCGATCGCCTCCGCGAACTCGGAGGACGACATCAGGGCGGTGCGCGAGGAGCTCACCGACCGCTACGGCAAGCTTCCGGAGCCGGTGGAGAACCTCCTGCTGGTGGCGGGTCTGCGGATGCTGGCCCGGGCCTGCGGGGTGGGCGAGATCGTGCTGCAGGGGCCGAACATCCGGTTCGCGCCGGTGGAGCTGCGGGAGTCGCAGGAGCTGCGGCTGAAGCGGCTCCACCCGAAGACGGTCATCAAGCCGTCCGCCCACCAGATCCTGGTGCCCAGGCCGACGGCCGGCAGGATCGGCGGGAAGCCGGTGGTGGGCCGTGAACTCCTGGCGTGGACCGGGGAGTTCCTGACGACCGTCCTGGGGTCGTAGAGGCGGTCGTCAGGACCACGCGGCGCCCCGCCGGACCTCGCGGCGGGGCCGCGCGTCCCCGCGCCGGCTCCGTACCGGTCGGTCGCCGTACCGACAGGTCGCCGTACCGGCAGGCCGACGTACCGGTCACCCGTCGGTGCCGTCGCGGCGCGCGAAGAGCAGGCCGGTCAGTGAGCGGAAGGCGGTCTCCGGGGTGCGGCCCTCCAGGGCGCCGGAGAGGTTGCCCGTCAGCAGCAGGGTGGCGAAGCCGTGGGCCAGGGACCAGGCGGCGACGCCCGCGAGCCCGGCGTCCTCACCCCGGGCCGCTTCGGGCAGGTCGCCGACGCCGGCCCGCAGCGCTTCCGTGGCGTGTGACCTGGCGGTGAGCAGGGCGGTGTCGTCGGCACGGTACAGCTCGGGGCGGAACATCACCTGGAAGTGCGCGGGGTGCCGGGTGGCGAACCGTACGTAGGCCACCCCCCGTTCCTGGAGGTCGGGGGCAGCGGCCAGCGCGTCCGCGAAGAGCGCGTAGCCCTCGGCGGCGACGGCGGTGAGCAGGCCGGTCCGGTCCTTGAAGTGGTGGGCCGGCGCGGCGTGCGAGACCCCCGCCCGGCGGGCCAGGTCGCGGAGGGACAGGGCGTCGGGGCCTTCCTGGGCGATGACGTCCAGTGCGGCAGTGAGCAGGGCCCGGCGCAGGTCACCGTGGTGGTAGGTGCGTTCGCGCGTCATGGGACGTACGGTACGCCGAATCTAGGCATTGACAAGTTCGAGAGCGCGGCGCACCCTGGCCATCTAGACGATGACAAGATTGACCGGACGGAAAGAGGTCGGGAGATGTCCGACGAACGGGGTGGCGTGCGCCAGATGTGGCACCTGCTGGAACCCTTGCACGCCGTCATCTACTACGCGCCGGAGGCGTTCGAGGAAGCAGCCGCGCTGGGATACGCCACGGACGAGCGGTGGCCGTCCTACTTCGCCTGGCGCGCCGCGCCGCTCGGGGCGGTGGACGCGGACCGGGTGACCGGGGTGTTCCACAGCTTCAGTCCGCGGATGACCGGCGCGTACGTGCCGGCCGTCTGGTCCGTCGCCTCCCCGGAGGCGGTGCTCGCGTCCAGGGCGAAGGCCGTCGACCGGGCGTACCGGGCGCTGTTCGGTGACCGGGTGCACGGCCCCGGATTCGCCGAGGCCGCACAGCTGGCCCGGCGGGCGGCGTCGGCGGCGGATGCGACCGGACGCCCCCTGGCCGGGGCCGCCGCCGCGCTGCCCTGGCCGGACGAGCCCCACGTGGCGCTCTGGAACGCGGCGACGATCCTGCGGGAGCACCGGGGGGACGGCCATGTGGCGGCGCTCGCCGGGGCAGGCCTCGACCCGGTGGAGTCGCTGGTCTCCTTCGCAGCCGTCGGGGCCACCCGCCCGGAGGTGTTCGCGAGCCGCGGGTGGAGCGGCGAGGAGTGGGAGTCCGCCCGCGCCCGGCTGGCCGCGAGGGGACTGCTGGAGGCGGACGGGACGGCCACGCCCGCGGGCCGCGCGCTGCGCGAGGAGGTCGAACGCCGTACGGACGAGAGCGCGGCGGAACCCTGGCGGGCGCTCGGCCCCGGGGAGCGGGAGCGGCTGGTGGAGCTGCTGGGGCCGCTGTGGGTGGAGGTGATCGGATCGGGACTCCTCCCCTCCGAGACGACGCTGGGGATCGGGAAGGTGTGAGCCGACCGGTCCTCGCCGGGCGCGCTGCGGCCGGGAGGACGGGCCGGATCGTCCTGGAGGACGCACCGGCCGGGAAGGTGGGCCCGATCGGCTTCTGCGCGGCGCGGCGGGCGGAGGGACGGAGCCGGGGGGTGCGCCGGGCGCGAGGTGCCGGTGCGGCCGGCGTCGCGGTGGGCGGGCGGAACCCGCCCCGTGCCGGGATCGCGGCCGGGCGCCTAACCTGGTGCGCTGTGAAGCCTTCTGACACAGCGCGCCCCCGGCACCGTCTCCCCGCACTCGTGGTCGTGGCCCTGACGGGCTCTCTGGCCCTGACCGGGTGCGACGGCCTCGGCGAACTGCCCGGCCCGGCGCGATCGGAGGCGGCACCGGCGCCCGGCGGCAGTGCGCTGCGAGCGGTCGACGGGCTCGCCGTCAAGGGCCGGGCCCCCAGGACCGGTTACGACCGGGACGCGTTCGGATCGGCGTGGGCCGACACCGATCGCAACGGGTGCGGGACCCGCGTTATCTCTATGCTTCGGACTGTGAAGGGACTGTTCTCGCAGCGTATGCAGGGTGTGGTCGGCTGTGCGTAGCGAGAGGCACATGAGTCACAGGACCTTGTCGACTCGTAGGAAGGGGGCCGTCCTTACGGTTGCCGTTGCCGCCGCTCTCCTTACGGGCTGTGATGGCCTGGAGCCGGGTGGAAGCTCCGCAGGACCCGGACCGGACACAGCTGCCGGCCAGGCGGTGAGCCCGATGACGAATCCCGACGGGACGAAGCCGGGGCTCGCCGCGCTCACGTCGGAAGCGGACAAGGTCAACGCACGCAAGCTCATCCAAGGACTCGCCACAAAGGGTCGTGGACCGAAGACGGGCTACGAAAGGGACGAGTTCGGCTATGCGTGGATGGACACGGCGGACGGGGTTCCGCTGGCGAGAAATGGTTGTGACACGCGGAACGACTTGTTGAAACTCCATGGGCGGCACGTGCAGTTCCGTTCAGGTTCCGACTGCGTGGTTGTTGCGATGGACCTGTATGACCCGTACACCGGCAAGGACATCGCTTGGAAGAAGGCGAAGGCCACCGAGGTGCAGATAGACCACGTGGTTCCTCTCTCCTACAGCTGGCAGATGGGCGCCGCCCGATGGCCGGAGAGCAAGCGCAAGCAACTGGCGAACGACGTGCTCAATCTGCTTCCTGTCGAGGGGCGCGCCAACTCGGCGAAGCGTGACTCGGGGCCTGCGTCCTGGTTGCCGCCGAACAAGAAGATTCGGTGCTCTTACGTGGTGCGGTTCGCTCAGGTCGCCGACAAGTACGAGCTCCCGGTGACAACGGCAGATAGGGCGACGATGCTGAAGCAGTGCCAGGGCTGACAGCATCCCGATGACTGTCCTGGCCCCGGGGGCTGCGGGGTTCCTGTCGGACCGGGTGGTTAAGGTGCGCAATCATGGACGCTGCCGATCTCGACCGTCAGGCCCGGACATTGTCCGGCTGCATCCCTCCGTTCCTGGTCACCAGGCTTCTTGAGCTCGGCCACGATGACGAGGTGGAGGTCCAGGCCCGTTGTGGGGAATGGTTCTGCGCGCGGGCATGGGCGCGGCTGACCGGTGACCAGGGTCGGCAAAGTCAGGCGTTGGAGGTGCTCGCTCCCTACGTTGCCACGGGCTGGTGGCCGGCAGCCCAGACCCAGGCGGAACTGCTGGAGAGCTGGGGGCGGGCAGAGGAGGCGATCGCGCTGTCCCGCCCGTATGCGAGTACGGGAGGACTCCGGCTGGAGTTCTTCGCGCGCCTGCTGGCCCGGCACGGGCATACGGACGAGGCGATCACTCGGCTGAGCGCCGGAATCGAGGACTCGCTTCTTGCCGCCGCTCTGGTCGACATCGCCGAAGGAACAGGCCGGGACGAAGCCGTCGCCGCGCTGCTGGCTGCCCGGATCCCCGACCAGCACCGGTGTGACAGCCCGTGGTGCTGCAGCGGCCTGGACCCCGACAGCGCCATCGGGCTGCTTGCCACGATCCGCGAACGCAGTGGCGGCGTCGACGAAGCGATCGCCCTGCTGCACACCCGGCACATCACATCCGTCAACAACCGGGATCAGCTGGCCGACTTGCTGGCGAGACACGATCGGATCGAGGAACTTCGCGCGTACGCGGTGACCGAGTGCCACGGTCACGCTGCGCAGCGCTTGGCCGAGGTGCTGGAGGAGCGATATGACGTGGAAGGCGCGATCGCCGTGTACCGGCAGTCGGGCGGCTCGCAGGACTTCCGGTGCCACGGCACGGTGCGACTGGCGGAGCTCCTGGCACGGCATGGCCGAAAGGGCGAAGCCGTCGACGTGCTGCGGGAGCTGGCCGAGGCTCATAACGGGGACGACTGGATCCTGCATACGTGGTCCAACCTGTGCCTCGACCAAGGCCGCCCCGAGGACGGCCTGGCGCACCTCGACGCCCTCGCCGCCGCCCGTGGGCGCGAGGAGGCCTGGGACCTGTACTGGATACGGTTGCCGCTGATCGCCGCACGCGACGGCGTCGACGTAGCGGTCGCACAGGCCCGGTCCCACCCCGAGGGATCCACCTCGTACGCTGCGCCGCACATCGCCGAGCTGCTCGCCGGCGCCGGACGCATCGAGGAGGCTGTTGCCGTTCTCGAACAGCACGTCCCCGCGAACAGAAGCGACCTTGCCGGCCATCTCATCGAACTGGGGCGCGTCAACGACGCCGTCGTACTCCTTCAGCAGCGCGATTCCGCGCCGGTCTCACCTGTTTGGACCGGCTTGATCTTCAACGATCCCCCATTCTGAACGGACAGTCTGCCGTGTGGTGGTTCGGCACGGGTTACTGGGACGGCACGGCTCGCATCGCACGGCGGAGACCGGCGCGCGCGGCCGTGAGATCGTCTTCCGTCTCCCGCAGCCGGCCCTCCAGAGCGAGGATCCTGTCCCTGGCCTCCGACAGTTCCTGCCTCAGAACCGTGTTCCGTTGTTCCAGCTGCTGCACGCGTTCGACCAGCTCGTTTCGGTTCACCCCGTCCAATTCGGCACCGAGAGACAGCCGGACCCGGTTGTGGAGACGGTCGCGTTCCCTCTTGAGCTCCTTGATCTCTTCACGCGCCAGGGCGAGGTCCGTCTGCAGCCCGGCAGGAGACACCTGTCGCGCCGCTGGAACGGGGGCGCCCTGTACCTGCCCTTGCTGGGCGGTGATGCCGTTCTGAACGGCCTGGTGCACCTGGGGCTGGTTGTAGACGAACCACGTGGACACCGCCGCGTCCCGCGCCACCTGGCTGACGGTGATGCGTCGTCCCGAGCGGAGAAGGCCGTTCACTGCATCGAGCGCGCGCTTGGTCTTGTCCTCGCTGTCCTTGGCACGGCTGGCGCGCAGGCGCTCGACCCGTGAGTTCCGGTCATTACTGCCGGAAGCGGCAGGACTTTTCATTCTGGGCTCCGCGTCGTCAGTGCCTGCAAGGGGACGAAGGCTGCTGCGGAGCGGGCCTTGCGCAGCTCGCGCGAGGCGGATTCGACGACCGCGCGCTGCTCGGCAGGCAGCGCTTCGAGCTTCCTCCGCATCTCGTCGGCCGACTTCGAGTACGCGCGGATCTGGTCGTCGAGATTGCGCACGACCCAGTCCGCGGCTTCCATCGCCAAAGCGGCCTCCTTGTCGGCACGCAGGTCCGCGATCTGCTGTTCCATGGTCGGCAGGTAGGAGGGGTCGGGCCGGTAGAAGTCGCAGCCCGCGCACTGGAAGCGGATGCGGCAGTGCCCGCCTCCGGCCTTGACGTTGCTCGGTTCGGTGCAGCCGCCGTACGGAACTCCGACGCTCTCCACTTCGTAGGCCAGTGGGTCGCTGAAGCCACGGGACTCCCCGTTCCGGTCGACGGCGAGCGCCGCGACCGTCCGTACGGCTTCCTGTTTTCGGCTGAGGGAGACCTTGTAGTACCCCATGGTGACGTCCAGCGACCGGTGATCCATGAGTTCCCGGAGGACATCGGGGCGAGTACCCGCGTCCGCGTGGCGTTGGGCGTAGGCGTGCCGGAATCCGTACGGGACGATCTGGGTGCGGTCGTAGGGGAGAGGCTCACCGTCGTCGCCGAGGCGCTCATCAACGAGCACGGGAATGACCTCGTCGACCCAGGCACGGAAGATCCTGTTGCAGAACTGCGCAGGGGTGAGGTGACCACGCCGGGGCCGGTTGCGCTGACCTGGTGACGGGAACAACCACTGCTCGCATGCAGGTACCGGTGGCAACCGCTGAAGCGCCTTCTGCCAGGACTCGATCTCCTGGGCCGTCGCCTCGGTGATGGGCAAGCGGCGGCCGTGTCGGCGTCGCTTGTGGTTGTCGTAGATCAGAGTCGGTTTGCCGTCGATCCACTGCAGACAGTCGCGGCGCAGGCTAGTGACCTCGCCAGGGCGCCGACCGGTGTCTCGAAGGACCTTGTAAGCAACCTGGTACATCCGCGCGAAGTCCGCGGCAGTCCAGCCACCGCTTTCGTACGCTGTCGATGTGCCGAGCAGTTCGATGTGAGCGTCGAGCTGTGAGATGACATGTTCCGGGATGGCGCGGCCGATCTCGTCCTCGGAGATCTCGACCGCAGCGATGGTGTGGAATTTCGGGTTCAGCGCGAAGCCGCCGGGAATGTGGTCCATCATCCCGGCCTGTCGTACGTACTCGAGGAACGCACGCCATAGGCGCAGCAGCGACCGCCGGTGGCTCGTTGAGTAGTCGCGACCGTTATCCGGACGCTTGACGATGCGGAACGCGTCCACCACGGCGTTCATGTCCGCCATCGACAACCTTTCCGGTGTATCACCGTAGGGGCGATCGGTCAGCGCGGCTGAGGCGAGCGTCGCGGCGTACACGGTTTGCCGGAACTCGATGACATTGGGGCGCACCGCACGGCCGTAGTCCTTCACCAGTTCACGCAGCCATGGCTGGCGGACCGGACGGAAGTCGATCACGCCGTGCATGGCCGTGTACGTGCGCCCTGGACCGGCGGCGAGTCCCACAAGGGAGCATTCCCAGACATCCCCCGATGTCGGATCGGTGCCCTCGTACTCCAAGCGCGCACGTCGGACGTGTTGGAGGACCCCGTTCAGCATCCCCGCGAGTTCTGCCGGCAGCTCTCGTACGAACGACTCGTCCAGATCCAGGAGCGTCGGCAATGGGGAGGGGAGAGCGGCGACCATACGCCGGACACGCTGGGGCACGAGGTTGATCCCCGCGGCGTCGCGTTGCTGAATCCCGTACTGGATCTCCCGCCGTACGGCCGCGGGGACTTCGCTGAGCGAGAATTGGGAAACTCCAGGGAGGGACCCGGTCGAGACATTGGGGCGACGGCGTGCGGTGTCGGGTACGTAGGTTGTGTCGAAGTCGGACGGGTTCGCCCGCGACCAGCGTGCTCTGATGCAGGCGCTGCAGCGGCCGCCGTTATGGGCGACGTGCGTGGAGCACGCCGCCACCCTGCAGATGAATACGCTGGTCGCGGGGTTGCCGGGGACTGCGGTGAACAGCATTGAGCCCTCGTCCCACTCGGACGCTCGCCACCCGGGCACCAGGCGTTCCGCGAGCCACGAAGCCCAGGACGTATCCGCCTGGAGTGGCAGCGCGACGACAGCCGAGTCGGCCCCCTGCCTCATCGGATCGCCTCCGGCGAGACACGCTCGACGGCAGCTCGGAGCTCCTCGTCCTGGGCGTGCAGATAGACAGCGGTGCTCGCTGATGAGGCATGGCCCAGCAGCGTCTGGACGACGTCTGGTGAGACTCCGCAGCGAATCCAGCGCGTTGCTGCGGTGTGCCGCATCATGTGTGGACGGGCGCGGAAGCCGCAGCGCTTTCCAATCCGCTCGACGATCTGCTTGGCATTGGAGTACGTCATCGGCCTGCCCGCGTACGGCCCGGCGAGGTTCACGAACACGTAGTCGCAGCTGACGGCTTCGGGCACGTTCTCCCGCTCCGAGAGATGGGCGCGGTACCTGTGCACGGCAACTTCAGCCAGTGGCACCATCCGATGGCGGCCTGCCTTCGCTCGTGCGCCGTTCACGTTGTCCTGCCTGGGGCGGACATGGAGATGCGCGCCTCCCGTACGGCAGCCCAGATGCGTCGAGTCGGGCAACAGGTGCATGTCCTCCCGTCGCAGGCCGAGAGCCTCGCCGATCCGCAGGCCCCCTTCGACGAGCACCGTTAGGAGCAGCCGATCCCGGGCTGAGCGGGCTGTCTCCATCACCTCCCTGACCTGGAGATGGGTGAGAATTGCGGGTGCTGTCTCGATCTCCGGCGCCTTCAGGACGCGAGCCTTGATCACGAGGTGCTGGCCGCCTTCCCCCGGGTCGAAGCCGCTCGGCGGCGAGGTCAGGAAGCGCGGTTCACTCAGGCGTGCGGCGACCTCATGCTCCACATGACCTTGGACGGCGCAGAACCGCAGGAACTCGCAGACAGCGGTCAGAACGGCATTGACGGTCCTCCCCGAGGGCAACTGCCCCTGCCGGGAGGGTGTTCGCTCAATATGGAACTTGAACCTTGTCATGTCGCCGAGGCCGGCGGTTTTCCAGTCGGTAGCCCGTCCGGCGCACCAGTTGAGGAAGCGCCCGATCCGGGGGATGTAGGCGCGCTGCGTCTGCGGCGAGCGTCCGGCGCCCCGCAGGTAGAGCGAGAACTCCCGTACCTCGGGATGAGGCCGGTAGGTTTCCTCGTCGACGAGTAACCAGGTGACCTCTCCCGTGGTGGGTGAGACAGCCTTCTCCGTGCGCAGCATCGCCGATTCCTCCCCTTGTCTGAGCATGTCGCTCATGTGCCTCTTGGTATGACTGATAACGGCGAGGTACAACGAGAGGACACGGCTGTCACTCATGTCTCTCACAGGGAACAAGGGCATGCAGATAACCCGCGACGACGTGCTCGCCGAGCAACTGGACGACATCTCCAGGGACGCCGACGGATGCAGGGTGCTCAGCGGCGTCCTCGACCCCGACCCGTACACCGGGACCCGCATCACCTTCGAACGGGGCCGCAGCAAGGTGGACATAGACCACCTCGTCGCCCTGTCCGACGCGTGGCAGAAGGGGGCCCAGGGGTGGAGCGACGGCAAACGGCGGGCCTTCGCCAACGACCCGCTGAACCTGGTGGCCGCCGACTCGTCCGCCAACCGCCGCAAGGGGGACGGGGACACCGCGACCTGGCTGCCGCCCAACAAGGCGTACCGCTGCGCGTATGTGGCGGGGCAGGTGTCGGTGAAGAGCAAGTACGGGCTGTGGGTGACGGCGGCCGAGCGGGAGGCCATGCGCGAGGTGCTGTCCGGCTGTCCCGCCGAGAAGTTGCTCACCGGCGGTAGTCCGACCGAGGCCCCCACGCGCTGACGGTGCTCGTGCCGGCGGTGTGAATACTGGGCGCATGTGGAGATGGCGGCTGACGGCCGCGGGGATGAACCTGCTGTTCGGGGTGCCGGGCGTCGTGCCGGTCTGGCTGCTCTGGTACCTCCTGTCGAACGGGCCGCTCGCGAACGCCGGCTGGACGTCCCGAGAACCGACCGAGAACGACGGAATGATGCTGTGGCTGGTGATCGCCGTGCCGGTGTGGGCGGTGTTCGGCATCATCTGGTGGCTCGCCAACGAGCCGCTGCGCCCCAGGGCCGCGCTGGCGCCCCCCGCCTACTGGACTGCCTGTGTGGTGCTCACCCTGGTGCCGACGGGCGTGCTCCTCGCGGGATCGGTGTGAACCAGGAAATGCGTTGGCCGGGGGCCGGGCAGTGTCTACCGTGGCCGCATGGACCTGAAGATCACCACGCTCGCCGAGCGGCCCGAGCTCGCCGGGGCACTCGGGGAGATGCCCGACACCTGGCCCGCCTTCGTCCTGGAGGACCTGGTCGGCTGGGCCAACTACCCCCGCATAGCGGCCGAGTTCCCTGAGTTCGTTCTCGTCGCCACCGACCCCGGGGGCACGGTGGTGGCCCGGGGATACAGCGTGCCGTTCGCCCTCGGCGCGCCGGGGCGGGGAGAGCTGCCGGAAGGCGGCTGGGACCAGGTGCTGTTGTGGGCCTTCTCGGACCTGCGGCACGGGCGTGCCCCGGACACCGTCAGCGCGATCGAGATCACGGTGACGACCGGGCGGCTCGGACAAGGCATCTCCGGGCACATGGTGGCCGCGATGCGGGACAACGCCCGGCGCCTCGGTTTCCGGGAACTCGTCGCCCCGGTCAGGCCGAGCGGGAAACACGGGGAGCCGAGGGCGCCGATGGAGGACTACGCCCGGCGCGTCCGGGAGGAGGACGGGCTGCCGTACGACCCCTGGCTGCGGGTCCACGTGCGGGCCGGGGGAGTCATCGAGGTGGTGGCCCCGGTGTCGATGACGGTGAGCGGGTCCCTGGAGCAGTGGCGGACCTGGACCGGGCTGCCGTTCGACACGGAGGGGCCCGTCGAGGTGCCGGGCGCCCTGGTGCCGGTGCACTGTTCGCCCGCCCACGGGTACGCCGTCTACGTCGAGCCGAACGTGTGGGTGCGGCACCGGACGGCCTGACACCGCAGCGCCCCCGAAGCGCTCAGGACCGGCCGCCCGCAGGGGCGGGCCGGTCCTGAGCGCTTCGGGGGCGGCGGCCCTGCCGGGGGCCCGAAGGCTGCCGGGCGCCCGCCCGGTCACCCGGCGGAGGGGTTCCCTGCCGGGCGGACCGCGGGGCTGCTCCGCTCGGGCCGGCCCGCGGAGGGTTGCGCACGGTCGGCGCAAGGCGTCGCGCGCGGTCCGGCCGTCAGAGCTTCAGGTCCCACTGGCTCGCGTCCCAGTCGAAGCCGGGAGTGACCTCGACGGTCAGGTTCCCGGCGTCGGCCGGGGCGTCGAAGGCGTACTCCGCCGTGATCTTCTTGCCCGGCAGGACGGTACCGGTGAATCCTTCGCCGACCTTGCCGTCGAAGATCTGCTCGGCGTTCACACCGTCCTCGCCCGCCCGGGCGTCGACGCTCACGAGCGTCGCGTCGAACTTCTCCTTGCCCTTGTTCTCGATGACGACCGAGACCGTGTAGGCGCTGTTGCCCTTGGTGTGGCCGATCGCGAACTCGTCGGCGGTGTAGGAGGCCGGTGCGCCCACGCTGATCTCCAGGCCGTCGTCGTACGCGGCTGCGTCCCCTGCTCCCAGGACCTCCCCCTTCTTGCCCTCGGTCCCGCCGGCCGCCCCGCCCCCGGTGGCCGGCTTCGCGGAGGCCGAACTGTCAGCGACGGCCTTGTTGATGTCGGTCACCACGTCGTCCACGGCCTTGAACGTCAGGACGGCTCCGACGACCGACAGGATCAGCGAGACCAGGCCGAGGACGGCGCCGAACGTCGTCACGCCCTTGTTGGTGGCCTCACCGCGCTTGGCGCGGCCGCGCCCCGCGAGGCCCAGGACCAAGGCGATGAGACCGAGGATCCCCGCGAGCCAGAAGAAGAACGGGATCAGCCCCGAGACCGTCCCGATGATGCCGAGGACGAGGGCGGAGATGCCGAGGCCGTTGCGCGCGGGGCGGGTGCCCGGAGTCTGCGCGGGGGCGTACGGCTGCTGCGGCTGCGTGTACTGGGACATGGCTGTGCCCTTCCGGTGGAGAACGTGGAGTGTGAGCTGAAGAAAGTGACGCAGTGGTGAGCGACGGGTCAATAAGACCATCGCCTGTGAACCGAGTCAACAGCGAATCCCCTGTGAACCGTTCACCGGGCTGTGTCGGTATGCTCACCTACACACAGCACGCGACACGACGCGCGCGGGACGGGAGACGGGCCAGTGCCGGATAGCTCGACAGAGGTGACCGCGGCCGGGATCGCCAGGCTCGCGGGTGTGGGTCGCGCGGCTGTCAGCAACTGGCGCCGTCGCCACGCCGACTTCCCGAAACCTGTCGGGGGCACCGAGGCCAGCCCCTCCTTCGCGCTCCACGAGGTCGAGCAGTGGCTGCGCGACCAGGGGAAGGTCGCCGAGGTACCGCTGCGCGAGCGCGTCTGGCAACAGGTGGCGGGCCACCCCGGTGGCGCCGTCACCGCCCTGGTCCACGCGGGGTGCGCCCTCCTGCTCGTACGGGACAGGCCCACCGCCTGGCTGGAGATCACCGCCGTGTCGGACGCCCGGATGGCAGGTGTGCTCCCGGCCGCCCTCGACCACGTCCTCGCGGACCGCTTCGGAGCGGACCGAACCGTCCCCACTCCCACGGCCGCGGCCCTCCTGCCTTCCGTCCCCCTGCTGCGGGCCGCGGCCGAACTGGCCGCCGAGGGCGGGGCCCGGCAGGCGTTCGACTTCCTCTTCGGCCGTCAACTGGACGCCAACCCACGGCAGTACACGCTCACGCCCCCCGGCCTCGCCGAGCTGATGGCCGACCTCGCGCAGCCGGCGAGGGACGCCGCCCGGCAGAGCGGCAAGCGGGCACCGCTGGTCGTCCTCGACCCCGCCGCCGGAACCGGCGCCCTGCTGTGCGCCGTCGGCCCCCCCACGGCGCTCCACGCACAGGAGGCCGACCCCGACCTCGCGGCGCTCACCGCGCTCCGGCTGGCCCTCCACTCCGGAGGGAACCGGGCCGACGGCTCCACGCTCGCGGTGCGGACCGGCGACACGCTGCGCGCGGACGCGTTCCCCGGCCTCACCGCCGACGCCGTGCTCTGCCACCCGCCGTTCAACGAGCGCAACTGGGGGCACGACGAACTGGCCTACGACCCGCGCTGGGAGTACGGCTTCCCCGCGCGCACCGAGTCCGAACTGGCCTGGGTCCAGCACGCCCTGGCCCACCTCCGCGAGGGGGGCACCGCCGTGCTCCTCATGCCCCCGGCCGCCGCCTCCCGCCGGTCGGGCCGCCGGATCCGCGCCGATCTGCTCCGCCGCGGCGCCCTCCGCGCCGTCATCGCGCTCCCCGCCGGCGCCGCGCCCCCGTACGGCGTCCCGCTGCACATCTGGGTCCTCCGCAAGCCGGGTCCCGAGCAGCCCCCGTCACCGGAACTGCTCGTCGTCGACACGTCGGAGCCCGAGACCGCCGGGTCCGCCTCGGGGCGCGACCGGCTGGACTGGCCGGCGGTGCGCCGCGCGGTGCTCGACGCGTGGCACCCCTTCGACGCGCCGGGCCGCCGCGAGCCCGTCGAGGAGCGACCGGGGGCCGGCCGGGCCGTCCCCGTCATCGAACTCCTCGACGACGACGTGGACCTGGCTCCCGCCCGCCACCTGCCGGCCCAGGCCGCCGGCGGCGGGGCGGCCGAGCTGGTCCGGGTGCGGGAGCGGCTGGAGGAGACCCTGAAGCTGACCGCCCGCCTCACCCCGCTCCCGGCCGCTCCCGGCGAACCCGCCAGGCGGCCCTTCACGACCGTCGGCGAACTGGCCCGCACGGGCGCCCTGCGCCTGCGGACGGGGTCCGGATCCGGCGACGGCACGGCGCCGGTCCTCACCGAGCACGACGTCCTCGCCGGTACCGCCCCGAGCGGCGCGCCCACCGCACCGGCCGGGAGTCCCGAGGACGAACCGCTGCTGCTGGAACCGGGGGACGTCATCGTGCCGGTGCTCGGCGGCGGTCCGGTCGCCAGGGTCGTCGACGAGGCCACCGCCGGTGCCGTGCTCGGCCGCAACCTCCAGCTGCTGCGCCCCGATCCGGCCGCCCTGGACCCCTGGTTCCTCGCCGGCTTCCTGCGCGGCACGGCCAACAGCCGTCGGGCCAGCAGCTACGCCTCCACCGCGACGCGGCTCGACGCCCGCCGTCTCCGGGTGCCGCGCCTGCCGCTGGCCGAACAGCGCAGGTACGGCGAGCAGTTCAGCGCCCTCGCCGCGTTCGAGGACGCGTTGCGCACGGCGGGACGGCTCGGCGGACAGCTGGTGCAGGGGATGTACGACGGGCTCACGGACGGTTCTGTCGCCCCGAAGTGACGTGAAGCACAACGGTTGTGCACAACCCGGGACCGGTTGTCCGTGTCGGTGTATACGCTCACTGCCACACGTCCGATCCACGCCCTCCGGGAGCAGCACATGCACGGCTACGGCTATCCGCCGGAGCAGCAGCCGAAGCCCAGTCCCTCCTCGGCCACGCTGGTCACGCTGCGCGTGGTGTTCGTGGCACTGGCCCTGCTGAGCTGTGGACTCCTGGCCTGGGCGGCCATGCTGCGCCTGGCGATCGTCACCCGCAAGCAGCGCGACTGGTGGCTGTTCGGCCTGGTGCTCGCCCTCGACGTCGGACTCATCGCCTACCTCGGGTCGTTGCCGGAGGAGGAGGAAGTGATGACGGACGGGCAGGCGGTCATCACCCTGGCCTGGATTCTGGTCGTCTTCGTCGGCACGGTGACCTACTACCTCTACACGGAGATACGGCACTTCGATCCGTACCGTGGTCCGCAGGGGGGCCTCCGGGGTCCGCACGGAGCGCCCGGCTCCCACGCCGGCCCGTACGGCGCGCGGCATCCGGGGCCGCCCTCGTTCCCCTCCGGCGGCTACGCCTCACGGCAGACCGTCACCGCGCCACGCACGCCTTCCTACGGCTACCCGCCTGCCCCTCCGCAGGGCCCCGCCCCGACACCGCCGCCCGCCTCCACGCCGGCCGTCCCCGCGCAGCCGTCCGACGCGCCGAGGACCGCCGCCCCTCAGCGCCTCGACCAGGTGCGCGCCGAGCTCGACGAGCTGAGCGACTACCTCCGCAAGGAGGGTGACAGCCGGTGAACGGGCGGGTCATCGCCGGGCGTTACGAGCTGGCGACCATCCTCGGCCAGGGCGGCATGGGGCAGGTCTGGACGGCGTACGACCAGAGGCTCGACCGCAGGGTCGCGGTGAAGCTCCTGCGCCCCGACCGGGTCGCCGGCCCCTCCGGCAGCGCCGCCGCCGACGATCTGCGCCGCCGGTTCGTCCGCGAGTGCCGCGTCACCGCGCAGGTCGACCACCCCGGTCTGGTCACCGTCCACGACGCGGGCAGCGACGGCGAGGACCTCTACCTGGTCATGCAGTACGTCGAAGGCGCCGACCTCGCGGACCACCTGGCCGAGCACGACCCGTACCCATGGCCCTGGGCCGTCGCGGTCGCCGCCCAGCTGTGCGCGGTGCTGTCGGCGGTGCACGCCGTGCCGATCGTCCACCGCGACCTCAAGCCGCGCAACGCGATGGTGAAGCCGGACGGCACCCTCACGGTGCTCGACCTGGGCATCGCCTCCGTCATGGACACCGACACCACCCGCCTGACCCACACGGGTTCACCGATCGGCTCCCCGGCCTACATGGCGCCCGAGCAGGCCATGGGCGGCGCCGTGGGCCCGTACACCGACCTGTACGCGCTCGGCGCGCTCCTGCACGAACTCCTCAGTGGCGACGTACCGTTCGCCGGGTCCACCGCCCTGGGTGTCCTGCACCGCCACCTCTACGAGCCGCCCCTGCCCGTCCGCCATCTCAGGCCGGAGGTCCCCGAGGCGCTCGAGGTGCTCGTCCTGCGACTGCTCTCCAAGGACCCGCAGCACCGCCCTGCCTCGGCCCAGGAGGTCTACGAGTCCCTGCGGCCCCTGCTGCCCGCCGGCGGCGCCCCCTCCGGCCCCCTCGACCCCACCCGCCCCTTCCTCCGGCCGCACGCCCCCTGGCCCGACCGGGCGGCCGTCCCGGCGTCGATGCCCGTCCCCGCCCAGCAGGTCCCCGCCGCGCCTCGGCAGCCGCCCGCCCGGCCGAACGTGGCGCAGGCCGTCGACGACGTGAAGCGGCTCCTCGGTGAGGGCCGCATCACCCAGGCCGTCGACATCCTCGGAGGAATCCTCCCGGCCGCCGCCGCGGAGCACGGCGAACACTCACCGGTCGTACGCATCCTCCGCAAGCAGTACGCGGCGACGCTGATGGACGACGGCCAGTACCGCCGCGCCCTCCCGGAACTCCGCCGGCTCGCCGACGACCGCGCGGCGGAGGCGGGACCCGCCGACCCCCAGACCCTGCAGTTCCGTTACGACGCCGCGCAGTGTCTGGAGCAGCTCGGAGAGGCCGCGGCCGCCCTCGTCGAGTACCGGGCCGTCCTCCCCTACTACGAGAACGGCTACGCCACCTCCGCCGGCCCCGGCCGGGCCTTCGACATACGCCACCGGATCGGCCACCTGCTGCTCGGCGTGGGCGACCACACGGCGGGCCGCTCGCAGTTGCAGGCCCTCCTGTACGACACCGAGCGCGCCTACGGCCCGCATCATCCGCTCCCCACGGAGCTCCGCCGGCAGCTGACCCACCACCAGGACGTACGCGGCTCCCGGTAGGCCGGGCCGGGTCCGGAAAGACGCGCCGCAGGGGATTTCGTCCGCGACCCCACACAGACCGGTCCGGAAATCGTTGGTCGAAGCAGTGGCCCGAACCACGTCCACTGCCTAACATCGATCACCGCAAGGCTTTGTGCACTGATGCACAAACTCTCCCCGGGAGGCTCCTTTGCACCGCCGACGTCGCACCGCGCTCGCCCTTTCCGCCGCCACGCTCGTCGCGGCACCGCTCCTGACCGCGTGCGGCGGCGAGGCCCACCCCGGGGCCGCGGCCGTGGTCGGCGGTGACCGGATCGACGTGGCCACCCTCCAGGCGCAGGCGGCCGACGTGCGCAGCGCGCAGCTGGACTCCAAGCAGCCCGAGAAGCTGGTGACGGAGTCGGGCCGGCTGATCCGGGCCAAGCTGTCCGGCATGATCCTCGGAAAGATCCTTGACCGGGCCACCGAGGACGCCGGGGTGAGCGTCAGCCGCAAGGAGATCCAGCAGATCCGCGGTGTCGTCGCCGACCAGTCCGGCGGGGAGGAGGGGGTGCGGACGCGGATGCTGGAGCAGAGCTGGGTGGCGCCCGGCCAGATCGACGAGACCCTGCGCACGGAGGTCCAGATCCAGAAGCTGGCCCGGGCGCTCGGGGTCGACCTGCAGAGCCCCGCCGGGATGCAGGCCGTGCAGGAGGCCCTCGCCAGGACGTCGGAGGAGCTGCACATCGACGTCAACCCGCGCTACGGCAGCTGGGACGACCGGAAGGTCCAGCTCAGCACCTATCAGGCGCCGTGGATCAAGCAGGTCACCCGTGCACAGGGGGAGGAGCCGGAGGCAGGCGCCTGACCCCGGCCGCCCGGGGGTAGGTTCGGGGGCGTGAACGCTGAAGATCCCGGCCGCATCGTCCTGCTCACCGCCAGCCACCGGGTCGCCCCCGGTCTGCTGTCCTGGCCCGCCTGGCAGACGCTCCACGCGGCCGACCGGGTGCTGTGCGCCGAGCGGGACCACCCGCAGCTGCCGTACCTCCGTGAGGCGGGGATCACCGTCGAGCACACCGCCCCCTCGGCAGGGGAGCTCGTGGACGACTGCGCGGGCGGCAGGACCGTGGTGGTGCTGGTGGGCGGCGAGGGCGATCAGCGGCTGACCGACGGTCTGGCCCGCCTCGGCGGTTCGGGCCGGGTGCAGATGCCCGACCTGGAGCTGCTGCCCGGCTCCTACGACCTGCCGGGCGCCCGGCTCCTGGACCTGGTCCAGGTGATGGACCGGATCCGCCTCGAATGCCCGTGGACCTCGCAGAAGACACACGAGGGCCTCGCGAAGTACGCCATCGAGGAGGCGTACGAACTGGTCGAGGCCATCGAGGACGGCGACCGCGAGGAACTGCGGGAGGAGCTCGGCGACGTACTGCTCCAGGTCGTCTTCCACGCGCGCATCGCGCAGGAGGACCCGGAGGAGCCGTTCGGTGTCGACGACGTCGCCGCCACGATCGTCGAGAAGCTGATCCACCGCCATCCGCACGTGTTCGGCGACGCGACCGCGGAGACTCCGGAGGACGTCCGCGCGCACTGGCTGCGGACGAAGGCCGTCGAGAAGCAGCGCGCGTCGGTCACCGACGGGGTGCCGCTCGGCCAGCCCGGCCTGGCGCTGGCGGCCAAGCTGGGCAGCAGGGCCCGTGCCGCGGGACTCGGCACCGCGCTGCCCGAGGGCGACGGGGTCGGCTACCGGCTCCTCGCCCTCGCGGTACGGGCCGAGCAGGACGGCACCGACCCCGAGGCCGCCCTGCGGGCCGCCGCCCGCGCCTACCGGGACGCGATCCGGGCGGCGGAAGGACTCGGGACCGGCCCGGATAGCGTCGAGGAGTGAACGACAGCCCCGGAACGGCCTCCACGCCCGACGCAGCGCCCGAACTCTTCACCTGGGAGTTCGCCACCGACCCCTACCCCGCCTACGCGTGGCTCCGTGAGCACAGCCCCGTGCACCGCACGGCCCTGCCGAGCGGTGTCGAGGCCTGGCTGGTGACCCGGTACGCCGACGCCAAGCAGGCCCTCGCCGACACCCGGCTCTCCAAGGACCCGGCCCACCACGCGGGGTCGGCGCAGGCCAAGGGCAGGACCGGCATCCCCGGGGAGCGCAAGGCGGAGCTGATGACGCATCTGCTGAACATCGACCCACCGGACCACACCCGGCTGCGCCGGCTCGTGTCCAAGGCGTTCACCCCGCGCCGGGTCGCGGAGTTCGCGCCCCGGGTGCAGGAGCTGACCGACCACCTCATCGACGCCTTCGTCGAGGAGGGGAAGTCGGACCTCATCCACGACTTCGCCTTCCCCCTCCCCATCTACGCGATCTGCGACCTGCTCGGCGTGCCGCGCGAGGACCAGGACGACTTCCGTGACTGGGCGGGCATGATGATCCGGCACGGCGGGGGGCCGCGCGGCGGGGTGGCCCGATCGGTCAAGAAGATGCGCGGCTATCTCGCCGAACTCATCCACCGCAAGAGGGAGGATCCCGGTGACGACCTGATCTCCGGGCTGATCCGGGCGAGCGACCACGGTGAGCACCTCAGCGAGAACGAGGCCGCCGCCATGGCGTTCATCCTCCTCTTCGCCGGTTTCGAGACGACGGTGAACCTCATCGGCAACGGCGTCTACGCGCTGCTGCGCAACCCGTCCCAGCGCGAGCGTCTGGAACGCTCGCTGGCCGCCGGTGAGACGGAGCTGCTCGCCACGGGCGTCGAGGAGCTGCTGCGCTACGACGGACCGGTGGAGCTCGCGACCTGGCGCTACGCCACCGAGCCCGTGACCCTGGGCGGTCAGGACATCGCGGCGGGGGACCCCGTGCTCGTGGTGCTGGCCGCCGCCGACCGGGACCCGGAGAGATTCCAGGATGCGGACACCCTGGATCTCGCGCGGAGTGACAATCAGCACCTCGGCTACGGGCACGGCATCCACTACTGCCTGGGGGCGCCGCTGGCCCGGCTGGAGGGCAGGGTGGCCCTGGCCACCCTGCTGCGACGCCTCCCCGACCTGCGGCTCGCCGCGGAACCTGCCGATTTGCGATGGCGCGGGGGGTTGATCATGCGTGGACTGCGCACGCTTCCTGTGGAGTTCGATCCCGGCCATCCGGTGGCAGAAGGTGACAGACTGTCAACTCCGTGACTTTCACGTGATCTCCGCTGCATCGACTTGTGACACACGTTCGAGTAGGGCTAGGTTCACCGTTCGACTCACCCGTCACATGTCAGTCACACGGAAGGCAATCCCATGGGCTCCGCGACCGGCAGACACCGTCGCCCTCGCCAGGCACCCGCCATCGTCGTCGCCGCAGGCGTCACGGGATCGGCCATCGCCATCCCGCTGCTCGGTGCGGGCGGCGCGCAAGCCGCCGACGCGTCGACCTGGGACCGGGTCGCCGAATGCGAGAGCGGCGGCAT
Organism: Streptomyces sp. ALB3; assembly: GCF_044385685.1. Lineage (NCBI taxonomy): Bacteria > Bacillati > Actinomycetota > Actinomycetes > Kitasatosporales > Streptomycetaceae > Streptomyces > Streptomyces sp. ALB3. The sequence continues at coordinate 40,233 of NZ_JBISCE010000044.1, read as the reverse complement.
GTGGAGTGCCGACCTCGGCAACGGCTACTACGGCGGACTGCAGTTCTCGCAGGAGACGTGGTCGGCGTACGGCGGCACGGCCTACGCGCCGCGGGCGGACCTCGCGAGCCGCTCGCAGCAGATCGCGGTGGCGGAGAAGCTGCTGGACGCCAAGGGCCCCCAGGCGTGGGTCAGCTGCTCCGTGATCTCCGGGCTCGCCCTGGACGAGGGGCTGCCCGGCGTCGACCCGGGCGGCGAGCCGTCCGCCGAGCCCTCGGACACCGCGACCCCGTCCGAAACCCCCTCCTCCGAAGCGACGGACGCCGCCGGCGCGCCGGACGGGGCGGACGACTCCGCCGCGAAGGACGAGGCGGACGGGAAGGCGCCCGCCGGCGCGGCGGACCGGGAGGACGAGGCGAGCGGGAGCGGCGCGTCGCCGTCCGCCACCCCGTCCCCCGAAGCCTCCGGGACGCCCGGTGCGTCGAAGGACGACGGCGCGAAGGGCGGGAAGCACCGCGGTACACCGGCCCCCGAGGCGAGCGCGGAGGCGGAGCCGGGTGACGGGCGCGAGTCCGGCCGCCACGCCTCGCGCGGCGACTCCGGGGGGCGCCAGGGCGCGGACGGGACGTACACCGTCCGCGAGGGCGACAACCTCTGGGCGATCGCCGACGCGCAGGAACTCCCCGGTGGCTGGACCACGCTCTACGAGGCCAACAAGGACGAGCTGGGCTCCGACCCCGACCTGATCCTTCCCGGCCAGAACCTGGACCTCGGCCTCGCGGCCGACACGTCGAAGGCGCAGTCCGAGGAGCAGTCGCAGGCGCAGCCCGAGGGGCAGCCGGAGACCGCCGGCGCCAACTGACCCGAAGCGGGAAAACACCCCGAAACGGGGGGCAGTTCAGAGGCCTATGTCCACTTATGCGTAAGTGAGACATGGGTCTCTTTGCTTCAACTGGGGCGCTCTGCCCGTCCGGTCCGTCCGCATTGGCTCCGACCTGCGAAAACCACGCTCCGTGCTGGGTCATTAGGGACTGATCAACCGTTATGTCCATCTTTGAATGTGGGGGTTGGGTGTGATTACGGTCGGAGCCGCTCGCACCGCGGGCACCTTCGACCGTCACGCCGAATCCTGCCGTCGGCCGAAGGGGACCGACGCGTAAAGCGCCGTAGGCAGGAGCGGGGGACCCAGGTAAGTGCCGGACCCGGCCGTCGGACGACGGACCGGGAGCGGCTAGGGGTGAAGGCGTCCGTGATCGCGGACGGCCGGGCGACTCACAGCCCGAACCCGACAGCTCACCTCGTAGGCGTCGGTGAGGAGAACCATGCTGCTTTCCAGCAAGGGCAAGCACCGTCGCCCGTCCAAGGCCGTTCGTATCGCGACCCTGGCCGGTGTCACCGGTGCCGCCGTCGCCGTGCCGCTCATGGGTGCGACGGGCGCTTCCGCCGCCTCCGTCGAGACCTGGGACGCCGTCGCCCAGTGCGAGTCCGGTGGCAACTGGTCCATCAACACCGGCAACGGGTACTACGGCGGCCTGCAGTTCTCGCAGTCCAGCTGGGCGGCGGCCGGTGGCACGCAGTACGCCTCCCGTGCCGACCTGGCCACCAAGGGCCAGCAGATAGCCGCGGCCGAGAAGCTCCTCGACCTCCAGGGTCCCGGTGCCTGGGCCTGCGCGGGTGCCGGCGGCCTGACGGACGACGGTGTGGACCCGGGTGTCGACACCGGCTCCGGGAAGAACGGCGACACCGCGCCGGAGGCCGCGCCGGAGCGCAAGGCCGAGCAGCCCACCACGCGCAGCGAGAAGCGGACCGCCCCCGAGAAGACCGTCACCACCCCGACCGGGGAGAAGGTCGAGAAGGGTGACGGCGAGTACAAGGTGAAGGCCGGCGACACGCTCAGCAAGATCGCCGACGCGGAGAAGGTCAAGGGCGGCTGGGAGAAGCTGTTCGACCTGAACGACGACATCGTCGACAAGGCCGACCTGATCTTCCCGGGCCAGCAGCTCCACCTGAAGTAGCCGGAAGCGGCCCGGGGTCCTCCTCCGCCCCGTGGCACCGCTCCGGAGTTCCGGCCCGGCGCGCCGACCCCCCGCGCGCCGGGCCGGAGCCGTGTCCGGCACCCGCCGGGCGGCGCGCCTCGGTGGGCCCACCGAGGCGCGAGCGTTCAATTGTTGTGGTTACTTGCCAGTAGAATTCTGGAGCTTTGCCCGGAATGTGGGTCCTTGAGTCCTTTTTCGTCCCACGGGACGGGCGGACGGCCGACGGAGCGGGCCGGGCCGGTTAGGCTCGTGGCGCAAGGCCACAGTGACCCTGCACAACCAGTGTCAGATCCCAGAAGGAGATGCCTCGTGCCGTCCATCGACGTCGTCGTAGCCAGGGAAATCCTCGACTCCCGGGGCAACCCCACGGTCGAGGTCGAGGTTGGCCTCGACGACGGCAGCACGGGACGTGCTGCTGTTCCGTCCGGCGCCTCCACCGGTGCGTTCGAGGCCATCGAGCTTCGCGACGGTGACCCCAACCGCTACCAGGGCAAGGGCGTCGAGAAGGCCGTCCTCGCCGTGATCGAGCAGATCGGCCCGGAGCTCGTCGGTTACGACGCCACCGAGCAGCGCCTCATCGACCAGGCGATGTTCGACCTGGACGCGACCGAGAACAAGGGCTCCCTCGGTGCGAACGCCATCCTCGGTGTCTCGCTCGCCGTGGCGCACGCCGCGTCGGAGGCCTCCGACCTCCCGCTCTTCCGCTACCTCGGCGGCCCGAACGCGCACCTGCTGCCCGTTCCGATGATGAACATCCTGAACGGCGGCTCGCACGCCGACTCCAACGTGGACATCCAGGAGTTCATGATCGCGCCGATCGGCGCCGAGTCCTTCTCCGAGGCCCTTCGCTGGGGCGCGGAGATCTACCACACGCTGAAGAAGGTCCTCAAGACCAAGGGCCTGTCCACCGGTCTCGGCGACGAGGGCGGCTTCGCCCCCAACCTCGAGTCCAACCGCGCCGCCCTCGACCTCATCATCGAGGCCGTCAAGGAGGCCGGCTACGTCCCGGGCCGCGACATCGCGCTCGCGCTCGACGTCGCCGCGTCCGAGTTCTACAAGGACGGCGTCTACGAGTTCGAGGGCAAGTCCCGCTCGGCCGCCGAGATGACCGAGTACTACGAGGAGCTCGTCTCCGCGTACCCGCTGGTCTCCATCGAGGACCCGCTGTACGAGGACGACTGGGCCGGCTGGAAGGTCATCACCGACAAGCTCGGCTCCAAGGTGCAGATCGTCGGTGACGACCTGTTCGTCACCAACCCCGAGCGCCTCGCCCGCGGCATCGAGGAGGGCTCGGCCAACGCCCTGCTCGTCAAGGTCAACCAGATCGGTTCGCTGACCGAGACCCTGGACGCCGTCGAGCTGGCCCAGCGCAACGGCTTCAAGTGCATGATGTCCCACCGCTCCGGTGAGACCGAGGACGTCACCATCGCCGACCTCGCCGTCGCCGTGAACTGCGGCCAGATCAAGACCGGCGCCCCGGCCCGCTCGGACCGCGTCGCCAAGTACAACCAGCTGCTGCGCATCGAGGAGATCCTCGACGACGCCGCGGTCTACGCCGGGCGTTCGGCGTTCCCGCGGTTCCGCTTCGAGGGCTGACAGCCCCGCTCCGGAGCACAGCCTCCGTCCGTCCCCGCATCCGGTCCCGTACCGTGTGCGGGGACGGACGTGCGTAAGGGGAGGCGTGAGACATGGCCGGGAAGGACCGCGACCGGTTCTCCACCGCGACCAGGCTGCGACTGCTCGGCGAGCAGACGGCGGCCCGCGTCTACCGGTCGCAGAGCCGCCGCCAGGCCCGCCGCTCCCGGCTCACCGGCCGGGCCGCGTTCCTCGCGCTGATCGTCTGCTCCCTGGTGGTCGCCCTCGCGTATCCCATGCGGCAGTACATCTCCCAGCGCGACCAGATCGCGGAGCAGGAGAGGCTGTCGCAGGAGGCCCGGCAGCGTACGGAGGAGCTGCGCGACGAGAAGGCGCGGCTCAAGGACGACGCGTACATCCGTCGTCTCGCGCGTCAGCACCTCCACTACGTGCTGCCCGGCGAGACCGCTTTCACGGTGGTCGACCCGGACGCGGCCGAGGTGCGCCGGGGTGAGCCGGGGGCGACGGGACGCCCCTGGCACTCGAACCTCTGGGACGGCGTCGACAGCGCGGACCGCGAGTGACCGCGGCCTCGCGCCGGGCCCCGTGACCGCGCCGTCCGCTCCGCACCGGATCCTCTTCCCGTACCGCTTCCCACAGTCCGACCGATGACATCCAAGGCAGGCATGGACACGCCCCCTCCGCAGACCGAATCCACCACGCCCACCGATGCGGACATCGCCGCGTTCGAGCTCCAGCTCGGCCGGCCGCCGCGCGGTCTGCGCGCCATCGCGCACCGCTGCCCGTGCGGCAACCCCGACGTGGTCGAGACACAGCCCCGTCTGGAGGACGGCACGCCGTTCCCGACGACGTACTACCTGACCTGTCCGCGTGCCGCGTCCGCGATCGGCACGCTGGAGGCCAACGGGGTCATGAAGGAGATGACCGAGCGGCTCACGACGGACCCGGAGCTGGCCGCCGCCTACCGTGCCGCGCACGAGGACTACCTCGCTCGGCGCGACGCCATCGAGGTCCTGGAGGGCTTCCCGAGCGCGGGCGGCATGCCGGACCGGGTGAAGTGCCTGCACGTCCTGGTCGGCCACTCGCTGGCGGCGGGTCCCGGAGTGAACCCGCTGGGCGACGAGGCGATCGCGATGCTGCCGCAGTGGTGGGCGAAGGGTCCCTGCGTCACGCCGTGCGGCTCCGACGCCGGCTCCGACGCGTCCTGACCCCGTTCGCCACCCGTACGACCACAGGAGCCCCATGACCCGCGTTGCCGCCATCGACTGCGGTACCAATTCGATCCGCCTGCTCGTCGCGGACGTGGACCCCGCCGGCGGGCAGTTCACCGAACTCGACCGCCGGATGCGGATCGTCCGGCTCGGCCAGGGTGTCGACCGGACCGGCCGGCTGGCCCCCGAGGCACTCGAGCGCACCTTCGACGCCTGCCGTGAGTACGCGGATGTGATCAAGGAGCTCGGCGCCGAGCGGATCCGGTTCGTCGCCACGTCGGCCTCCCGTGACGCGGAGAACAGCGACACGTTCGTCCGGGGCGTCCTGGACATCCTGGGTGTCGAGCCCGAGGTCGTCACGGGCGACCAGGAGGCGCAGCTGTCCTTCGACGGCGCCACGAAGGAACTCGTGGGCAGCGACCACCTGGAGAAGCCGTACCTCGTCGTGGACATCGGCGGCGGCTCCACCGAGTTCGTCGTGGGTGACGACGGCGTCCGGGCCGCCCGGTCGGTGGACATCGGCTGCGTACGGATGACCGAGCGTCACCTGGTCGTGGACGGAGTGGTGGTGGACCCGCCGACGCCCGACCGGGTCGCCGCGATCCGGTCGGACGTCGACGCCGCGCTGGACCTGGCCGAGGAGACGGTCCCGCTCTCCTCGGCGGCGACGCTCGTCGGCCTGGCCGGGACGGTCACCACGGTCGCCGCCATGGCGCTCGGACTCCAGGAGTACGACTCCGAGGCGATCCATCACTCCAGGGTCTCCCTCTCGCAGGTCCGGGAGATCACCGGCCGGCTGCTCGCCTCGACGCACGCGGAGCGCGCGGCGATCCCCGCGATGCATCCGGGCCGGGTCGACGTGATCACCTCGGGGGCGCTCGTCCTGCTCGCGGTGATGGAGCGGACCGGCGCCCGCGAGGTCGTCGTCAGTGAACACGACATCCTCGACGGGATCGCCTGGTCGGCAGCCTGATCACAGCCCGGCGAAGGGCGCGGTGAGATGGCGCTCAAACGCTTCCCCGCCTGCACCTTTGAGCTCGCGAAGGCCTCTCCGGACCCCTCCGGAGAGGCCTTTCGCGTAGTGCTGCGGGAAACTTCGTGAACTTCTTCACAAGGAATTCGGCCCCGCCGGGCGAAGTTCTTCCCCCTGGGGGCCGTGCGGGCGGCCCGGCGGCCCGCACGGCGTGGGGGCAGGCAGGTTTCGCGGGTGTGGCGGGAGGGTGTCGCCGATGGGTGGTGCGCCTCGCCGGGCGGCTCAAGGGCCAGCTCACAAGCGGTGAACAACGTTCGCCGGAGCGTCGTGGTTCCCGGCCCGCACCATGACCTGGGTCACGTGGGCGGCGAAGTGTAGCAGAGGGTGGCGCATACCTTGTGAAGGGGCTCACGAGCAGCCCCCCCGAGGGGGGTGGATACTCGATGGCATGAGCACCACGGAGCGTCCCAGGATCCTCGTTGTAGGCGGTGGGTACGTAGGCCTGTACGCAGCTCGTCGCATTCTGAAGAAGATGCGGTATGGAGAGGCGACCGTCACGGTCGTCGACCCGCGCTCGTACATGACGTACCAGCCCTTCCTCCCCGAAGCTGCTGCCGGCAGCATCTCGCCTCGGCATGTCGTCGTCCCGCTGCGACGCGTGCTGCCCAAGGCAGAGGTTCTCACCGGCCGTGTCACGACCATCGATCAGGACCGCAAGGTCGCCACGGTCGCGCCGCTCGTCGGCGAGGCCTACGAGCTGCCCTTCGACTACCTGGTCATCGCGATGGGCGCGGTCTCCCGCACCTTCCCGATCCCCGGCCTCGCCGAGCAGGGCATCGGCATGAAGGGCATCGAGGAGTCCATCGGTCTGCGCAACCACGTCCTCGAGCAGCTGGACAAGGCCGACTCGACGACCGATGAGGACGTCCGCCGCAAGGCGCTGACGTTCGTCTTCGTGGGTGGCGGCTTCGCCGGCGCGGAGACCATCGGCGAGGTCGAGGACATGGCGCGCGACGCGGCCAAGTACTACACGAGCGTGAAGCGCGAGGACATGCGCTTCATCCTGGTCGACGCCGCCGACAAGATCCTTCCCGAGGTCGGCCCGAAGCTGGGCGCGTACGGCAAGGAGCACCTGGAGAGCCGTGGCGTCGAGGTCTACCTCTCGACCTCGATGGACTCCTGCGTGGACGGTCACGTGGTGCTGAAGAACGGCCTCGAGGTCGACTCCAGCACGATCGTCTGGACGGCCGGCGTGAAGCCGAACCCGGCGCTGGCCCGCTTCGGCCTGCCGCTCGGCCCGCGTGGTCACGTGGACACCTCCGAGAAGCTCCAGGTGCAGGGCACCGACTACATCTGGGCCGCCGGCGACAACGCGCAGGTGCCCGACATGGTCGGCCGCCGGGCGGGCAACCCGAACGCCTGGTGCCCCCCGAACGCCCAGCACGCGCTGCGTCAGGCCAAGGTCCTCGGTGACAACGTCATCTCCGGCATGCGGGGCTTCCCGCAGAAGGAGTACAGCCACGCCAACAAGGGTGCGGTCGCCGGTCTGGGGCTGCACAAGGGCGTCGCGATGATCGTCGTGGGCAAGGTGAAGATCAAGCTCAAGGGCCGTCTCGCCTGGTACATGCACCGCGGCTACCACGGCATGGCCATGCCGACGTGGAACCGTAAGATCCGGATCTTCGCCGACTGGACGCTGGCGATGTTCCTGAAGCGCGAGGTCGTCTCGCTCGGCGCCATGGAGACTCCGCGCGAGGAGTTCTACGAGGCCGCCAAGCCGAGCCCCGCGCCCGTCGCGGCCAAGGCCGAGGGCGACAAGAGCAAGGCCGGCGAGAAGGCCAAGGCCTCCTAGCGCCCGTACGTCACCGAAGGGGTCGTCCGCCATCCGTGGTGCGGACGGCCCCTTCGGCGTTCCCCGGCCAGCAGTAGGTGGTAGCTACAGCTATTTTGCCGTTCCGTTGCCCGGCGGCGGGATGGCGCGGGTGCCGTGTCGCGTTGAGGCTGGTGTACCTCGCTGCGGCCCCGAGGTGTCGCGGCCCGGTTCGGGTGCGTATATGCGAATTTAGGCACGTTCGGAAACACCACCACGGAGGTGTGCACCATGGCCGACGCCGCGTCGCGGCTGACCGCTCTTGCCGAAGAGTTGCTGGGAGAGCCCCTGCCGGTCCGGATCCGGGCCTGGGACGGCAGTGAGTCAGGGCCCCCGGGCGCCCCCGCCCTCGTCCTTCGCCACCGCCGTGCCCTGCGCCGACTGCTCTGGAAGCCGGGCGAACTCGGCCTGGCACGTGCCTGGGTGGCCGGGGAGATCGACGTCGACGGGGACCTGTACGCCGCCCTGGACGCCCTGGCCGGGCTGCTCTGGGAGCGCGGCGCAGACGCCAAGGACACCGTCCACCCCGTCCGCGACCCGAAGGTCCGGGCGTTCGCCCGCGGACTCGTCCAGGTGGCCGGACCCTGGCCGCCGCCTCCCCCGCCGGCCGAGGAGGTCCGCCGCCGCACCGGCCCGCTGCACACCAGGCGCCGTGACAAGGAGGCCATCAGCCACCACTACGACGTGGGCAACGACTTCTACTCGATGGTCCTCGGGCCCTCCATGGTCTACTCCTGCGCCTACTGGCAGGAGGGCGGCACACTCGAGGAGGCCCAGCGCGACAAGCTCGACCTCGTCTGCCGCAAGCTCGCGCTCCAGCAGGACGACCGTCTCCTCGACGTCGGCTGCGGCTGGGGCTCCATGGCCGTCCACGCCGCCCGTGAGTACGGAGCACGGGTCACCGGAGTGACCCTCTCCACCGAGCAGGCCGCCTTCGCCCGCAAGCGAATCGCCGAGGAGGGGCTCACCGACCGGATCGAGATCCGGGTCCAGGACTACCGGGACGTCAGGGACGGCCCGTACGACGCGATCTCCTCGATCGGCATGGCCGAGCACGTGGGCTCGGTCCGCTTCCGTGAGTACGCCGACGACCTCTACGCGCTGCTCAGACCCGGCGGCAGGCTGCTCAACCACCAGATCGCCCGCCGCCCCGAGAGGGACGAGGCGGCGTACCACGTCGACGAGTTCATCGACGCCTACGTCTTCCCCGACGGCGAACTGGCCCCGGTGGGCCGTACCGTCGCCACCCTGGAGGAGGCCGGTTTCGAGGCCCGGGACGTCGAGGCGATCCGCGAGCACTACGCGCTGACCCTGCGTCAGTGGGTGGCCAACCTGGAGAAGCACTGGCAGGAGGCGGTCCGGGCCACCTCGCCCGGCCGTGCCAGGGTGTGGCGGCTCTACATGGCCGCCTCCGCGCTCTCCTTCGAGCACAACAAGATCGGCGTCAACCAGATCCTCGCGGTGCGCCCGGGGGAGGGTGGCGGCGTGGGCATGCCACTGCGGGCCCGTGACTGGACGGCGTCGCCGGACAGCCGGCCCGCGACGACGACCTGACCCGGACGGAAGAGCTGCCCCGGAAAGACGGAAGGGGCGGTACCCGCGCGCGGGTACCGCCCCTTCCGCCTCCCGCCTACTCCGTCTTGATCGCGGTGAGCATGTTCAGCTTCGCGCCGCTGCGGGCCGGCCAGAGCGACGCCAGGACGCCCACGAGGCCCGCGAGGACCAGGAAGAGCGCGAGCCGGTCCCAGGGGATGACCAGGGCGTAGCCCGGGATGGAGGCCGAAACGCTCTTCCCGATGGCCCAGCCGAGGAACGTGCCGAGGCCCACGCCGACCACCGCTCCGAAGAGCGAGATGACGACGGCCTCCAGCCGGATCATCCGCTTGACCCTGCGCCGGTCCAGACCGATCGCCCGCAGCATGCCGATCTCCTGCTGACGTTCGAAGACCGACATGGCCAGCGTGTTGACGACTCCGAGGACCGCGATGACCAGGGCCATCGCCAGCAGCGCGTACATGATGTTCAGCGCCGTGTTGATGAACCCGCCGAACATGTCCCTGATGCCCTGGCGGTCCATGACGCTCATCGCCGGGTTGTCGCCGAGCGCGTCGACCACGGCCTTCTCGTTGGCGGCGCTCTGTCCGCCGTCCATGGTCAGCCAGACCTCACGGATGTCGGCGACGCTCTCGTGCGGGTCGACGACGTCCTCGGGGATCAGGACCGGGGAGAGGAACTCGTTGCCCTCGTAGAGGGCACCGACCTTCAGGGTCTCCTTCTTCTCGTCGTCGAACGTCACGGGCACACTGTCGCCGGTCTTCCAGCCGTGCGACTTCGCGGTCTCGCGGTCGACGGCGATCGCGCCGTCCTTCAGCGAGGAGAGTGATCCGGAGACGACCTTCAGGTTGAAGACCTTCTCGACGTCGCCCGGAGTGACCCCGGAGGCGGAGACGCCCCCCTTGCCGGCGGTGAGCCAGACGGCCCTCTGGGGGGTGGCCGCGGAGACGCCGTCGGCCTTGCGGAGGGCGTCGAGAGCCGACGCGTCCAGGGAGTCCCCGCTGGCCATCGACACCATGTAGTCGGCCCGGATGTTGTCCGTCGTCATCTTGTCGATGGCCTGGCCGAGCGTGACGCCGAGCACGGAGATGCCGGTGACCAGGGTGAGCCCGATCGCCAGGGCGGAGGCGGTGGCTCCGGTACGGCGCGGGTTGCGGACCGCGTTCTGCGCGGCCAGCTTGCCGGACACCCCGAAGAGCCTCCGCAGCAGCGGTCGTGCCAGGGCGATCACCGGCCGCGAGAGCAGCGGGATGAGCACGATGACACCGATGAGGGTGAGGAACGCCCCGCCGCCGATGAGCCACCGGCCGTTCTCGTCGCCCTGGGCGGCTCCGGCGACGATCACGGCCGAGCCGAGGAGCGTGAGCACCCCGCCGATGGAGTTCCGCACGACCAGGGACTTCGTGGTGGCCACCGCGTGCACGCTGCCCATCGCCGCCACGGGCGGGATCTTGGCGGCACGACGGGCGGGGAGCCAGGCGGCGAACACGGTGATCAGCACGCCCACGGCGAACGCGGCGGCGACCGCCGTGGGGGAGACGACCAGCGGGCCGGCGGGGATCTTCCCACCGAACATGCCCATCGCGGAGCGCAGCCCCGTGGCGAGGCCGACGCCGAGCAGGAAACCGGTCACCGACGCGATCAGACCGACCACACCGGCTTCGAGCAGGATGGCCCGCTTGACCTGGCGGCGGGAGGCGCCGACGGCCCGCATCAGGGCGAGCTCCTTGGTGCGCTGGGCGATGAGCATGGTGAACGTGTTGGCGATCAGGAACACACCGACGAAGAGCGCGATGGCCGCGAAGGCCAGCAGCATCGAGTTGAGGCTCTTGAGGCCGGACTCGGTCATCTCGGCCTCCTCGTCCGCGAGGGCCGCGCCGGTCTTGGCCTCCGCGTTCTCGGGAAGGAGGGGCTTCACCGCCTCCAGCAGCCGCTGGTCGGACGCCCCGGCCGCCGCGGTCACGGTGACGTCGCTGAACTGGCCGGGCCGCAGGTAGAGCTGCTGGGCGACGTCGGTGTCGAAGAGGACCAGGCTGCCGCCGGCGTTCACGGCGCCGTCCTCGGTGGTGAAGACACCCGAGAGGGTGTACTCCTTCACCGGCCCGTTCGTGGCGACCCGCACGGGGGCGCCCACGCGGTACTCGCCCTTGTCCGCCGTGGCCTCGTCGAGGGCGATCTGGCCGGCCTTCGCCGGCCCCGTGCCCTCGGTGAACGTGTACTGCTCGTCCTTGCCGTCGGTCCCGGGGGAGTAGTTGGAACCGGTGTTGGACCAGCCGTTGCCGATGAGCTTGCCGTCGGGATCGGCCACACCGGCGAACCCGGAGACCCGGCCGGTGGCCTCCGCCACGCCGTCGAGGGCCTGGATCTTCTTCAGTGTGGCCTCGTCGACGGCGGCGGTCTCCTTGTCACCGCGTTCGGCCCAGGTGGTGACGGCGACGGCGACGTCGTCGTAGCTCTTGGCGGACTGGTTGCGGAAGGCGTTGCCGAGGGTGTCGGTGAAGACCAGGGTGCCCGAGACGAAGGCGACGCCGAGCATCACGGCGAGCACGGTCATCAGCAGCCTGGCCTTGTGCGCGAGGACGTTGCGCACGGCGGTTCGGAACATGTGTCGATTCCTGGGGGAGTTCGGTGTGCGGAGGGGAGGGGCGGACAGCCGTCGTGTCAGCTGGTACGGCCCTTCGCGTCGAACGCCTTCATCCGGTCGAGGACACCGTCCGCGGTGGGGCTGATCATCTGGTCGACGACCGCCCCGTCGGCCAGGAAGATCACTCGGTCCGCGTAGGAGGCGGCCACCGGGTCGTGGGTCACCATCACCACGGTCTGGCCGAGCTCGCGCACGGAGTTGCGGAGGAAGCCCAGGACCTCGGCGCCGGAGCGGGAGTCGAGGTTGCCGGTCGGCTCGTCACCGAAGATGATCTCCGGCTGCGAGGCCAGGGCGCGTGCCACCGCGACGCGCTGCTGCTGGCCGCCGGAGAGCTCCGTGGGGCGGTGCTTCAGCCGCTCGGAGAGGCCCACCATGTCGATGACCCTCTGGAGCCAGGCGGCGTCGGGCTTGCGGCCGGCGATGTCCATCGGGAGGGTGATGTTCTCCAGGGCGGTCAGCGTGGGCAGCAGGTTGAAGGCCTGGAAGATGAAGCCGATCTTGTCCCGGCGCAGCTGGGTGAGCTGCTTGTCCTTCAGCGAACCCAGCTCGGTCTCGCCGATGCGCACGGAACCGCTGCTGAAGCTGTCCAGACCGGCCACACAGTGCATCAGGGTGGACTTGCCGGAACCCGAGGGGCCCATGATCGCGGTGAATTCCCCCTGCGGGAAGTCCACGGTCACCCGGTCGAGGGCGACGACCTGGGTCTCACCCTGGCCGTAGACCTTCGACAGCTCCGTGGCGCGGGCGGCGACCGCGGTGGTGCGGTGGACGGTGGTGGTGGTCACAGGGGTACTCCAGGTTCGGGCGTCGGGTTCGCGGGGACCCCTCCATCGTCGCCGCCGTACCGTCCCGGGTCGTCAGCCCTCGTGCCCGTTCCCGGGGCCCTCTTGAGTCGCACCCACCGGAGGGCCGTGTAGTCCTGAGGTAGGAGACCGACCCGGAGTCCGGCACCCTCCTCAGCGGGGCGGCGCGGTGGATCCGCGAGGCACCAGACGGGCCGCCGCGTCCTCGAAACCGGGGGCCGAGCCGTCGGCCACCGTCGCCAGCAGGGTGCGGGCCGCATGAGTGCCGTACGCGGGGATGTCCCTGCTCAGCGCCGTCAGCGAGGGGCGCACGACCCGGGAGAGCTGGGAGTCGTCCCAGGCGACGAGCGAGAGGTCGGCGGGGACGTCCAGACCCATCTCCTGGGCGACCGAGAGCCCGGCGACGGCCATGATGTCGTTGTCGTAGACGATGGCGGTCGGCCGCCCGGCCGAGCTGATCAGCCGCCGCGTGGCGTGCGCGCCCTCCTCGCCGGAGTAGTCGGTGTGCACCACCACCGGTTCGTCCAGGCCGAGTTCCGCGCTGATCTCGCGCTGGGCGCGGTCGCGCAGCTGGGTGTGGATCAGCTCGGGCAGCCCGGCGACCCGGGCGACGGTGCGGTGGCCGAGCGCGGCGAGATACGTCAGGGTGTCCCGCAGCGCCGCCGAGTCGTCCGACCACACCGGGGTGAGGGAGCCGGCCGCCGAGGGATGGCCGATCACGACGGCGGGCATGCCCAGCCCGGTGATGCCCTCGATGCGCGGATCCGGTGAGCGCACATCGACGAGGAACACCCCGTCCACCCGGCCCTCGCCCCACCAGCGGCGGTACATCTCCAGTTCCTGCGCGGGGTCGGTGACGACCTGGAGGAGCAGGGCGCAGCCGCGTGCGGAGAGCTCGGTCTCGATGCCGCTGATCAGTTCCATGAAGAAGGGTTCGGCCCCGAGCATCCTGGCGGGCCGGGACAGCGCGAGTCCGACGGTGTCGGCCCGGGCGTGGGTGAGGGCCCGGGCGGCGCTGTTGGGGCGCCAGCCGATCTCCTTGGCGATGGCCTTGATGGAGGCGCGGGTCGCGGGGGAGACGCCGGGGCGGTCGTTCAGGGCGTACGACACCGCGACCTTCGAGACCCCGGCGCGTCGCGCGATGTCGGCGATCGTGGGGCGGTGCTTGGGCATGCGACCTCGCTTAACCGGTTCGTGTCCGGGCAGCATCCTAGCCGCAGGGCCCTGACCTCTGTCTTCCCCGGAGCGGTCCAGACCTCTTGGAGGAGGCCCGGAAAAAGGTGGATGGGAGCGCTCCCTCTCCCTTGACACCGCTTCGGCGCACCCATACCTTCACGGGCACTTACCCGGTTCAGTAACTCCGCTCGGCAGGGACGGCGCGGGGAAAAGGAGGGGCTATGGGTACGCGTACCCGGCTGCGGGTCACCACCGCACTCGCCGTGTTCACGCTCGCCGCGACCGCCTGCACGGGAGGCGGCTCGGGGGCGGGCGGCGCCGGCGGCCCGGTCGGCAAGGGCGGCTCGCTGCCGCGCAACGAGACGCTCTACACGACCGGCACCCAGTGGGGGCCTCCGGCCAACTACAACCCGCTGCGCAACTGGGACCACGCGACCGGCACCAAGGGCCTGGTCTACGAGACGCTGTTCCACTTCGACCCGAACGAGGGCGAACTGACGCCCTGGCTCGCGGAGTCGGGCAGCTGGACCGACGACAAGACGTACGAGGTGAAGCTGCGGCAGGGCATCACCTGGGCGGACGGGAAGCCGCTGACCGCCAAGGACGTGGCGTACTCCTACGGCCTCGGCAAGATCGAGGCGTCCGCCTTCCACTCGCTGTGGAGCTGGCTGTCCGACGCGAAGGCGGTGGACGACTCCACGGTCCGCTTCACCTTCAAGGAGGCCCGCTACCAGGAGTGGGACTACACCCTCTACGGCCAGCCGATCGTCCCCGAGCACCTCTGGAGTCCGCGCACCGACGAGGACGTGCTCAACGGCGTCAACGACAAGCCGGTCGGCACCGGGGCGTACAAGCTGAAGAGCAAGAGCCAGGACCGGGTCGTGTGGGAGCGGCGCGACGACTGGTGGGGCACCAAGGCCCTCAGCATGACGCCGGCCCCGCGCTACATCGTCGACGTCTCCAACCCGAGCAACGAAGTGGTCATCGGCCAGCTGGGTCAGGGCCAGCTGGACCTCAGCAACAACTTCCTGCCCGGCGCCTCCTCGTTGATCAAGAGCAGGAAGGCCGTGTCGTACTACGACGAGGCCCCCTACATGCTGTCGGCCAACACCGCCTGGCTGGTGCCCAACACCACCAGGAAGCCGATGGACGACGCCGCCTTCCGCCGCGCGCTCGCCGCGTCCGTCGACACCGGGAAGATCGTCAAGGGTGTGTACGGCGACCTGGTCAAGCCCGCCTCGCCGACCGGTCTGCTGCCGCAGTGGGAGCAGTTCGACGACAAGGCGCTCATCGCGGAGAAGGGCTTCACCCACGACGCTGCGGCGGCGAAGAAGGAGCTCGCGGGCGCCGGTTACAAGGACACGGACGGCGACGGCTTCGTCGAGAACAAGGACGGCTCCGCCCTCAGCCTGAAGCTGGCCGTGCCCTCCGGCTGGACCGACTGGATGGAGGCGGCCAAGGTCATCGCCGCCGGCGCCAAGGACGCGGGCATCCGGATCAGCACCGAGTTCCCTGACCAGAACGCCCTCGGTGAGCAGCGCGGCAAGGGTGAGTTCGACCTCGTCATCAACAACGAGCGCCAGCTGTCCAACACCCCGTGGACGTACTACGACTACATGTTCCAGCTGCCGGTCCAGAAGCAGCAGAACACCGTCAACTTCGGGCGCTACGAGAACGAGGAGGCCTGGAAGCTGGTGCAGGCGCTGGGCGGGGTCAAGACCGACGACACGGCCGGTATGAAGGCAGCCGTCTCGAAGATCCAGGACATCCAGCTGACCGAGATGCCCATCATCCCGCTCTGGTACAACGGCCTCTGGTCGCAGTCCACCACCGGGACCTGGAAGAACTGGCCGTCGGACGCCGCCGGAGCCCCGAAGACGGCGCCGGCCCTGTGGCGCAACTGGCTGGAGATGGGTGGCTTCGAGACGCTCACGCAGCTGAAGCCCGCCAAGTGACACGGCAGTTCTGACTCCATGACCGCCCCGTCGTGCGCGCCACCTGACCGTGCGCGCACGGTGGGGCTCTCCACCAGGGGAGCACCCTTGCGCCGCTACTTCGCCCGGAAACTTCTCGTCTACGCACTGACCTTCGTGGCCGCCGTGACCGTCAACTGGATGATCCCGCGCTTCATGCCCGGCGACCCGGTCGCGGCGATGGTCGCCAGGGCCCGGGTCTCGCAGCCCGAGGCCGCCGAGGCCATGCGCTCCTACTACAACGAACTGTTCGGATTCGACGAGCCCCTGTGGCAGCAGTACCTCCACTTCTGGGGCGCGCTCCTCCAGGGCGACTTCGGCATCTCCATCTTCGTCTTCCCCACGCCCGTCGGCGACGTCCTGCTCGACGCGCTCCCGTACACCCTCGGCCTGATGATCCCGTCCGTCCTGCTCAGCTGGTTCGCCGGCAACTGGATCGGCGCCCTGTCGGCCCGTCGCAAGGTGCTGGACAACACGGTGCTGCCGGTCGGCTACCTGCTGACCGCGATGCCGTACATGTGGATCGCCGTGATCCTCGCCTGGGCGTTCGGCGCCAACGCCGGCTGGTTCCCCATATCGGGCGGCTACAGCCTGGACATCACACCCGGCTGGAGCGCCGCCTTCGTGCTGGACGCCCTGCACCACTGGGTGCTGCCCTTCCTCTCGCTCTTCCTGGTGGCACTGGGCGGCTGGGCCATCGGCATGCGCAACATGATCATCTACGAGCTGGAGTCCGACTACTCCTCCTACCTCTCGGCCCTCGGCGCGCCCCAGCGCCTGATCCGCCGCTACGCGTTCCGCAACGCCGTCCTGCCCCAGGTCACCGGCCTGGCACTCCAGCTGGGCGTGCTGGTCGCCGGGGCGCTCGTCACCGAGATCGTCTTCGCCTACCCGGGGCTCGGTTCCCTGATCCTGGCCGCGATCCAGAACCAGGACTTCTTCCTGCTCCAGGGCGCGTTCCTGTTCATCGTCATCGGCGTGCTGATCGCCAACTTCCTCATCGACATCGTCTACGTCGTCGTCGACCCCCGCACCCGCACGGGCATGGCAGGAGGCACCTCATGAGCACGCTGCCCGACCCGGTACCCGAGGCCGCCGCCGCACCGGCGGCGCCGTCCGCACCGGCGGCGAAGCCCGGCAGCGAGTGGCTGCACTACGCGGTGCGCAACCCCAAGCTGGTCATCGGAGCGGTCCTCGTCGTGATCCTGCTCGGCATCGGCCTCGTCGGCCCGGTGGTGCTCGACGACGGAAACCCGAACGAGTACGTCGGCCCCCAGGCCTCCGCGCCCGACGGCACGTACTGGATGGGCACCACGACCTTCGGCCAGGACGTCTTCGCGCAGTTCGTGCACGGGCTGCGCTCCACGTTCCTGGTGGGTGTCGTCGGAGGCGCGATCGCCGCCGCCATCGCCATGGTCGTCGGCTTCCTCGCCGGCTACCGGGGCGGACTCGTCGACGAGGTCCTCAACATGCTCACCAACATCGTGCTGGTGCTCCCCGCCCTCGCGGTCCTGCTGATCATCAACGCCTACCTGGGTGTGCGCAGTGTGGCCGTGCAGGGCCTGTTCATCGGGCTCACCTCCTGGCCCTGGGCGGCGCGTGCCATCCGGGCGCAGACCTTCTCGCTGCGCACCCGGGAGTTCGTGGACCTGGCGCGGCTCAGCGGGAGCGGCACGTGGCGGATCGTCTTCCGCGAGATCGCGCCCAACATGAGCTCGTACCTCTTCATGATGTTCATCCTGCTCTTCGGCGGGTCCATCCTCATCGCCTCGTCGCTCGACTTCATCGGGCTCGGCCCGACCGAGGGCGTCTCGCTCGGCCTGATGCTGCAGAGCGCCCAGCAGTGGAGCGCGCTCCAGCTCGGCATGTGGTGGTGGTTCATCCCACCGGGTGCCGGGATCACCGCGATCGTCGGCGCGCTCTACGTCGCCAACGTGGGCCTCGACGAGGTCTTCAACCCGAAGCTGAGGGAGTCCTGAGCACATGACCCTGACCGTCAACGATCTGCGGGTGCACTACCGCACGCTGCGTGGCGAGGTCCGGGCGCTGGACGGCGTCGGCTTCGACCTGGCGGACGGCGAGATCCTGGGCCTGGCGGGCGAGTCCGGCTGTGGCAAGACCACACTCGGCAAGTCCCTCATCCGGCTCGACGGACGGATGCGGCACGCGGGCGGCACCGTCACCCTGGACGGCGACGAGCTGCCGCTCTCCGACGACCGCGCGATGAACGCCTACCGCTTCCACAGGATCTCGCTCGTCCCGCAGTACTCGATGAGCGCCCTCAACCCGACCCGGCGCATCGGACGCATGATCCGCGAGCTCCTGGCCTCACGCGGCGTCGCCGTGGACACCGGCGAACTCCACCGCAGGCTCGCACTCGTCGGCCTGGAACCCGACGTCCTGGAGCGCTACCCGATCGAGCTGTCCGGAGGCATGAAGCAGCGCGCCGTCATGGTGATCTCCACGCTGCTCGACCCCTCCGTCCTCATCGCCGACGAGGTCACCTCGGCCCTGGACGTCTCCAACCAGCAGGCCGTCGTCGGCGCCCTCCGGGGCCTCCGCGACAAGGGCCTGGTCACCAGCATGATCTTCGTGACCCACGACCTCGGACTGACCTCGCACATCGCCGACTCGATCATGGTCATGTACGCGGGCAAGCTCGCCGAGAAGGCCCCCACCAAGGTGCTGACGACCGAGCCCCGCCACCCGTACACCAAGATGCTGATCGGGTCGCTGCCCCAGGTGGGCGCCCGCTACAGGGACAAGCCGCTCCGAGGCATCGAGGGCTCCCCGCCGTCCCTGCTGGACCCGCCCGCGGGCTGCCGGTTCCGTGACCGCTGCCCGCTCGCCGACAGCCGGTGCGCCGAGGAACCGCCGGTCGTCGAGATAGCCCCCCGCCACTCCGTCGCATGCTGGAAGGCGGCCTGATGCTGACCCTCGACCGTGTCACCAAGACCTTCCGGGCCGGCGCCTTCGGCGGCGGGTCCGTCACCGCGGTGGACCGGGTGTCCTTCGAGGCGGCGCCCGGCGAACTGGTCTCGCTCATCGGCGAGAGCGGCAGCGGGAAGTCCACCATCGGCCGCATGGTGCTGGGCCTCACCCGGGTCAGTGCCGGCAGTCTCACCCTGGACGGGGAACCGGTCCGGCCGGGCAAGGACTTCTACCGCCGGGTCCAGGGCGTCTTCCAGGATCCCTTCAGCTGCTACAACCCCGTCTTCAAGGCCGACCGCGTCTTCGCCCTCGTCCGCCGCGCCTACCACCCGGGCGTCACCGACAAGGAGTGGGCGGAGCGGGTGGAGAAGGCCGTACGGGACGTACGCCTGGACCCGGGTCAGGTGCTCGGCCGCTACCCGCACCAGCTCAGCGGCGGCCAGCTGCAGCGCCTGCTCATCGCCCGCGCCCTCCTGCTCGACCTGCGCTTCCTGGTCGCCGACGAGATCACCAGCATGCTCGACGCCTCCACCCGCATCGATGTGCTGAACCTCCTCGCGGGCCTCAAGGAACGCGGCCTCGGCGTCCTCTACATCACCCACGACCTCTCCCTGGGCACCTACCTCGCCGAGAAGACGGTGGTGCTGCGGAACGGCCGGGTCGTCGAACGCGGTGACACCCAGAAGGTCTTCGGCAACCCTCTGCACCCCTACACCCGCACCCTCCTGGCGGCGGTCCCCCGGCTGAACGAGCCCTGGACGCCCGCCGTACCCGTGGAGGCCTGCGCCTACCACGAGGGGGGCGCGCGGGACACCGGCCTCCACGAGACCGAGCCGGACCACTTCGTCGCCTGTGCCGGTCTCCCCGACTGCGGAAGGACCTCCGCGTGACCCCTCGCCACCTGCCCCTGCACGACGGCTGGACACTCCGTGCCGACGGCCCCGTACCGGTGGAGCTCCCCCCGGAGGGCGTCCCCGCGGCCGTCCCCGGATGCGTCCACACGGACCTGATGGCCGCCGGGCTCATCGACGACCCCTACCTGGACGACAACGAGAAGCGGCTCGGCTGGATCGGACGCACCGACTGGACGTACAGCACCGCCTTCGAGTGGTCCGCCGACGCGCACGAGTCCACCGACCTGTGCTTCGACGGACTGGACACCGTCGCCACGGTCCTGCTCAACGGCACGGAGGCCGGAACCACCGCCAATCAGCACCGCAGCTACCGCTTCCCCGTCAGGCCGCTGCTGCGCGAGGGCGTCAACACCCTGACCGTGCGCTTCACCGCCCCGTACACCTACGCCGAGGCGATGCGCGACAAGCTCGGCGACCGGCCGGGCGCGTACAGCGAGCCGTACCCCTTCATCCGCAAGATGGCCTGCAACTTCGGGTGGGACTGGGGGCCGACCCTGGTCACCTCCGGTATCTGGCGGCCGGTCGGGCTGGAGTCCTGGTCCGGTCCGCGGATGGCCGAGGTCAAGGTCCTCGGCGACCTCGACGGTGACGGGGTGCCGCGCCTGGCGGTCACCCTCGCCGTCCGGCGCGCCGGAGACGGACCCCTGGAGGCGTCGGTGGAGGTGGCAGGCGAACGGGTGGTGTTCACCGTCCCGGCCGGGGACGAGCGTGCCGCCGTCACCCTGCCCGTCCCCGGGGCCGCTCGCTGGTGGCCGCACAGCCACGGCGAGCAACCGCTGTACGACGTCACCGTCCGCCTCGGCGACGAGGCGTGGAGCGGCAGGACCGGCTTCCGGAGCGTGGGACTGGAACGCGAGGCGTTCCGCGTCTCGGTCAACGACGAACCGCTCTTCGTGCGAGGCGTGAACTGGATCCCCGACGACTGCTTCCCGGCCAGGGTCACCAGGCAGCGGATCTCGGACCGCTTCGACCAGGCGATCGCCGCGGGCGTCAACCTGGTCCGGGTGTGGGGCGGCGGCCTCTACGAGAGCGACGACTTCTACGAGCTGGCCGACGAGAAGGGGCTGCTGGTCTGGCAGGACTTCCCGTTCGCCTGCGCGGCCTATCCGGAGGAGCAGCCGCTGTACGACGAAGTGGCCGCGGAGGCCCGCGAGAACATCGTGAGGCTGGCCCCGCACCCCTCGCTGGTCCTCTGGTGCGGCAACAACGAGAACCTGGAGGGCCACGCCGACTGGGGCTGGCAGGACGAGCTGGAGGGCCGCAGCTGGGGCCACGGCTACTACCACGAGCTGCTGCCCGCCCTGTGCGCCGAGACGGACCCCTCACGCCCCTACTGGCCGGGATCGCCCTACTCCGGCTCACCCGGGCTGCCCCCCAACGACCCCGCGAGCGGCACGGTCCACCTGTGGGAGGTGTGGAACCGGGTCGACTACCGGCACTACGCCGACACCGCCCACCGCTTCGTCGCCGAGTTCGGCTTCCAGGGTCCGCCCGCGTACGCCACCCTGCGCCGCGCGGTCAGCGGCACGCTGGAGCCGGACGCCCCGCTGCTCGCGCACCACCAGAAGGCGGAGGACGGCGACGCGAAGCTGCTGCGCGGCCTCGGGGACCACCTCCTGCAGCCCGCGTCCTTCGACGACTGGCACTGGCTCACCCAGCTGAACCAGGCCCGCGCTGTCGCCTTCGGCATCCGCCACTTCCGCTCGCAGAGCCCGTACTGCATGGGCGCGATCGTGTGGCAGCTCAACGACTGCTGGCCGGTCGTCTCCTGGGCCGCCGTGGACGGCGACGGCCGCCGCAAACCACTCTGGTACGCCCTGCGCTCGGTGTACGCGGACCGGCTGATGGCCGTGCGGGACGGAGCCCTGCACCTGGTCAACGACTCCCCCCGGCCGTGGGAGGGCACCCTGCGGCTGACCCGGCGCTCCCTGGACGGCACGGTCCTGGCCGAGGAGAAGGTGGCGGTGGGCACGGCGGCCCGTGGCGTCACCCGGGTGCCCCTGCCGTCCTCGGTCGCCGAGCCGGCCGACAGGACGCGCGAGGTGCTGGTGGCGGAGCTGGGAGAACTGCGGGCGGTGGAGTTCTACGAGGAGGACACGCGCCTCGCGCTGCCGCCGGCGCGCTATCACGTCACGGTGACCCAGGGTGACGAGTCGGGCATCGGTTACCGGGTCACGGTGACGGCGCGGACGCTGCTGCGCGACCTCGCGCTGTTCCCCGACCGGCTGGATCCGGCAGCGGAGGTGGACGACATGCTCGTCACCCTGCTGCCCGGCGAGAGCGCGGTGTTCCACGTCACGGGCGCGGTCCTGAAGGATCCGGAGGCGCTGGGATCGCGGCCGGTTCTGCGGTGCGTCAACGACACCGTCGTCGGGTGAGGTGGCGGGCCCTGGCGAACGGTGGCGCGGCCCGTGGCGAATGGGCCGTACGGGTGCGGCGAGTTTCCGTCATTCCCGTTTGCCGGGGTTCGTCCCCCTCGCCCGGGCCGGGCGTGTGCTGATGCGGTGAGCGAAGTCTGACGGACCCTCACATGGTCAATAAAATAAGACAACATCGAGGGGATGTTCCGCTGTCCGGGGGACGCTCCCGGATAGGGTCATGTGCCAGACGCGGAGCCGCGCGCCCACGCCCGGGTGGTGGAATGCAGACACGGCGAGCTTAAACCTCGCTGCCTCCTCGGGGGCGTGCCGGTTCGAGTCCGGCTCCGGGCACCACCCGCACCGCCGGTGGGCCCGGCCGGTTCCCTCACTCATTCAGCCGTCAACTTCTCGCGGCAGCCCGCGACGCGGTCGCGCCCCCGGACCGGCTGATCACTCTGCGTGCCGGGGCCCCTGCCTCCTGGACGCCCCGGCGGGACGGCGGCTCCCCGCCGCCGCCTCCTTTTGCGGACCGGTCCCGGCGGGTACGAGGTTTCCGTACCACGCCGGAGGGATCGGGGCCGCCGGCTCCCGCGAAGATCCTCCTCCGGTACTAGGGCGATTGTTTTGCCTACCCATTACTCTTGTGGCAAGGCCACGCACGGTGGCCATGGAGGAGTGAAATGAGGAGCAGCAACCCGGTCTTCTCGCGACGGGGGTTCAGCCGCGACAACGGCTACGCGGGCTTCAACGCGGCGCCGCAGGCCGGGGCCCCCGCAGCGGGTGCCAACCCGTACGCGCAGGGCACCGCCGCCAACCCGTACGCCACGAACCCTTACGCACAGCAGGACACCCAGTACGGCGCCCCGCAGGCGCCGGCGCGCTCGGGCGCGATGACGATCGACGACGTCGTCACGCGCACGGCGATGACGCTGGGCACGGTGGTGCTCACCGCCGCGCTCTCCTGGGCCCTGCTGCCCGTCGACGAGGCCAACCTCGGCAAGTCCTACGGCATCGCCATCGGCGCGGCCCTGGTGGCGTTCGTCTTCGCGATCATCCAGTCCTTCAAGCGCAAGGCCTCGCCCGCGCTGATCCTCGCCTACGCGGCCTTCGAGGGTGTCTTCCTCGGGGTGATCTCCAGCACGGTCAGCACCTACATCAGCCCCGGCACGGTGATGCAGGCGGTGATGGGCACCATGTGTGTCTTCGCCGGTGTCCTCATCGCGTACAAGATGCGTTGGATCCGCGTCACCCGCCGTTTCTACGGCTTCGTGATGGCCGCGGCCGTGGGCTTCGTGCTCCTGATGATGGTCAACCTGCTGTTCAGCGTGTTCGGCGGCGGTGACGGCCTCGGCTTCCGCAGCGGCGGTCTGGGCATCCTCTTCGGAGTCATCGGCATCATCCTCGGTGCCTGCTTCCTGGCCCTGGACTTCAAGCAGGTCGAGGACGGCATCAACTTCGGCGCACCGCGCGAGGAGTCCTGGCTGGCGGCCTTCGGCCTCACCCTGACCCTGGTGTGGATCTACCTGGAGATGCTGCGTCTGCTCTCCATCCTCAACGGGAACGACTGACCCCGTAAGCGCGACGACGGAACGGCCCGCAGGCATCGCCTGCGGGCCGTTCCGTCGTCGCGGGGAGCGCGGGTGTCACAGGAGTTTGCGTGCGGCCCGTCTCAGGTCGTACTCGTGGATGATCGCCTTGGCGTGGCCGTAGGTGAGGTCGTGCTCGCTCCGCAGCCAGCTGACCTTCTCCTCGAAGCGGAAGAGGGAAGGGCCTTCGTCGACCGTGCGCAGCCACTCCGCGATGTCGCGGCCGGTGCGGCGGGGGATCCGGGAGAGCAGGTTGCGATGGGTTTCTTCGGAGAAGACTTGAGACATCGGCGCCTCCGACGCGGTACGCGTTGCTGGTCCTTCCCGACACCGTGCCCGAGTGCCGGCGCGTTGGCAACCATCCGGGAGGGGCGCGTAGGGTCACGGCGTGCTGGATACGACACCCCTGATCACCGCCGTGGACCGATTCGCCGACCGCCTGCGGAGCACTCCGCAGAGCCGGCTGCAGCGTGGTGCGGCCGCCGAGGCCCTGGAGACGGCCAGGGAGCTGTCCGCCCGGGCCCAGCGCGCCGAAGCGCCTGACCGGGAACCGAGGACCATGCCGGACGTCGGGATATTCGCGGTCGGCGACCAGGTCGCGGTCGCGGGGCGGGACCTCGCCGTGGCACTGGAAACGGCCTCGTCCCAGGAGCTGGACGAGGCCGTGCGGTGTGTCGAGGAGGCGGCGGTGAGGGCCTTCGCGCCCGGGCCACGCTAGAACGAGGCGATGACGCGGTCGGCGAGGATGTAGACGTTCTCCTCGCCGCACGAGAACGTCAGGGCGTAGGCGCCCGACACCCCGGAACCGCCCAGCAGCACCGGCTGCTCACCGGAGCGCAGCGAGGCGGCGAGCCGTTCGGCGGTCTCCCGGTGGCCCGGGGTCATGCACAGCGTGGTGCCGTCGGCGAAGACGTAGACGTCGAGCGTCCCGAGGGGGCCGGGGCGCACGTCGGTGAGCTCCGTACCGGTGTCGGCGAGCCGCTCCAGCCGGTTGACGGTACGCTCATGGTCGGTGACCACGGGTGTCTGCACGGGGACGAAGTCGGGGTGCGAGGGGTGGCGGCGGCGGGCCGCGGCCAGCTCGGGGGAGTCCTCGGGGAACTCCGCGAGCTCGGGCATGTCCGTGAGTTCCGTCAGCTCGTCCAGGGCTTCACCCGCTTCGAGGTCCATCGCCTCCAGGCCCGCGAAGTCGCTCTGCCGGGGCATGAAGAACGGGGCGTCGTCGCCGAGTCCGCCCAGCAGGGACGGGGCGTCGGCGGCGTCGCGTGCCTCCTGGGCCGCCCAGAAGGCGCGCGCCTCCGCGAGCTCGCGCTCCCGCTCCTCGGCGAGTGCGTCGGCGACGGCGGCGCGTATCTCCTCGGCGGGCGTGCCGGTGCTCCGGTTCCGTTGCTCGGGCATGGACGCGTGGAGACTCCGCCCCTCCGCCAGCTCGGCGCGCAGGGCCGTGACCTGCTTGCGCAGCCCGTGTGCGGCGTGCAGAGCGGCGGCGCCGACGGCCGTGGCAGCGGCGGTGGTCAGCAACAGGGCAAACGGCATGGCGCTCACTGACATACTCCCGGTTTCAATCGACACCCCCGACTTCCTACATCAGCTTGTCCTGTACCGGTGCCTGCTGTCAGTGCATTACGTCACGAATTGGACAGGTCTTTGTGCCCGGTGTTGAGCCCTGTGGCTGGTGTGACCTGCGGGAACGACTCTCCCCCGGGACGCAGATCACATCCTGGGGGAGATTCGGTCACGGTCGGGGCTCGGCCGGTTCGAAACGGCCCTCATGCGGGAGGGCGGCGCACGCCCCGCCCCGCGCCTCGGATCAGCTCAGCCGCTCGATGACCATGGCCATGCCCTGGCCACCGCCCACGCACATCGTCTCCAGGCCGAACTGCTTGTCGTGGAACTGCAGGCTGTTGATCAGCGTGCCGGTGATGCGGGCGCCGGTCATGCCGAAGGGGTGGCCGACGGCGATCGCGCCACCGTTGACGTTGACCTTGTCCAACGGCAGGCCGAGGTCGCGGTAGGACGGGATGACCTGCGCGGCGAACGCCTCGTTGATCTCCGCCAGGTCGATGTCGTCGACGGTCAGCCCGGCGCGCTTCAGCGCCTGCTTGCTGGCTTCGACCGGTCCGTAGCCCATGATCTCGGGGGACAGGCCGGAGACACCGGTCGAGACGATGCGGGCCAGCGGGGTCAGGCCCAGCTCGCGCGCCTTGGTGTCGGACATGATCACGAGGGCGGCGGCACCGTCGTTGAGCGGGCAGCAGTTGGCCGCGGTGACGAGCCCGTCGGGACGGAACACCGGCTTCAGGCCCTGCACACCCTCCAGGGTGACGCCCGCGCGGGGGCCGTCGTCCTTGGCGACGACCGTGCCGTCCGGCGTGGTCACGGGCGTGATCTCACGCTCCCAGAAGCCGTTCTTGATGGCTTCCTCGGCGAGGTTCTGCGACCGCACGCCGAACTCGTCCATGTCCTGACGGGTGACGCCCTTGATCCGGGCCAGGTTCTCGGCGGTCTGCCCCATCGCGATGTACGCGTCGGGGACGAGCCCCTCCTCGCGCGGGTCGGTCCAGCTCGTGCCCTCCTGCTCCGCCCGGGCGGCGGTGCGGGCCTCGGCGTCGGCGAAGAACGGGTTGCGCGTGTCCGGCAGGCTGTCGGAGTTGCCCTTCGCGAAGCGGGACACCATCTCGACACCGGCGGAGATGAAGACGTCGCCCTCACCGGCCTTGATGGCGTGCAGCGCCATGCGGCTGGTCTGGAGCGAGGACGAGCAGTAGCGGGTGACCGTGCAGCCGGGGAGGTGGTCCATCCCCATCTGCACGGCGATGATGCGGCCCAGGTTGTTGCCCTGCTCGCCGCCGGGGAGGCCGCAGCCGAGCATCAGGTCGTCGATGTCCTTCGGGTCCAGCTCGGGGACCTTGGCCAGCGCCGTCTGGATGATGGTCGCGGTCAGGTCGTCCGCGCGCAGATCCTTGAGGGACCCCTTGAAGGCCCGGCCGATGGGTGAACGGGCAGCAGAGACGATCACGGCTTCGGGCATCACGCGGCTCCATGAGGGCTGGAAGGCAGGAAGGCTGGGCTGCCTTGGAAGTTACCCGGACGTACAGCTGAGGTCACCCGACAGGCGATGTGATGCGGACCTCTTTTCTAAGCAACCGCTCAGTCGCCCGCAATGTTCCCCCGCGCGGTTCCCGGTACCGGCCCGGCGGAGGACGGCGGGTTCAGGCCCGCCGCCACGTCGCCCCCGGCCCGTGTCCGGGCAGATGGCTGCCGCCCGAGCCCCACTCCCGGTCCTCGTGCGGCACCGGTTCCGTGTGGGCGGGCAGCCGCCGGCGCCTGCGGTGCTTGAGCAGGGCCCACGGAGCGCGTGCCGCCGTCACCTCGGTGCCCGCCTCCCGCGCGGCGCGGGAGGCCGCCTTGGCCACCGGCAGCATGCCCTCGCGGCGCGAGCCGTCCAGCCGGTCGGACTCCGGCCACAGGCCGAGTGCGGCGCACAGGGTCGGCAGCATCGCCATCGAGGCGGTCGCGTACCCCTCGGCCGACGGGTGGTAGCTGTCGGGGCCGAAGAGCTCCCGGGGGTTCGCCTCGAACTCCGGACCGAGCAGGTCGCCCAGCGAGACCGTCCGCCCTCCCTGTTCCACCGCGCCGATGGTCTGGGCGGCCGCGAGCTGCCGGCTCACCCGCCGGGCCAGCCACCGCAGCGGCTGGTAGACCGGCTCGATCGTGCCCAGGTCCGGGCAGGTGCCCACGACCACCTCGGCGCCGGCCGTGCGCAGCCTCCGCACGGCCGTGCTCAGACAGCGCACCGACTGGGTCGCCGGCATCCGGTGGGTCACGTCGTTCGCGCCGATCATGATGACGCAGACGTCCGGCACCCCCGCGGGATCGGCCAGCACCAGGGACACCTGGCGGTCGAGATCGTCCGACCGCGCACCCGGCAGGGCCACGTTCCGCAGGTCGACCGGCCGTTCGGCCACCGCCGCCAGTCCTGACGCCAGCAGCGCACCCGGGGTCTGTCCGGCCCTGCGCACGCCCTGGCCCGCCGCCGTCGAGTCGCCGAGCAGGACGAAGCGCAACGGGTCGGAGGGGCCGGCGAACGCCACTCCGTACCGCCCGTCCGCGCTCGGCGGGACCGGTGCGCTGCCCCCGCCCACCCGCCGCTTCGCCAGCTGCACCTCGGCCAGCACCAGGCCCACCGTCGCCGCACCGATCAGCCCGACGCTGCCGCCCCCGTAGGCCGCACCCGCCGCGATCCGCCGCGCCACCCTCGCTCTCGACACAGTCCGGTCCACCTCCTCCGTGCCGCACAGCCGTACACAGCACTACCTGCCCCGTCGGGGGCGTAGCTCAATCGCTTCGTCCAATCTCCTGCCCGTACGCATACTCTTGCCTGACCATCTCGGAGACCCCGGAGTACACGGTGCAATTCCACGATTCGATGATCAGTCTTGTCGGCAACACCCCGCTGGTCAGGCTGCGCAATGTGTCGGCAGGCATTCAGGCGACGGTCCTGGCCAAGGTCGAGTACTTCAACCCCGGCGGGTCGGTGAAGGACCGCATCGCGCTGCGCATGATCGAGGCGGCAGAACAGAGCGGAGAGCTCCGGCCGGGCGGCACGATCGTGGAGCCGACCAGCGGCAACACGGGCGTCGGCCTGGCCATCGTCGCCCAGCAGAAGGGCTACAAGTGCATCTTCGTCTGCCCGGACAAGGTGTCCACGGACAAGATCAACGTACTGCGCGCGTACGGCGCGGAGGTCGTCGTCTGCCCGACGGCCGTGGACCCCGGACACCCGGACTCGTACTACAACGTCTCCGACCGGCTGGTCCGCGAGACGCCGGGGGCCTGGAAGCCCGACCAGTACTCCAACCCCAACAACCCGCGCTCGCACTACGAGACCACGGGTCCCGAGCTCTGGGAGCAGACGGAGGGGAGGATCACCCACTTCGTCACGGGCGTCGGGACCGGCGGCACGATCACCGGCACGGGCCGCTATCTCAAGGAGATCAGCGAGAACCGCGTGCAGGTCGTCGGCGCGGACCCGGAGGGGTCCGTCTACTCGGGCGGCTCCGGTCGCCCCTACCTCGTCGAGGGGGTCGGTGAGGACTTCTGGCCGAGTGCCTACGACCCTGCGGTCACGGACGAGATCGTCGCGGTCTCGGACAAGGACTCCTTCCAGATGACCCGCCGCCTCGCCAAGGAGGAGGGTCTGCTCGTCGGCGGCTCGTGCGGGATGGCGGTCGTCGCGGCCCTGAGGGTCGCCGAGCGCCTCGGTCCCGACGACGTGGTGGTCGTCCTGCTCCCTGACAGCGGACGCGGCTACATGAGCAAGATCTTCAACGACGAGTGGATGGCCGACTACGGCTTCCTCGAGGACGCCGGCCCCTCCGCCCGTGTCGGCGAGGTGCTCGACTTCAAGGAGGGGCCGCTCCCCTCGCTCGTCCACATGCACCCGGAGGAGACCGTCGGCGAGGCCATCGACGTCCTGCGGGAGTACGGCGTCTCCCAGATGCCGATCGTGAAGCCGGGCGCGGGACACCCGGACGTGATGGCCGCCGAGGTCATCGGCTCGGTCGTGGAGCGTCAACTCCTCGACGCGCTGTTCACCCAGCGGGCCTCGCTGTCCGACCCGCTGGAGAAGCACATGTCGGCCCCGCTGCCGCACGTCGGTTCCGGCGAGCCGGTCGAGGACCTGATGGCCGTGCTCAGCGGTTCGGGCGGCGCCGACGCGGCGATCGTCCTCGTCGAGGGCAAGCCGACGGGCGTCGTGAGCAGGCAGGACCTGCTGGCCTTCCTGGCGAAGGGCGCGGCCCCCAAGCAGTAGCGCCGGTTCCCGGGTTTCGCCCGAACGGTACGAGCGCGACACGTCGGCGCAGCACCGGCTTAACACGGCTCCGGCACAGTAAGGGGTGTCGGCGGGGGAACCCGCCGGCCCCGCAAACGGCGACACGGACTACGGAGCGGCTCCCGGACCTCCACCGTCGCCAGGACGCGACCCCCGGCCCTGACCCGGGGCCGCGTCCCTCGCGGGGACCGCCGTCGTCCCGCCCCCTGGGCAACCGGGGGTGCGGCGGTCCCCGCGATCATGCGTGCGGACGTGAGGGGCGGCCCGGCCGCCCCCGTCCCGGCCGTCCGGCCTCCTCGGCCTTGCCGGCCCGCTCAGCCGTCCCAGTCGGACCGGGCCCGGTGCTTCCTCCGGTCCCACGGCCACGCGCGTGCGGCGTGGACCGCGTTCACGCCGAAGATCCCCAGCCAGGCCACGACGAGTCCCTCGATCCCGGCGTTCGCGACACCGATCGCGGACAGGGGGACGGCCAGCACCAGCGAGACGACCCCGAAGCCGAACCGCTCCCCGAAGGTGCCGGCCGGCCTGGCGGGCTGCCCGCCCCGGACGGCGGCCATCTGCTGTTCGGCGAGCTGCCGCCGCGTCCGCTGGTCGTGCGTGCCGGCGAGCCGCTGCTCGACCTTCTCCAGGAAGGAGTCGATGAGCGCGGACTCGTACTCGGGCCCCAGCTCGCTGCGGGCCTTCAGGGTGGCGTCGAGCTCTCGCCTGAGCTCAGGGTCACGGGCTTCCATGGGTGTCACGGTACGAACGCGCGGGCACCCCGGTCATTGGGGTTAGCCCCCCTGTTTCGCCGCCCCGCAGCGGAGGGCGGCACCGCACCCGCCGGCGTAGCGTTGATGCCGGGAGACGGGAGGCGCGCCCATGGCCACCACGACATCGTCCGCCCGGGCCATTCCCCGCACGTCCGGGACCAGGGCCCGCCTGGTCAACGAGGCCGAGCTGCGGGCGACGCTCTCCACCTTCCGTGAACTGCCCGACGCGGACTGGCCGCGCCCGACCGTCTGCACCGGCTGGACGGTCCGGGACATGCTGGCCCACACCGTCGGCCAGTACGAGGAGCTGCCCCGCCCCTGGGTCGCCGTGCGCCGGATCCGGCAGGCCGCGCGGACCCATCCGCACCTCGGCCGGCTGGACGGGCACAACCAGGTCCAGATCGAGGACAGGCAGGCCGTCCCGGGACGCGAACTGATCGGTGCCCTGGCGCACTTCGCCCCCCAGGGCCTCGTCGCCGTGCGGCGCACACCGGCTGCCCTCCGCCGCAGGATCCGGCCCAGCTGGCTCTACCCGGAAGCGAAGGCGCTGCCGGACGACTCGATGGACTACCTCGGCAACGTCATCGTCGCCCGCGACACCTGGATGCACCGGGTGGACCTCAGTGACGCCACCGGGGCCGAGCTGGTCCTCGACGGGCACGACCGGGAGATCGTGGACCAGGTCGTGCTCGACCTGGCCCTTTCCTGGACGGGCCCCGCTGTGGAGGTCGACCTCCACGGTCCCGCGGGGGGACGCCGTCTGCTGGGCATCGGCACGCCGGCCGCCACTCTCCACGCGGACGCCGTCGACTTCGCCCGGCACCTGTCCGGACGGCCGCCGCGCGCCCGTCCGGAGCTGGAGGGCGATCCCGGGGCGCGGGCCGCGCTGATGGCGGCGCGTGTCGTGTTCTGACCCCCCGGGCACGGGACGGCAGGTGGCCCCGGGCCGCCCCGGGCCGTGCAACGGGCCTGGATAGGCTGCCTGTTGACCGGACGTCGGACCCGGTGGCTTCCGCTGCGACGTCCCCGGACCCGATGTCTCCAGGAGGACCCGTGCCCGACCAGGCCGACCGGATCAACACGTCGCAGCCTCACACCGCCCGGATCTGGAACTACTGGCTGGGCGGCAAGGACAACTACCCCGTCGACCAGGCCGCCGGTGACCACATCCGCACACTGCACCCGGGCATCGGCGACTACGCCCGGGAGGACCGGTTGTTCCTCGGGCGGGCGGTCGGCCATCTGGTCGCCGACCGCGGGATCCGGCAGTTCCTCGACATAGGCACCGGCCTGCCGACGGCCGACAACACCCACGAGGTGGCTCAGCGTCTGGCGCCGGAGTCCCGCATCGTCTACGTCGACAACGACCCGCTGGTACTCGCCCACGCGCGCGCTCTGCTCACCAGCACGCCCGAAGGCAGGACCGACTACCTCGACGAGGACCTGCGCAACGCCGACGTCATCCTGGAGCACGCGGCGAAGACGCTCGACCTCAGCCGGCCGGTCGGGCTCGTCCTGCTGGGCGTGGTCATCTTCATCGAGGACGACGCCGAGGCGTACGGGCTGGTCCGCCGGCTCATGGACGCCCTGCCGGCCGGGAGCCACCTCGTCCTCTCCCACACGGTCACCGATCCCTCGATGCCCGACGTCGACGCGGCCGTGGAGTTCTGGAACGAGAACGGCACGCCGAAGCTGACACAGCGGACACCTCGCGACGTCACCCGGTTCTTCGACGGGCTGGAGCTCCTCGACCCCGGGGTGGTGTCGTGCAGCCGTTGGCGCCCGGAGCCGGGCGGCGACGGCCTGCCCGAGGAGGTGGCCATGTTCGGCGGTGTCGCGCGCAAGCCCTGACGGCACGCGGCGCCGAGGGCGCGCACGGCCGCGAGGGCACGCGCCGTCTGCGGGACGCGCCCCGTTCCGGCGCCGGCCGCGGCCCTCACCGCACCCGCTGACCGGACGCGCCGGGCGTTCACGGGGGAGTCACCTCGGCGAGGAAGGCCTCCGGGGTGACCGCGTACCCCAGGGCGTTGATGACGGGTACCGGGGTGCGGTCGATCAGGACCGTCGGGGTGGACCGGACGCCGCTCGCGCCGAAGGCCGCCGACACCTGTGCCGCCCAGGGCAGGTACGTGCGCTCCACGACCTTCTGCCGGAAGGCGTCGCCGTGCAGTGCCTCGACCTCGCCGGCCAGCCGCAGCAGGGTGTCCCGGTCCGCGAAGGCGTCGACGTCCTCGCTGGGCTGATCGGCGTACAGCGCCCGCAGGTAGTGCATGAACGGCTTCTGCCCCTCGTCGGCGGCGGCTCCCAGCGCGGCCAGTGCCTCCAGGGAGCCGCTGCCGCCGGCGGCGTCGTCGATGAACGTGCCGAAGTGGTGGTCCACCGCGAAGCGGCCCTCGTCCGCGGCCCGCTCCATCACGGCGCCGAGCCCGAGCTCCATGCGCTTGCAGTAGGGGCAGCGCAGGTCTGCGTAGACACTCAGCACGTGCGTGGCATCGCCGGCGCCGTAGCGGACGATGACGCCGCCCGGCCCTCTCGTATTGGCTGGGATCATGACCCCAGGGTCGGCAGCGGAGGGCGGTCCCGCAATGCGAGCGGCCGGCCGGGACCCGGGCCGGGGCTGTATATGGACATGCAGACCGCTTGCTGGCTGAATGGATTTTTCGGCACCGGACCGGTGCGGTGGAACTGTGGAGGGGACAGCATGAGCGGGAGCAGCCCGGCTGCGCGGTTGCAGCGGCTCTTCGAGGGGCAGCGGCTCACGCCCACCCAGCGGCGGATCGCGCACTCCATGGTGCGGCGGGCCGCCGACGCTCCCTTCCTGTCGAGTGTGGAGCTGGCGGAGCTGGCCGGTGTCAGCCAGCCGTCCGTCACACGCTTCGCCGTGGCGCTGGGGTTCGACGGGTACCCGGCGTTGCGCAGGCACCTGAGGGAGGTCACGCCGGAGGCGGCGGCCGACGGCCGTGGCGGTGAGGAGACCTTCAACGAGTACCAGCAGGCGGTCCGGGCGGAGATCGAGAATCTGCGGCAGCTCTCCGAACTGCTCGCCGATCCGGCCCCGGTGGAGCGGGCGGGGCGGCTGCTCGCGGAATCCAGGCCACTGCTCGTACTCGGCCTGCGGGCCGCCTCCTCGCAGGCCCGGGGGTTCGGGTACTTCGCCGCCAAGGTGCACCCGGACGTGCGGGTGCTCGACGAGGGCGGCAGCATGCTGCACGACCGCATCGACGCCGCCCGGCGGGCCGGGGCGAGCGCGCTGATGTGCTTCGCGCTGCCCCGGCACCCCCGCGAGGCCGTGGACGCGCTGGCGTACGCGCGGGAGCGCGGGCTGACCGTCGTGACCGTCGCCGACTCGGCGTTCGCCCCGGTGGCGGCCCACAGCGATCTGCTGATCCCGGCCGCCGTGGGGACCGGGCTGGCCTTCGACACCGCCTGCGCGCCGATGCTGCTGGGGCGGGCACTGCTGGAGGCCATGTGCGACGGGCTGCCCGAGGCGCAGGCGCGGCTCGAGGAGTTCGACGCGAGGGCTGCCGCCCGGGGTCTGTTCGTCGAGTAGCCGGGGCCCGGGGCGGCCGGCGGTCCGGACGGCCCGCTTCCGCCGGTTCTCAGACGCCGCTCATCTGTGCCCGTTAATCTCCGCGCCCAGAAGGTCCACAGGCAACCGTGGGAGAGGGGTACGGACGTGGTGCGCGGAGCGCAGTCGCTGGCGAGGGTGGCCGTGATCGTACGGGCGGGGGCCGCGCCGTTGTGGTGGCCGGGGCTGCTGGCGGCAGCCGTCGGGGCGTTCGTCCCGGGCCTCACCGGCCGGCGGACCGGGCTGCTGGCGGGGGCCGCGCTGTTCCTGGTGACACTCGTCGCCGTGGCGTTCACCGGGGCGGGGCGGTACGCGGAGCTCGCGAAGGGCGCCACACGGGCCGGACGCGGCGACTTCCTGCAGGACCGGGCGGTGACCGTACGGAACTGGCGGCGCGGTCACCGCTGGTGGCTGGCCGGCGCGTTCCTCGGGGCGGTCGCCGTCGCGTACGTGCTGCCGGGTGCCGGCGGGCTCGTGCTGGCCGGTGCGGGGGCCGGGCTGTGGCTGAAGGCCGTACGGCTGGGGCGGCGGGAGCGGCGGGAGGACGTCCTGTACTGGGTGCGGACCGACTGGGTGGAGCGTGGCCGGCCCGCGGGCAGGCGGGTGAAGGGCTACCGGACGACCGGGCCCGTGGCGGGGGACGCCGCGCCCGGCGGGGCGCGGCGTCGCCGCCGGTGAGAAGGCCGGGTCAGACCTCCAGCTCCGCCTCGATCTTCCGGAGCTGGTGGCGGGCCATCGCGAGGTTGGCCCTGGCACCGTCCAGCACGAGGTAGAGGAACAGGCCGTTGCTGCCACGGGTCTTGAGCAGGCGGATCAGGTGGTACTGGGTGCCGAGGGTGATCAGGATGTCCTCGATCTCGTCCTTGATGCCCAGGTGCTCCATGGTCCGCAGCTTCGCCCGGACGACGTCCGTGTTGCCCGCAGCCGCGACGTCGAGGTTGAAGTCCTTGCCACCGCCGAGGGTGCCCAGGGCCATGCCACTGGTGTAGTCGACGAGTGCGACACCGACGGCCCCCTCGATCGACGCCATCGCGTCCTTCAGTGATGCTTCGGTGTTGGCCATAGTGCTCGTTTCCTTTCCCTGGCCGGCCCGGTGGCCGGTCCGTTACTGGCTGGTGCGTTGTCGGCTGGTGCGGGTGTCACGTGGGATCCGGAGGGGTGGGGCGGCGGGGCAGCGCCCTGGACTGCTGCGGGCGGGGAGGGGGCGCGGCGCGGTCGGCGCGGTCCTGCGCGGAGTCGACCAGCTCGCCGATGCGCGCACCGGCGCGGCGGCCCTCGAGATGGAGGCGGCCCACGTTGATGCGGTCCTCGGCCAGCAGGGTGAGGACGGCGGAGGAGCCCGCCGCGTACGTGGCGATGTAGCCGCTCCCGCCGCGGATCAGGAGCTCGCGGAAGCCACCGCGTCCGGTGGCGTCGGTCATGCGGATCGAGACGCCGAGCGCGGCGGCGGTCAGCGCGGCCACGCCCTCGGCCTCGACGCCCGGGGTGTCGTGGGCGACGACCAGGCCGTCGGTGCTGGCCGCCAGTGCGCCGGTCAGGAGCGGCACCCGGGCGCGTAAGCGCTGGAGCTCGTCGAGAACGTCCTGCGTCTCTGCCTCGGGCACCATCAGCTGTCTCCTCCCGGCACGCTGTCTGAGCGCGCGTATCACAGGGCCTCCAATGCGTCTCTGAGCCGGCGCAGCAGGGCGACGTCGGGGTCGGCCGTGACCTCGGGGAGCGTGATGCGGCTCTGTCCGGACACCGGAGCCGACCCGGCCGTGGCCGGGCGCACCGCTTCGACCAGTCCGGCGGCCGCCAGCCGGCGCAGGTCGACCAGGGTGTGGAACGCCGAGCGCCCGAGTTCCCGGGCGATGTCGGTGGCCGTGCGCTCGCCGTTCACCAGGGCCAGGACGCGGCGCTGGCGTGGGGGGACCGGGGCGTCGACCGGGTGGGACGTGGGGGAGAGCGGCGCGCTGTCGGTGAGCGCGTCCGGCCAGATCCGGTCCAGGAGTTCCCGGCGCCGCAGCGTCTCGCGCTGCACGGCGTGCACGGGCACGGGGCGTACGGGGCCGATCCAGTGGGAGATCCCGTAGCGGAACCGGGCGGGTGTGTGGGTGGGGGCCAGGGCGAAGAACGCCGCGTCGTACAGCGCCCCCAGGTGGCAGAGCTCCAGCGCACCGCCGGGGACCCGGCCGCTGTCCACCAGATACCGTCCGACCCGCTGCCCGGCGCCCGCCTGGGCGACCGCTTCCCACCAGCCTTCGGAGCGCAGGGCCCCGCCCGTGGTGAGCAGGACGTCGATACCGGGGGTCGCGGGGCTCTCCGCGTGGACGACCTGGCCGTCGGCGAGATACAGGGTGCCGCGGTCGCGCATCAGGGCGCCGGTCGCGCGCTCCGCCGCGAGCCGCTGCAGCATGGGCGAGGGGGTGGTCTGTTCGGGTGAGTCCGGCCGGGCGGCTACGGAGGGGCTCATGCGAGGACCAGCCGCTCCGCTATCTCGCCGAGCCTCATGCGGGCCAGGGCGAGGTTGCCCTCCGCGCGGTCCAGCCAGAGGTGGAGGAAGACGCTGCTGTCGAAGGCCGTCTCGACGAACCGGAGTATGTGGTAGCCGGGGGCGGTGGTGACGATGACGTCCTCGACGGCGGGGGCCGACGCCTCCGGAGAGCCGCCGGGCGCGTGCGCCTGGGCGAAGACCGGCTGTTCGGCTGCCATCCTCGCCACCTCGGCCGTCTCGGCCGCCGTGGCCTCGTGGTCGCCGTTGGGTGACTCGCCGATGGTGCCGAGCGCGAGACCGCTCGTCCAGTCGACCACCGAGGCACCCCTGGCACCGGGCAGCCTCATGACCTCGATCAGACATTCGTCGATTCCGGGCACCGCGAACTCCCCCTCCCGACGTGGTGTGCGGGTGTAATGGAGAGGCTACGCAACGTGTGTGCGCCTGGTGGGAGTTCTGGCATTTTCCACAGGTACATGCGGCGGGCCCGGTAGGGGGCGGCAGGCCGACGCGCGACAGCCGGCCGGAACGGGCCCGGCCGGCTGTCCTCCCGCGGCGGATCCGGTCCGCCCGCCTCGCGTCAGGCCTTCTCGCGGGACGACATCACCGCCTTGTTGACCGCCCAGAGACCGATCCCGATCAGCAGGAGGATCCCGGCCCGGACGTAGACGTCCCCGGCGCGGTCGGCCATCGGGGAGGCGAGGATCAGCGAGGTGATCGCCCCCAGTACGGGCAGGACCGTCGGCGTGCGGAAGTGGTGGTGGTCCACGCGGTCCTTGCGCAGCACCAGCACGGCGATGTTGACGACGGCGAAGACGCAGAGGAGGAGGAACGAGGTGGTGTCGCCGAGCCCCTCGATCTCGCCCGTGGAGACGAGGCCGACGGCGAGCACGGTCACGAAGACGATGCCGACCCACGGAGTGCGGCGCCGGGCGAGGACGCGGCCCATCGCGGGGGGCAGGATGCGTTCGTTGGCCATGCCGTAGCAGAGGCGCGAGGCCATCATGATGTTGATCAGCGCGGAGTTGGTGACCGCGAAGAGGGCGATCAGCGCGAAGAGCTTCGGCGGGAAGTCGAGGCCGCCCGCCTTCACCACCTCCAGCAGCGGACCGCTGGACCCCTCCAGGGTGCGGGAGTCGACCAGCAGGGACGAGATCAGGGCGACCAGGACGTAGATGGTGCCCGTCACCGCGACGCCGATGAAGATGGCGCGCGGGAACGTCCGGGCCGGGTTGTGGGTCTCCTCGGCCATGTTCACCGAGTCCTCGAAGCCGACGAAGGCGAAGAAGCCGAGTGCGGTCGCGCCCAGGACGCCGGTGATCAGCGCGTACGCGGTGCCGCCGGTCTCCAGGTCGGTGAGCCGGGAGGGCTCGCCGCCGTCCGTCAGCACGGCGTAGGCGCCGATCGAGAGGATCACCAGGAGGCCGCTGAGCTCGACGAGCGTCAGGACGACGTTGGCCTTCACCGACTCGGAGACGCCCCGCAGGTTGATCGCCGCGAGGGCGAGGATGAAGAGGATCGCGATGAGCGTGGGCGGCAGGGCGTCGGTGAACTCCCCGAGGTAGTCGCCGCTGAAGGCGCGGGCCGCGGCGCTGGCGGAGGACAGTCCCGAGCACATGACCATGAAGGCGACGATGAAGGTCAGGAACGGGACCTTGAACGCCTTCTGGGTGTAGAGAGCGGCGCCGGCCGCCCTGGGGTACTTGCCGACGAGCTCCGCGTACGAGGCCGCCGTCAGGATCGCCACCACGAAGCCGATCAGGAACGGCAGCCACAGGGCCCCGCCGACCTTGCCCGCGACCTTGCCGGTCGTGGCGTAGATGCCGGTGCCGAGGATGTCGCCGATGACGAACAGGATGAGGAGTTTGGGGCCGATGGCCCGCTTGAGCGCGGGCTCACCGGCCGGGGTCGTTGGCTGCGATGCGGACACGGGGCCTCCCCGGGAGTGTGGTGACAACAGGCCTGCCCCGACGGGCGCGTACCTCACCTGTTGACTAGGAGTATTCAGCCAGACAGGATGTGAATAGGAGAGTCACATTCGCGAGGAGGCAGCCCCATGTCAGGACCCCGCCCCGTACGGGCACCGCGCGGTACGGAACTGAGCGCCCTGGGATGGCAGCAGGAAGCCGCCCTCCGCATGCTGCAGAACAACCTCGACCCCGAGGTCGCCGAACACCCGGACAAGCTCGTCGTCTACGGCGGCACGGGCAAGGCGGCCCGCGACTGGCGCTCCTTCGACGCCATGGTCCGTACCCTGCGGACGCTCAGGCAGGACGAGACGATGCTCGTCCAGTCCGGGCGGCCGGTCGGCGTGATGCAGACCCACGAATGGGCGCCGCGCGTCCTGATCGCCAACTCCAACCTGGTGGGTGACTGGGCCAACTGGGAGGAGTTCCGCCGTCTGGAGGCACTCGGGCTCACCATGTACGGCCAGATGACCGCCGGGTCCTGGATCTACATCGGGACCCAGGGGATCCTCCAGGGCACCTACGAGACCTTCGCCGCCGTCGCCGCGAAGCGGTTCGGCGGGACGCTGGCGGGGACCATCACGCTGACGGCCGGACTCGGCGGCATGGGCGGCGCCCAGCCG
Organism: Streptomyces sp. ALB3; assembly: GCF_044385685.1. Lineage (NCBI taxonomy): Bacteria > Bacillati > Actinomycetota > Actinomycetes > Kitasatosporales > Streptomycetaceae > Streptomyces > Streptomyces sp. ALB3. The sequence goes on along the minus strand of NZ_JBISCE010000044.1, from coordinate 1,408 downwards.
CTGGCCGTCACCATGAACGACGGCGTGGCCCTCTGCGTCGACTGCGACCCGCGCGCCATCGAGCGCCGGATCGAGCACCGCTTCCTGGACGTCCGGGCCGACTCGCTCGAACACGCCCTCCAGCTGGCCGTCGAGGCCCGGGACGCGCGGCGCCCGCTCTCCATCGGCCTGCTGGGCAACGCGGCGGAGCTGCTGCCCCGGATGCTCGCCGAGGGCGCCCCCGTCGACATCGTCACCGACCAGACCAGTGCGCACGACCCGCTCGCCTACCTGCCCGTCGGCGTCGACTTCGACGACATGGCCTCCTACGCGGCCGAGAAGCCGGCCGACTTCACCCGGCGCGCCCGCGAGTCGATGGCCGCGCACGTCGAGGCGATGGTGGGCTTCATGGACGCGGGCGCCGAGGTCTTCGACTACGGCAACTCCATCCGGGGCGAGGCCCAGCTCGCCGGATACGCGCGCGCGTTCGACTTCCCGGGCTTCGTTCCCGCGTACATCCGGCCCCTCTTCTGCGAGGGCAAGGGCCCCTTCAGGTGGGCCGCCCTGTCGGGTGAGGCATCGGACATCCACAAGACGGACAAGGCCCTGCTCGACCTCTTCCCGGAGAACGAGTCGCTGCACCGCTGGATCAGGATGGCCGGTGAGCGGGTCCACTTCCAGGGACTGCCGGCCCGGATCTGCTGGCTCGGCTACGGCGAACGCGACCGCGCGGGCGAGCGGTTCAACGACATGGTGGCGAGCGGGGAGCTCGCCGCGCCTCTGGCCATCGGCCGCGACCACCTGGACTGCGGGTCGGTCGCCTCTCCCTACCGGGAGACCGAGGCCATGCTCGACGGCTCCGACGCCATCGCGGACTGGCCCCTGCTCAACGCCATGGTCAACGTGGCCTCGGGCGCGTCCTGGGTGTCCCTGCACCACGGGGGCGGTGTGGGCATGGGGCGCTCGATCCACGCGGGCCAGGTCACGGTCGCCGACGGCACGGAACTCGCGGGAGAGAAGATCCGGCGGGTCCTCACGAACGACCCCGGGATGGGCGTCATCCGGCACGTCGACGCGGGGTACGACATCGCGGAGTCCGTCGCCTCCGACAAGGGTGTGCGGGTCCCGATGACGGAGGACGAGGCCCGGTGACCCCGGCGGCGAGCGGCGGTCCGGGGCCGACGGGCGTGGCGGCGGGCGGCAGGCCGGCGATGAGCGGGACGACGGCCGGCCGTGCGGGCGGGAGCCGCCCGGCGCCGGCCGAGCGGAACGGACCGGGGGCGGAGTCCCGACCGCTGCCCGAGCCCGAGTCGTTCGACTCGATGTGGCGTGGTCTCGCACCGATCGGGCTCGACCCCGGCAGCGGCGGGTACCCCCCGTACGCGTGGGCCGCCGCCCGCCCGCGCTGCCCGGCGGGGTCCCCCCCCCC
>NZ_JBISCE010000043.1:0-48649 GCF_044385685.1 Streptomyces sp. ALB3 | reverse complement strand
CCTTCCGACTCGATGTGGCGTGGTCTCGCACCGATCGGGCTCGACCCCGGCAGCGGCGGGTACCGCCGGTACGCGTGGACCGGCGCCGACCTGGACTGCCGGGAGTGGTTCCGCGCACAGGCCGAGGCCCGCGGGCTCGTCCACGAGACCGACCGGAACGGCAACCAGTGGGCCTGGCACGGCGACCCGCTCGCCGGTGACGCCGTGGTCACCGGGTCCCATCTCGACTCCGTCCCCGACGGCGGGGCGTTCGACGGCCCTCTCGGTGTGGTGTCCGCCTTCGCCGCCCTGGACGAACTCCGCCGCAGGGGAGCGGAGTTCACCAGGCCCTTCGCCATCGTCAACTTCGGCGACGAGGAAGGGGCCCGCTTCGGCCTCGCCTGTGTCGGCTCCCGGCTCTCCGCCGGACAGCTGACCCCCGAGGACGCGTACCGGCTGCGCGACGGGGACGGGGTGACACTGCCGCAGGCCATGGAGGCGGCGGGGTACGACCCCGGCGTCATCGGGCCCGATCCCGGACGTCTGGCCCGCATCGGCGCGTTCGTCGAGCTCCACGTCGAGCAGGGGCGCGCCCTCGACCTGACCGGGGACCCGGTCGGGGTCGCCTCGGCCATCTGGCCGCACGGCCGCTGGCGGTTCGACTTCCGGGGCGAGGCCAACCACGCCGGCACGACCCGGCTCGCCGACCGCCGGGACCCGATGCTCACGTACGCCGAGACCGTGCTCGCCGCCCGGCGCGAGGCGGAGCTCGCCGGAGGCCTCGCGACCTTCGGCAAGATCTCCGTCGAGCCGAACGGGGTCAACGCGATCCCCTCACTCGTGCGGGCGTGGCTCGACTCGCGGGCCGCCGACCAGGCGACTCTCGACGCCGTCGTGCACGGTGTGGAGCGCGCCGCGCGGGAACACGCCGAGCGGGCCGGCATCGGACTCGACGTCGTACGCGAGTCGTTCACGCCGGTGGTGGACTTCCAGCACGCGCTGCGGGACGAGATGCGCCGGGTGCTGGAGGGGCGCGGCCGCCACGGTGCTGACGGCGCGGAGCGCCCCGTTCCCGTGCTCGGTACGGGGGCGGGACACGACGCGGGTATTTTGTCCGCTTCCGTGCCGACCGCCATGCTGTTCGTACGGAATCCCACCGGGATCTCGCACTCACCTGCCGAGCACGCGGCCGAGGACGACTGCGTGGCCGGGGTGAGGGCACTCGCCGACGTACTGGAAGGTCTCGCGTGCAGCTGACAACGCAACCGACGGGCACACCGGTCACCGCGACGTACTGGCTGTCGCACGCCTGGCTCGGCACCCACGTCGAGCCGGGCGTCCTCCTGGACGTGGCCGGCGGGCGTATCGCCGGTGTCAGGACGGGCATCGACTCGCCGCCGCCCGGTGCCACCGCGCTGCACGGGCTGACCGTGCCGGGGCTGGCCAACACCCACTCGCACGCATTCCACCGCGCGCTGCGCTCCACCGTCCAGGTGGGCTCCGGCACCTTCTGGACCTGGCGCGAGCTGATGTACCGGACGGCCTCCCGCCTCTCTCCCGACACCTACTACGACCTGGCCCGCGCCACGTACGCCGAGATGGCGCTGGCCGGGATCACCGCGGTGGGTGAGTTCCACTATCTGCACCACGCGCCCGGCGGCACGCCCTACGACGACCCCAACGCCATGGGTGAGGCGCTCATCGCCGCCGCGGCGGAGGCAGGCATCCGCATCACCCTCCTCGACACCGCCTATCTCGCCGCCGGATTCGGTGAGAAGCCGAGCCGGCACCAGCTCCGCTTCTCCGACACCACCGCCGACGCCTGGGCCGGGCGTGCCTCCGCCCTCAAGGGCGACGGCGACCTGGTGGTGATCGGCGCCGCGATCCACTCCGTGCGCGCGGTCCCGGCGGGTCAGCTGTCCACCGTCGCGCAGTGGGCACAGGAGCGTTCGGCCCCCCTGCACGTCCACCTCTCCGAACAGACCGCGGAGAACGACGCCTGCCTCGCCGCCCACGGGCGCACTCCCGCCAGGCTCCTCGCCGACCACGGGGTCCTCGGCCCGCACACCACGGGGATCCACAACACGCACCTCACCACCGAGGACATCGAGCTGCTCGGCTCCTCCCGCACGGGCACCTGCATGTGCCCCACTACCGAACGCGACCTCGCCGACGGCATCGGGCCCGCCACCGCTCTCCAGGGCGCGGGTTCCCCCCTCTCGCTGGGCAGCGACAGCCACGCCGTGATCGACCTCTTCGAGGAGGCCAGGGCGATGGAGCTCAACGAACGACTGCGCACCCATGTACGCGGTCACTGGACGGCGGCAGCCCTGCTCAGGGCGGCTTCGGCCGCGGGGCACGCCGCGCTCGGGCGGCCCGACGCGGGCGTGCTCGAACCGGGCGCGCCCGCCGATCTGGCCACCGTCGCGCTGGACTCCGTCAGAACAGCGGGGCCGGTGCCCCGGCTGGCGGCCGAAGCAGCCGTGTTCGCCGCCACGGCCGCCGACGTGCGGCACACCGTGGTGGCGGGCCGGCACATCGTCCAGGACGGCAGGCACACGCGGGTCGAGGACGTGCCCGGAGCACTCGCCTCGGCCGTCGCCGCCCTGTACGCCTGAGCGCCCCGCCGGCCCGCACCCGGCCCACGACCCCGGCGGTCCGGCCGGGAGAACCCCGACGAAAGCCGTGCACGGATGACGACGACCGCCATCACCCACATCGCGAACCTGGTCACCAACGACCCCTCCCTAGGAGACGGGACCCCCCTGGGCCTGGTCCAGGACGCGGCCGTCGTCATCGACGGCGACCGCGTCGTGTGGACCGGTGAATCAAGCAGAGCACCCGCCACCGACAACGCCGTCGACGCGGGCGGACGTGCCGTGATCCCGGGCTTCGTCGACTCCCACTCCCACCTGGTGTTCGCGGGCGACCGCACCGCCGAGTTCAACGCCCGCATGTCCGGACGTCCCTATTCCGCCGGAGGCATCCGCACGACCGTGGCCGCCACCCGCGCCGCCTCGGACGACGAGCTCTCCGCCAACGTCGCGCGCTACCTCGCGGAGGCACTCCGGCAGGGCACCACCACCTTCGAGACCAAGTCGGGCTACGGCCTCACCGTCGAGGACGAGGCGCGGTCCCTGCGCGTCGCCGCCCGCCACACCGACGAGGTCACCTTCCTCGGGGCCCACATCGTGTCCCCCGACCACGCCGACGACCCCGCCGGCTACGTGGACCTCGTCACCGGGCCGATGCTGGACGCCTGCGCCCCGCACGCCCGCTGGATCGACGTCTTCTGCGAGCGGGGCGCCTTCGACGAGGACCAGGCGCGTGCGGTGCTCACCGCGGGCCTGGCCAGGGGCCTTCAGCCCCGCGTCCACGCCAACCAGCTCGGTCACGGCCCCGGCGTCCGGCTCGCCGTGGAGCTGGGCGCGGCCTCCGCCGACCACTGCACCCACCTCGACGACGCGGACCTCGAGGCACTCGGCCAGAGCGGCACCGTCGCCACCCTGCTCCCCGGCGCGGAGTTCTCCACCCGCGCGGCGTGGCCCGACGCCCGCCGCATCCTCGGCGCTGGTGCCACCGTCGCCCTGTCGACGGACTGCAACCCGGGCTCGTCCTTCACCTCCTCCATGCCGTTCTGCGTCGCGCTCGCCGTCCGGGACATGGGCATGACCCCCGACGAAGCGGTCTGGTCCGCCACCGCCGGAGGCGCCGCCGCGCTCCGTCGCACCGACGTCGGCCGCGTCACCCCCGGCGCCCGCGCCGACCTCGTCATCCTCGACGCGCCGAGCCACGTCCACCTCGCCTACCGGCCCGGGGTCCCGTTGGTGCGCGCCGTGTGGCGGCGGGGGGAGCGGGTGGTCTGACCTCCTGGGGGAGGGGCCGGTGTCCCTGCCGGGGCGTCCGCGCGCGCCCGGCCGGGCCCGGCCCCGCGACCCCCGGTGACGCGGCCCGGTCGTGCCACTCCGTCAGCAACGCGGAAGGACCCGCCCGACGGCCCGGGCAGGTCCTTCCGCAACGAACGTACCGGCCGGTGCCGGTGACGCCGGATCACTCCTCCACGGTCAGGCCCTTCCTGAGCTTGACCAGGGTCCGGGACAGCAGCCTGGACACGTGCATCTGCGAGATGCCGAGCTCCTCGCCGATCTCCGACTGCGTCATGTTGGAGACGAACCGCATGGAGAGGATCGTCCGGTCACGCAGGGGGAGCGAGGCGATGAGCGGCTTGAGGGACTCGACGTACTCGATGCCCTCGATGCCGTTGTCCTCGTAACCGAGGCGGTCCGCGAGGGCGGCCTCGTTGCCGTCACCGTGGTCGTCGGGCTTGGCGTCCAGCGAACTCGCGGTGTACGCGTTGCTCGCGGCCATGCCCTCGACGACCTCGTCCCTGCTGAGTCCGAGACGGTCGGCGAGTTCGAGGACCGTGGGCGCGCGGTCCAGCTTCTGGGCCAGCTCGTCGCCGGCCTTGGCCAGGTCCAGCCGCAGCTCCTGGAGGCGGCGCGGGACGCGCACGGACCAGCTGGTGTCACGGAAGAAGCGCTTGATCTCGCCGACGATGGTGGGCATCGCGAACGTCGGGAACTCCACGCCCCGGCTGAGTTCGAAGCGGTCGATCGCCTTGATCAGGCCGATGGTTCCGACCTGGACGATGTCCTCCATGGGTTCGCTGCGCGTGCGGAACCTCGAGGCGGCGAACCGGACGAGCGCCAGGTTGAGTTCGACGAGGGTGTTGCGGACGTACGCGTGCTCGTGGGTGCCCTCCTCAAGGGCTTCGAGCCGCGCGAAGAGCGTCTTCGACAGGGCCCTCGCGTCCAGCGCGCCGACTTCGGCGTGGTGCGGGATCTCGGGAAGTCCGTCGAGGCCCTCGAACGCGTCCTCCGGAAGGAGATCGTCGGTGCTCAGGCCGGTGGTGGTGCCGGTGGTGCGGGTGCTGGCGCGCGGGCCGGGTACGGCGCTCGCGGCAGCGGAGTAGGAATCGGTCGGTCCCTGAGGACATGCCGACGTCGCGGTGTGGGTACGCGGTACGTCGAGCCGGGGTGACATGGTTCTCCTCCATCGTTCTCGGCATATGGCTGCCGATGCCCATACGTCTTCCTGCGGTGTAGCGGCGCCTCCGAAGCCGGTCGAAACTCCTTGGGGTGGATGTCCCTCCTACCCTTACCCGCTCCCAGCGGTGAGTTACAAGCGCCAATTACGCCCATATGTCCGGTTTGTTGAGTTCTTCGACTACCGTGTGGCGAGGGAAACGCGTAATGTTTCACGCACGTCGGGGGCAGCCACGATGAAGCCGCGTGCACAGGGGCGCGGGCAGTGACGGACGGCGAAGAGGGACGGGCATGGACCGCGGGACGGTCGGCAGTGCGAACCGGGGTCGGCTACAGGTCGAGGTCCGGGCCGAGGGCCGCAGCGAAGTCGTGACGCCGGTGGGTGAGCTCGATCACCACACGGCCGATCTGCTGCGGGAGCCTCTGGAGAGTGCGGTCGAGCAAGGACGTACGCGCCTGGTGGTCGACTGCGCCGGGCTGGACTTCTGTGATTCCACCGGGCTCAACGTGCTGCTCGGCGCGCGCCTGAAGGCGGAGGCCGCCGGCGGCGGCGTCCACCTGGCCGCGATGCAGCCCGTGGTGGCCCGGGTCTTCGAGATCACGGGGGCGGAGGCGGTATTCGCCGTCCACGCCACGCTCGAAGACGCTCTGAGCAGCTGATTCGGCGTTCCCCATGCTTAATCCCGGCTTCCGGCATCCCGGCCGTCACGCGCGTCACGCTCATGGCGTAGGCGAAGTGGGTGTCGTCACCAATCGGCCGGGCAGGAGACATTCAGTCGGGGGCATGAAACCCGCACAAGCTGTACTTGATCAGTATCTGTTCGATGGCAACACGGTGAATCGGTGAGGTGAAGCGCTGATGAGCACCACCCGGCAGCATCCGCCGGGCGGCCTCGGCCGCGAGCCGGACGGCACGGGCCCGGCCCCTGCCGCGCCCGCTGACGCGCAGTGGCGCACGCTCTCGCTGAGAGAGGCCACGGGCATCGTGCCCATGGCCCGCGACTTCGCCAGGCAGGCGCTCCACGACTGGGGCTGGCTGCCCGCGTCCGGCGCCGACCGGCGGGCCGCCGCCGAGGACGTCCTGCTGGTCGTCTCCGAGCTCGTCACGAACGCCTGCCTGCACGCGGACGGTCCCGAGGAGCTCCGCATCGCCTTCTCGGCCAAGGCGCTCCGGGTCGAGGTCGTCGACGGCGGCGCCGGGCAGCCCGCGCCGCGCACCCCGCACCGCGCGGGGCGGCCCGGCGGGCACGGCATGTTCATCGTGCAGCGGCTCTGCCTCGACTGGGGCGTGTCGCGTACACCGGACCAGCCCGGCAAGACCGTCTGGGCGGAGCTCCCGGTGCCCTCGTAGCCCCGGCAGCCACCCGGCCACCCCGCACACGCCGCGCGTCGCTTACGACCAGGGGCCCCGCACCGCGATTCGGTGCGGGGCCCCTGGTCGTGCGGGCGGGGTCCGTGTCAGCGGACGTCGCCCATGAGCGCCTTGACCTTGCCGCGGTACATGAAGATCGCGACACCGGCGAGGACGGCGAGTGCGGCCTGGAGGGCCACCACACTGTTGCCGTTCAGCTCGACACCCGCGATGGACAGCAGGCCCGTGGTGCAGTCACCGGCGGTGACGGCCAGGAACCAGACACCCATCATCTGGCTGGCGTACTTGGCCGGGGCCATCTTCGTGGTGACCGAGAGGCCGACCGGGGAGAGCGTCAGCTCGGCGACCGTCTGGACGAAGTAGATGGCGACCAGCCACATCGCGGCGGCCTTGTGGCCGTCGCCCGCGATGGCCAGCGGTGCGAGGAAGAGGAAGAACGACGCGCCGACCAGTACCAGGCCGGAGCTGAACTTCACGATGGTGCTGGGCTCCTTGCCCCGCCGGTTCAGCGCCAGCCAGAAGGCGGCGAAGACCGGGGCCAGTGCCATGATCAGGATCGGGTTGACCGACTGGTACCAGGAGACCGGGAAGGCCCAGCCGAGCACCGAGTTCTCCGCGGAGGACTCGGCGAAGATCGCCAGCGTCGAACCGCCCTGGTCGTAGATCATCCAGAAGATGGCGGCGGCCACGAAGAACCAGATGTAACCGGACATCTTCTTCTGCTCGGTCTGGCTGAGCTCCTTGTCGCGCTTGATGCGCGCCAGGACCATCACCGGGATGACCAGGCCCGCGATCGTGATCGGGACCAGCAGCCAGTTCAGCGTGTAGACACCGGTGACGACCGTGCCGAGGTAGAAGACGGCCGCGACGCCGAGCCAGATCATCGACTTGCGCAGGGTGGACGCGCGCTCGTCGGCCGAGAGCGGCTTGGGCACGACGAGGCTGCGGGCGTCGAGGTGGCGGGTGCCGAGCAGGAACTGGGCGACGCCGAGCCCCATGCCCAGGGCGGCCAGGGCGAAGCCCAGGTGCCAGTTCACGTTCTCGCCGACGGTGCCGATGATCAGCGGGGCGGCGAAGGCACCCATGTTGATGCCCATGTAGAAGATCGTGAAGCCACCGTCGCGGCGCGGGTCGTCCGGGCCGTCGTAGAGGTGGCCGACCATCGTCGAGATGTTGGACTTCAGCAGACCGGAGCCGATCGCCACCAGGCCGAGCCCGGCGAAGAAGGTGCCCTCCGAGGGCAGTGCCAGCGTCAGGTGGCCGAGCATGATGACGCCGCCCGCGATGGCGACGGTCTTGCGGGGGCCCCAGACGCGGTCGCCGAACCAGCCGCCGGGCATGGCGAGCAGGTACACCAGCGACAGGTAGACCGAGTAGATCGCCGTGGCCGTGGCGGGGTTCATGTGAAGCCCGTTGGGAGCGATCAGGTAGAGCGGGAGAAGGGCGCGCATGCCGTAGTAGCTGAAGCGCTCCCACATCTCCGTCATGAAGAGAGTGGCCAGGCCGCGGGGGTGGCCGAAGAAGGTCTTCTCGGAGCCGGAAGTACTGGCCGAGTCCTTCGTCAGGCTGGACGCCATGGTCGATCCTTGCTGGTCGGGACGCGCCGCCTCGTGAGCGGTACGCGCCCGGTGGGGGGTGGCCGGCACCGGGGCGGACGCGCCCCACCCCTGACGCCTCGAGGGATTCGATCCGGCCACCCGATCCGTAGGGGAGTGCGGGGGCGGGGTCGTGGGACCGACCGCTCAGGGATCCACGCCCGGCGCGCGTCCTCGCGCTCCGGGCCCGGCCCACAGGTCATTCACTGGTCGGGGCCGGCGAGAACCGGCCCGTACACAAAAGTGACCCTTGGCGCTAAAAGCAGCCCAAAGGTCCTTCGGCGGTGCAACAGGCGTCGAGCCACCATACGACACGACACACGGGGATATGGAAGGACTTGAGAGATGGATCACAGGTTTACGTGGAACCACATTCCCATATTCAAAGGCGGATGCCCGATTCGTGGCCCTGACCCGCAGGGCTTGACCAGTGCCTCACTCCAGCAGGCCCGTGCGGACTACCATCACTGCATGACCCGTGTACTGCTCGCCGAGGACGACGCATCCATCTCGGAGCCACTGGCCCGCGCCCTGCGTCGTGAGGGTTACGAGGTCGAGGTCCGCGAGGACGGTCCGACCGCGCTCGACGCAGGCCTCCAGGGGGGCGTCGACCTGGTCGTCCTCGACCTGGGGCTGCCCGGGATGGACGGTCTGGAGGTCGCCAGGCGGCTGCGGGCCGACGGTCACGCGGTACCGATCCTGGTGCTGACCGCCCGGGCCGACGAGGTCGACACGGTCGTCGGTCTCGACGCGGGAGCGGACGACTACGTCACCAAGCCCTTCCGTCTGGCCGAGCTGCTCGCCCGGGTCCGCGCCCTCCTGCGACGCGGTGCCACCGAGTCCGCCCCCCAGCCGGCCACGCACGGCGTCAGGATCGACGTCGAATCGCACCGGGCCTGGATGGGTGAGGAGGAACTCCAGCTCACCGCCAAGGAGTTCGACCTGCTGCGGGTCCTCGTGCGGGACGCCGGCCGGGTCGTCACCCGCGACCAGCTGATGCGCGAGGTCTGGGACACCACCTGGTGGTCCTCCACCAAGACCCTCGACATGCACATCTCCTGGCTCCGCAAGAAGCTCGGCGACGACGCGGCCAATCCGCGCTACATCGCCACCGTCCGGGGCGTCGGCTTCCGGTTCGAGAAGAGCTGACGTACAGAACACTCATGCGCCGCCGACTGATCAACTCCACGCTCGCCGTGGTGCTCGTCGTGATCGCCGTCTTCGGCGTCTCCCTCGTCATCGTCGAGACCCGCACCATCAGCAACAGTGCCCAGGAAAGTGTCGACTCCGAGGCCTTCCGGCTGATCAGCGTCGTCGAGAGCCGGCTGCTCGGGGCCGAGCGGATCACCCCCGAGGTCCTCGCCGAGCAGGTGGACCCCAGCCGCTACGCCCGCGTGGAGATCCCCGGGCGGGCCCCCATCGAGGTCGGCGAGCGCCCCACGGACAGCGACGTCACCCGCAGCACGGAGACCGGGGAGCAGGGCGAGAAGGTCACGGTCGAGGAGTCACGCTCCGCGGTGACCCGCGAGGTGGGACGCACCCTGCTGATCATCGGAGCGGTGGCGCTCCTCGCCATCATCTCCGCCGTACTCCTCGCCGTGCGCCAGGCGGACCGGCTGACCTCCCCGCTCACCGACCTCGCCGAGACCGCCGAGCGCCTCGGATCAGGTGACCCCCGCCCCCGGCACAAGCGGTACGGGGTCACGGAGCTGGACCGGGTCGCCGACGTCCTCGACTCGTCCGCCGAGCGGATCGCCCGGATGCTGACCGCGGAGCGGCGCCTCGCCGCGGACGCCTCGCACCAGCTCCGTACGCCCCTGACCGCCCTCTCCATGCGGATCGAGGAGATCTCCGTCACCGACGACCCGGAGACGGTGAAGGAGGAGGCGAACATCGCGCTCACCCAGGTCGAGCGGCTCACGGATGTGGTGCAGCGCCTGCTGACGAACTCCCGTGACCCGCGCACCGGCTCCGCCGTCGTCTTCGACCTCGACGAGATCGTCAAGCAGCAGATCGAGGAATGGCGCCCCGCCTACCGCAGCGCCGGCCGTGCCGTCGTCTGCTCGGGGAAGCACGGCCTGGAGGCCGTCGGCACGCCCGGGGCGGTCGCCCAGGTACTCGCCGCGCTGATCGAGAACTCGCTGATGCACGGGGGCGGAACCGTCGCGCTGCGCACCCGCATCACCGGGAACCAGGTCGTCGTCGAGGTCACGGACGAGGGGCCCGGCGTGCCCGCCGACCTCGGTGCGCGGATCTTCGAGCGCACCATCAGCGGCCGCAACTCCACCGGAATCGGCCTCGCCGTGGCCCGGGACCTCGCCGAGGCCGACGGCGGCCGGCTCGAACTGCTCCAGCAGCAGCCCCCGGTCTTCGCCCTCTTCCTCAGCCGGGTCGCGCCGGGCCGCAAGGAATCCGTACGCCCGGTGCGCTGAGGCCCGGCTCGCGGGCCTCAGTGGGGCACGGGGCCGGAAATCACCTCGTCGGAGGGCCGCCGCTGTTCCAGAAACCGCTCCGCGTCGAGCACGGCCTCCTTGGCGGGCAGCGTCTTGAAGACCCAGGTGCGGTAGGACCAGAAGCGGAACAGTGTGGCGATCCCGATGCCGACGATCTTGAACACGTTGCTCTGGACCGGGCTGTTCCACCCGAAGCCGTACGTCGCCGCGTAGAGCACGCCTGTCTCGATCACCGCGCCGACCGCGCTGAACAGCAGGAACAGTGTCAGCTCCCGGGTCCGGCCGGTCTTGTCGCGGTCCCGGTAGGTCCAGTAGCGGAAGCCGACGTAGTTGAAGAGGATGGCGACGACCGTCCCCATCAGCCCGGCACGCACCACCGGGATGTCCGTGGTGCGCCAGATCAGGTTGGAGACGGCGATGTTCACGACCAGGCCGAGTGCGCCGACCGCACCGAACTTCGCGACCTCCCGGGCCAGCAGATCAAGCCGGGTCCGCAGTGCGCCCCGTTCGCTCATGGTGATCGCTCAGCCCCGTCCGGTCGGTTTCGTCAACCCGGCCATGCTAACCAGCCCTCCCGTGTGATGCCGGTGAGCAGGCGGGCCCGCGCGACGAGGCGTCCGCCCCGGCGAGGGCCGGGGCCCGGCCGGAGAGGGTGAGGGGAGCTCCCGCACGCCCGATACCCTGGAGACGTGACGTTCCCTGTAGTCGGCATGGTCGGCGGCGGTCAGCTCGCCCGTATGACCCACGAGGCGGGCATCCCCCTCGGCCTGAAATTCAAGCTCCTCAGTGACACCCCTCAGGATTCGGCCGCCCAGGTGGCCGGCGAAGTCGTCATCGGCGACTACCGCGACCTGGAGACACTGCGCGCCTTCGCACGCGGCTGTGACGTGATCACCTTCGATCACGAGCACGTGCCGACCGAGCACCTGCGGGCCCTGGAGGCGGACGGGATTCCCGTCCGCCCCGGCCCCGACGCTCTCGTGCACGCCCAGGACAAGGGGGTGATGCGCGCGAAGCTCACCGAGATCGGGGCGCCCTGCCCCCGGCACCGCCTGGTCACGGACCCGGCGGACGCCGCCGCCTTCGCCGAGGAGGTCGGGGGCTTCCCCGTCGTCCTCAAGACGGTCCGGGGCGGCTACGACGGCAAGGGCGTCTGGGTGGTGCGCTCCGAGGCGGACGCCGCCGAGCCCTTCCGGGCCGGTGTCCCCGTCCTCGCCGAGGAGAAGGTCGACTTCACGCGGGAGCTGGCGGCCAACATCGTCCGCTCGCCGCACGGCCAGGCGGTCGCCTACCCCGTCGTCGAGTCCGTCCAGGTCGACGGGGTCTGCGACACGGTCACCGCCCCGGCGCCGGGCCTGGACGAACGCCTCGCGGGCGAGGCCCAGCAGCTCGCCCTGCGGATCGCCGCCGAACTCGGCGTGGTGGGCCACCTCGCGGTCGAGCTCTTCGAGACGCGCGGACCCGACGGGACCCCCGGCATCCTCGTGAACGAGCTCGCGATGCGACCGCACAACTCCGGGCACTGGACCCAGGACGGTGCGGTCACCTCGCAGTTCGCCAACCACGTGCGGGCCGTCCTGGACCTCCCGCTCGGCGACCCGCGCCCGCGCGCCACCTGGACGGTCATGTGCAACGTCCTCGGCGGTGACTACCCGGACATGTACCAGGCGTACCTGCACTGCATGGCACGCGACCCGCAGCTCAAGATCCACATGTACGGCAAGGACGTGAAGCCGGGCCGCAAGGTGGGCCACGTCAACACCTACGGCGACGACCTGGCGGACGTGCGGGAGCGCGCCCGGCACGCGGCCGACTACCTGCGAGGAACGATCACCGAATGACCGCACCAGGCTCCGCCCCCGTCGTCGGCATCGTCATGGGCTCGGACTCCGACTGGCCCGTGATGGAAGCGGCCGCGAAGGCCCTCGACGAGTTCGAGATCCCCTACGAGGTCGACGTCGTCTCGGCGCACCGCATGCCGCACGAGATGATCGCGTACGGCGAGAGGGCCGCGGACCGCGGTCTCAAGGCGGTCATCGCGGGGGCGGGCGGAGCGGCCCACCTGCCCGGGATGCTCGCCTCCGTCACGCCGCTGCCCGTGATCGGGGTGCCGGTGCCGCTGAAGTACCTCGACGGCATGGACAGCCTGCTGTCCATCGTCCAGATGCCGGCCGGGGTGCCCGTCGCCACGGTCTCCGTCGGCGGCGCCCGCAACGCGGGCCTGCTCGCCGCGCGCATCCTCGCCGCCCACGACAGCGCGCTGCTGGAGCGGATGAAGGAATTCCAGCAGGAGCTCAAGGAGCAGGCGACCGAGAAGGGCAAGCGCCTGCGCGCCAAGGTCCAGGGCGCGGACTCCTTCGGCTTCGGGAAGTAGGCGGTCACGATGGACGACCTGGACCGCGCCCGGCTGCTCCTCGCCGACCACCCCGTGGTCGACGGCCACAACGACCTCCCGTGGGCCCTGCGCGAGCAGGTGGGCTACGACCTGGACGCCCGCGACATCTCGTCGGACCAGACCGGGTCGCTGCACACGGACATCCCGCGGCTGCGGGCCGGGGGCGTCGGCGCGCAGTTCTGGTCCGTCTACGTCCCGCCCCGCCTGACCGGCGACGCCGCGGTCAGCGCCACGCTGGAACAGATCGACGTGGTCGGCGAGATGCTCGCCCGCTATCCGCACGACCTTCGGCGGGCCCTGACCGCCGACGACATGGAGACGGCCCGCGCCGAGGGCCGCATCGCCTCCCTGATGGGTGCCGAGGGCGGTCACTCGATCAACAACTCCCTGGGCACCCTGCGCGCCCTGTACACCCTGGGCGTCCGCTACATGACGCTGACGCACAACGACAACACCGACTGGGCGGACTCGGCGACCGACTCCCCGCGGGTCGGCGGCCTGTCGGAGTTCGGCCGTGAGGTCGTACGCGAGATGAACCGCGTCGGGATGCTGGTCGACCTCTCCCACGTGGCGGCCACCACGATGCGGGACGCGCTCGCGACCTCCGTGGCACCGGTGATCTTCTCGCACTCCTCCGCCCGCGCGGTCTGCGACCACCCGCGCAACATTCCCGACGACGTGCTGCGGATGCTCGCGGCCAACGGCGGCGTGGCGATGGCGACCTTCGTCCCGAAGTTCGTCCTGCCGGCGGCCGTCGAGTGGACGCTCGCCGCCGACCGCAACATGCGGGAGCACGGCCTGCACCACCTGGACACCACTCCGGCGGCCATGCGGATCCACGCGGACTTCGAGGCGGTCAGCCCGCGCCCGATGGCCACCGTGGCCACGATCGCCGACCACCTCGACCACATGCGTGAGATCGCCGGCATCGACCACGTCGGCCTCGGCGGCGACTACGACGGCACGGCGTTCCTCCCGCTCGGACTGGAGGACGTGTCGGGCTACCCGAACCTGATCGCCGAGCTGCTCACGCGCGGCTGGTCGGAGGGCGACGTGGCCAAGCTGACGTGGCAGAACGCCGTACGCGTCCTGCGCGACGCCGAAGCGGTGGCCCGCGGCCTGAGTGCCAGGACGGGCCCGTCCCACGCGACGATCGACGAGCTGGACGGCCCGGCGCACTGACAGGCGGGACCCGGCAGGGAGGCGGCGGCCCCGGGGGGCCGCCGCCTCCTCGCGTCAGGCCTTCGGGCGGCCCATCGCCCGGTACGTCCAGCCGGCCTCGCGCCACACCGTGGGGTCCAGCGCGTTGCGGCCGTCCAGGATGATCCGCCGCCCCGCGGCCTCGCCGAGGGCCGCCGGGTCCAGCTCCCGGAACTCGCGCCACTCCGTCAGGTGCAGCACCACGTCCGCACCGCGCACCGCGTCCAGCGCCGTGTCCGCGTAGCCGAGCGTCGGGAAGAGCCGCCGGGCGTTGTCCATGCCCTTCGGGTCGAAGACGGTCACCTGGCCGCCCTGGAGGTGGATCTGCCCGGCGACGTTCAGGGCCGGCGAGTCACGTACGTCGTCGGAGTCCGGCTTGAAGGTGGCACCCAGCACCGCGACCCGCGTGCCCAGGAACGACCCTCCGCCCACGGCCTCGCGCGCCAGCTCCACCATGTGCCCGCGCCGGCGCATGTTGATGGAGTCGACCTCCCGGAGGAAGGTCAGTGCCTGGTCGGCGCCCAGTTCGCCGGCGCGCGCCATGAAGGCCCGGATGTCCTTGGGCAGGCAGCCCCCGCCGAAGCCGATCCCGGCCCGCAGGAACTTCTTCCCGATGCGCTCGTCGTGGCCGATCGCCTCGGCGAGCTTCACCACGTCGCCGTCCGCCGCCTCGCAGACCTCGGCCATGGCGTTGATGAAGGAGATCTTGGTGGCGAGGAAGGAGTTCGCGGAGGTCTTCACCAGCTCGGCGGTCGGGAAGTCCGTCACCACGAAGGGCGAGCCCTCCGCGATCGGTCCCGCGTAGACCTCGCGCAGCAGCTTCTCGGCCCGCTCGCTCTCGACCCCGACGACGATCCGGTCGGGGTGCAGGGTGTCCTTCACCGCGAAGCCCTCGCGCAGGAACTCCGGATTCCAGGCCAGCTCCGCGTCCGTCCCCACCGGTGCCAGCTCGGCCAGCCGCGCCGACAGGCGTGCGGCGGAACCGACCGGGACGGTGGACTTGCCCACGACCAGCGCGGGGCGGGTCAGCTGCGGGGCCAGCGACTCGAAGGCGCTGTCGACGTAGCTCATGTCGCAGGCGTACTCGCCGTGCTTCTGGGGCGTGTTCACGCAGACGAAGTGCACATCGCCGAAGGCGCCGACCTCCTCCCAGGAGGTGGTGAACCGCAGCCGCCCCGTGGACCCCTCGATGCCGGCGACGTGCTTGTGCAGGATCTCCTCGAGCCCCGGCTCGTACATGGGCACCCTGCCGGCCGAGAGCATCTCGATCTTCTCGGGCACGACGTCGAGCCCGAGGACTTCGAAGCCCAGTTCCGCCATGGCCGCGGCATGGGTGGCGCCGAGGTAGCCGGTGCCGATCACGGTGATCCTGAGGGCCATGGGTGCTCCTGAACGATGCGGACAGACGTGCGGAGCCGAGCATATCCGGGCGTGCGGAACGCTGGTTTCCGGCCGCGTCCGGCGCCGTCCCCGCGGTTGTCGGCAAGCTCACGTGTCCGGCCCGTATGCCTTCGCTCCGCAGGGCCACTAAAATTGGGTTACTTAACGGTAGTTAGCATTCTTGGGGAGTGAACATCTTGGCGGGTTCGACCGATTTCGACCTGTACCGTCCGGCCGAGGAGCACGACATGCTCCGCGAGACGATCCGTTCGCTCGCCGAGGCGAAGATCGCCCCGCACGCCGCCGCGGTCGACGAGGAGGCGCGCTTCCCCCAGGAGGCGCTGGACGCCCTGGTCGCCTCGGACCTGCACGCGGTCCACGTCCCGGAGGAGTACGGCGGCGCGGGCGCCGACGCGCTCGCCACGGTCATCGTGATCGAGGAGGTGGCCCGCGTCTGCGGGTCCTCCTCCCTCATCCCGGCCGTGAACAAGCTGGGCTCGCTCCCGGTGATCCTCTCCGGTTCCGAGGACCTCAAGAAGAAGTACCTGGGCCCGCTCGCCAAGGGCGACGCGATGTTCTCCTACGCCCTGTCCGAGCCGGACGCCGGTTCCGACGCGGCGGGCATGAAGACCAAGGCCGTCCGCGACGGCGACTTCTGGGTCCTCAACGGTGTGAAGCGCTGGATCACCAACGCGGGCGAGTCCGAGTACTACACGGTCATGGCCGTCACCGACCCGACGAAGCGCTCGAAGGGCATCTCGGCGTTCGTCGTCGAGAAGTCCGACCCGGGCGTGTCCTTCGGCGCCCCGGAGAAGAAGCTCGGCATCAAGGGCTCCCCGACGCGCGAGGTCTACCTCGACAACGTCCGTATCCCCGCCGACCGCATGATCGGCGAGGAGGGCACCGGCTTCGCCACCGCGATGAAGACCCTGGACCACACCCGCATCACGATCGCGGCCCAGGCCATCGGCATCGCCCAGGGCGCCCTGGACTACGCCAAGGGCTACGTCCAGGAGCGCAAGCAGTTCGGCAAGCCGATCGGCGACTTCCAGGGCGTCCAGTTCATGCTCGCCGACATGGCGATGAAGCTGGAGGCGGCCCGCCAGCTCACCTACGCGGCAGCGGCCAAGTCCGAGCGCCTCGACGGCGACCTGACCTTCTTCGGCGCGGCGGCCAAGTGCTTCGCCTCCGACGTCGCGATGGAGGTCACCACCGACGCGGTGCAGCTGCTCGGCGGCTACGGCTACACCCGTGACTACCCGGTCGAGCGCATGATGCGCGACGCCAAGATCACCCAGATCTACGAGGGCACGAACCAGGTCCAGCGGATCGTCATGGCCCGCAACCTGCCGTAACGGCTCCTCACGACAACGCACTGTGCCCCCGGCAGCCGCCGGGGGCACAGTGCGTTGCGTCCTGGAACACGTCGTCGGACGAGGTCGCGGTGGCGGCACGCAGAAGCCACTCGGGCAGAACCTGGCGTCCGGGGCGCCCCGGAGCCTACACATGTCGCGGGGCACCGGGACGCGTTCCGCCGGATCGTGGCTCTCCGCGACCCGGTGGAACGGTCACGGAACGAGATCGAGCTCGGCCCAGACGGTCTTGCGTGGGAAGGGCCCTGGGGCCACGCCCCACCGGTCGGCGAGGGCCTCGACGATGAGCAGGCCGCGTCCCGATTCCGCGTCGTCGGCGGGGGACAGCGGGGCCGGCAGCCGTTCGCTCCGGGTGTCGGTCACCTCGATGCGGAGGTGCTCGCCGTGGTGCACGGCGAGACGCAGCCGGAAGTCCCGGCCCGGTACGCGGCCGTGGACCATGGCGTTCGTGGCCAGCTCGGCGACGATGTGCGCGGCCCGTTCCGAGGGGAGTCCCCAGGCGGCCAGATGGGCCGTGGCGAGCAGCCGGGCCAGCCGGGCTCCCCGCCGGGTGGGGGAGAGCAGCACGGTGAACTCCCATGCGGGAGCGGGGCGTCGGGTGCGGACGGTTTCTGAGTTCACGTCACTCAGAGTGGTCGGCTCTGCGTACCGTGAACAGCGACAACCCGCTTACGTACGGTGATTGTCCCGTGCTTGTCCAGGGCTGTCCTGGCTGTCCGGGGTGACGTGCGGGGGACACAGGGGTTGAACGGGAACGGCATGCGCGTGGGAAGCGGGGCACGGATGAGCGTGGTTGAGGCCGGTACGGAGCACGGTGACGCGGACGAGCCCGGCTGGGACGTCGACCCTGACGACGAGTCCGGAGTCGCCGTGGTCGCCGCGGTGGGCCGCCAGATCAAGGCCTGGCGGGAGTCGGCCGGGCTCCGGGCCGGTGAGTTGGGGGCCGCCATCGGCTACGGGGAGGACCTGGTCTACAAGGTGGAGGGCGGCCGGCGCATCCCCCGGCCGGAGTTCCTGGACAGGGCCGACGAGGTGCTGGGCGCGGGTGGGAAGCTCGCGGCGATGAAACGGGACGTGGCGGAGGTGCGGTACCCCAAGAAGGTGCGGGATCTGGCGAAGCTGGAAGCGAAGGCAGTGGAGCTGGAGGCGTACCACCACCACAACATCAACGGTCTGTTGCAGACCGAGGAGCACATGCGGGCCCTCTTCGCGTCATGGCTGCCTGCTTACACCCAGGACGAAATGGACCGGGTGGTGGCCGCTCGTATGGCGCGACGATCAATCTTCGACAGGGACCCTCTCCCGTCCCTGAGCTTCGTCCAGGAAGAGGTGACGCTGCGTCGTCCGGTCGGAGGCACGAGGGTCTTGCGCCGACAGCTCGAACGCCTCCTGGAGCTCGGGCGGTTGCGCAATGTGGCGATTCAGGTGATGCCGACACACCGAGAGGAACATCCCGGGACGGGCGGGCTGATCGAGATCCTGAGATTTCCCGACGGCAGCGCGGTGGGGCGCTCGGACGGTGCGTTCAGCGGCCGTCCGGTGTCCGATCCGAAGCAGCTCAGAGTCCTGGGCTTGCGCTATGGGATGATCCGGGCCCAGGCTCTTACGCCACGTGAGTCGTCGGCCTTCATCGAGCAAGTGCTGGGAGAGACATGATCCGCAAGCCCTCTGCCGGGGCCCCCTCGGAGCTGCAGTGGTTCAAGAGCAGTTACAGCAGCAGTGGCGACGGCAACGACTGCGTCGAGGTCGCGTCCGCTCCCGGCGCCGTTCACGTCCGCGACTCCAAGCAGCCACCCGGCCCCCGGCTCGGCTTCGCACCCGAGACCTGGGCGGCCTTCGTGACGTACGCGGCCGGGAGCTGACCGGGCGGGCCGGCACGGACGGAGGCCCCTCACCCGCCGACGGGTGAGGGGCCTCCGTGGGCCGGGGGCGGTCAGCTGCCCTTGACCGTGACCTTCTCGTCGTTCTTCAGCTGCTCCACGAGCTGCTTGACCTTGTCCTTGTCCCAGACCAGGTTGCCGTTCACGCTCTGGCCCGAGAGCGGGATGTTCATCGACGTGCCCTCGCCGCCGGTGACGCCCTTCATCGCGAAGAACATGTTGCCGAGCGACCAGAGCGACATGTCCTTGTCCACGATCAGGGTGTCCAGGCCCGCACCCATCGTCGGGTAGAGCTTGAACGGGTTGAGGATCGTCGACGGGGTGGCCGTCTGGGAGGCCAGGGCGGCCAGGAACTTCTGCTGGTTCTTCGTGCGGTCCAGGTCGCTGCCCGCGAAGGCGTAGCGGGTACGGACGAAGGCGAGGGACTGCTCGCCGTTCAGCGTCTGCTTGCCGGCCTGGAAGTCGGCGCCGGACTTCTTGTCCTTGAAGGCCTTGGGGATGTCCATCTCGACGCCGCCGATCGCGTCCACGATGTTGGCGAAGCCACCGAAGCCGATCTCGACGTAGTGGTCGATGCGCAGGCCCGTGTTGAACTCCACCGTGCGGACCAGCAGCTCCGGGCCGTCCTCGGCGTAGGCGGCGTTGAGCTTCACCTGGCGGCCGGTGCCCTCGAACTTCTTGCCGGACTCCGAGCCGACGAAGCTGGGGATCTCGACGTTGGAGTCGCGGGGCAGGGAGATCATCGTCGGGCCGTTGGAGCCGTCGTGCAGGATCATCATCGAGTCGGTCCGCTTGCCCTCGGCCGAGCCCGTGTGGAGCTTCTTCTTGTCCTCGGCCGTCATGCCCTCGCGGCTGTCGGAGCCGACGATCAGGTAGTTCGTGCCGTCGCCCTCGGAGGGGCGGTCGATGACCTTGGCGAGGTCGACCTCGCGCTTGAGCTTGCCGTCGGCCCAGAAGTACGTGCCGATGGAGACGGCGAGCAGCACGACGACCAGGGTCAGGGTGCCGACCTTGATCCGCCGGCCCCAGTCGGGCGCGGACCGTGGCTGGACGTAACCGCTGTCACCGCCACGGCCGCCGCCCTGGGCGCCGCCGCGCTGGCCGCCGCCGTAGACCTGGCCCGTGTTGTAGCCGCTGTCGTAGCCGGGTGCCTCGCCGTAGCCGTCGTAGCCCTGGCCCTGCTGCGGCGGGATCCGGGGCGGGGACTGCGGCGGCGCGGGGCGCCGCCGGACGTGCGGCATGGCGCGGGCGCTCTCGGGCTGCGGGCTCCCACTGCCCCGTCCGTAGCGCTCGCCGGGTCCGCCGTTCCGTCCTTCGGGCCAATCGCTCATGCGGACCAGTGTGCCGTCTCGGCCTGTGCCTCTTACAGGGTGTACGGGAGATCGGGTCACGGCTGTTGCGAAGCTGATGCAATGCAACCCGGTGCAAGCCCCCGCATAAGGTGGACGCCATGACAGATCAGCCCCAGCCACCGGAGGACGATATTCCGGTCAAGCCCACCTCGGCTTCCCGGACGACCCTCAGCCACATCATGACCGGCAACGACACCAACCTCCTGGGGACGGTGCACGGCGGCGTGATCATGAAACTGGTCGACGACGCGGCGGGGGCGGTCGCGGGCCGCCACTCCGGCGGGCCGGCCGTGACGGCGTCGATGGACGAGATGGTCTTCCTGGAACCGGTCCGCGTGGGTGACCTCGTACACGTCCGGGCCCAGGTGAACTGGACCGGCCGCTCCTCGATGGAGGTCGGTGTACGGGTCATGGCCGAACGCTGGAACGAGTCCACCCCGGCCCAGCAGGTCGGCAGCGCCTACCTGGTGTTCGCCGCGGTCGACGAGGACGGCAAGCCGCGCCGCGTACCGCAGGTGGCCCCGGAGACGGAACGCGACCGGCGGCGCTACCAGGAGGCTCAGATCCGCCGCACGCACCGCCTCGCCCGGCGGCGTGCGATCAAGGAGCTGCGGGAGCAGCGGGCCGCGGAAGGCATCGACGACCAGCGGCCTTGACGACCGGATGACGCCCGGTGGGTGTACCGGCGGCGGCCGGCGCCTGTTCCGCCGGCGCACACCCGTCGCGCGTCCGGCCGGCCCGGTCACCGCGACGGTCGCCGGCGGCCGGAGGGGCCCTCGCAGCGTCGGACCCCGGCGGGCCCGCCGCCCGGAGCGCGTGTAGGGGAGCGGCCGGTCAGGGGCAGACCACCTGGTCGCCCGTCACCGTGCCGAACTCTCCGCGCTGCGGGTCCTCCGCCTTCACGCGCCGCACCTCGGTGAAGTCCGAGCCCGCCGTGACCTTCATGGTCCCGCCCTGCCCCCGCACCGCCCTGAGCTCGCATCCCGGCAGCGCGGTGGCCAGGGACCTCGCCGAGCGGTCCCAGCGCGGGTCGTAGGAGACCACCGTCCGTCGCAGATCCTGGTTCCCGCTGCTCAGCGGGGAGCGGGTGGTGTTGAACCCGGTGCTGCGGAGTGCCGCGTCGACGTCCTGGCCGAGCCCGTCCTTCGGCGTCCCGTTGTAGACCTGGACCCGGATCTGCTGCGGGGCCACGTCGACGAGCGTCGCCCTGGGCTGTTTCGGCAGGTGCGGGGAGAGCGGCCGGTCCTCGCGCAGGGCCTGGAACATCTTCTTCGACTTCTCGGCGTCCCACTTCACCGTGGAGCCGACACCCTTGACCTGGTGGCCCTCCTCCTCCAGGGGGACGGAGGCGAACTCGGACGAGGCCGGGGTGAAGCCGCGCATCGCCTTGCCGAGCTCCAGCATCTGTTCCGTGCCGAAGCCCTTGTCGGCCC
Source organism: Streptomyces sp. ALB3 (assembly GCF_044385685.1). NCBI lineage: Bacteria > Bacillati > Actinomycetota > Actinomycetes > Kitasatosporales > Streptomycetaceae > Streptomyces > Streptomyces sp. ALB3. The sequence continues at coordinate 27,192 of NZ_JBISCE010000043.1, read as the reverse complement.
GGACCGATTCGAGCATCGACGCGGCGACCTGCTGGAACTTCATGGGGTTCATCAGCACGCCGCTGCTGGTCGCCTGCTTGATCAGGGCCGCCATGAACCTCTGCTGGCGCTGCATCCTGCCCAGGTCGGCGGCTCCGTCGAGGTGCCGGGAGCGCACGTAGCGGAGTGCCTGGCCGCCGTCCAGCCTGTGGGTGCCGGCGGCCAGGTCAAGGCCTGTGTGCGAGTCCTTGAGCCGCTTGGCGGTGCAGATCTCCACGCCGCCCAGGGTGTCGACCGTCTTCATGAAGCTGGTGAAGTCGACCTCCAGGTAGTGGTCGATCTTGACGCCCGTCATCTGCTCGACCGTCCGCACCGTGAGGTGCGGCCCTCCCTCGGCGTAGGCGGCGTTCAGCTTCACCGGATGAGGCGGGTGCTCCTTGCCGGTGGTGCCGTCCGTGTGGGCCGGGAGCTCGGCGTAGCTGTCGCGCGGCAGGCTGACCACGCTGGCCCGCTGCCTGTCGGCCGAGAGGTGGACGAGCATGAGGGTGTCGGTGCAGTGGCAGGGGGCCCCGCCCAGTTTGTACTTCTTCCTGTCCGCCGGGCTGATCCCGTCCCGGCCGTCGGTGCCGGCGAGCAGGACGTTCAGGCCCTGGCCGCCCTGGGGGCGGTTCTTCATGTCCTTGAACGGGTCGACCCGGTCGATCCCCGTCTCCAGACCGCTCACCACGGCATGGCCGATCCCGCCGGCGCCCAGCACCAGCACGGACAGCCCGGTGGCGACCCTCATGCCCCACCGGGGCGGCGGCTTCCGTCGGCCGGCCCGGTTCCGGCCGGCGGTCCGGCCGCCGGCTCCGGGCTGCCATGGGGGCCTGCGCTGCGGGGGAGCGGTGCGAGGGTGCGGTGGACGGGGCGATCGGTGCGGCGTGGGCACGAGGGACACCTCCGCGCGAGCGAGTGGGACTTTCGCACGGTAGGCCCATACGATCTGCAGACCGGGAGGAGACCCGGCGGCGCGCGCCGCTGTCCCCCGTTCGCGGTAACGTGGCGGCCGAATCACGCCGCCTCCTGGGGTGCGAGAACCCCCGGAACCCTGGCACCCCCGAGGACCCCCCGAGGACCACATGTCTGCCGCGCAGTACCCAGCCGTCTCCGTGATCATGCCGGTGCTCAACGAGGAACGCCATCTCAGGAACTCGGTCCGGCACATCCTGGAGCAGGAGTACGCCGGCGAGATGGAGGTGGTGATCGCACTCGGTCCTTCGAGTGACCGTACGGACGAGATCGCCGCCGAGCTGGTCCGTGAGGACTCCCGGGTCCACACCGTCCCGAACCCGACCGGACGCACCCCCGCCGCGCTGAATGCCGCGATCAAGGCATCCCGCCACCCGATCGTGGTCCGGGTGGACGGCCACGGCATGCTGTCGCCGGACTACATCGCGACGGCGGTGCGGCTCCTGGAGGAGACCGGCGCGCAGAACGTCGGCGGCATCATGCACGCCGAGGGCGAGAACGCCTGGGAGGACGCCGTCGCCGCCGCGATGACGTCGAAGATCGGTGTCGGCAACGCCGCCTTCCACACCGGAGGGAAGGCGGGACCCGCCGAGACCGTGTACCTGGGGGTCTTCCGCCGGGAGGCGCTGGAGCGTGCCGACGGCTACAACGTCGAGTTCATCCGCGCGCAGGACTGGGAGCTGAACTTCCGCATCCGCGAGGCCGGCGGTCTGATCTGGTTCTCGCCGGAGCTGAAGGTGCAGTACCGCCCGCGGCCCAGCATCCGTGCCCTCTCCAAGCAGTACAAGGAGTACGGCCGCTGGCGCCACGTCGTGGCCCGCTACCACTCCGGCTCGATCAACCTGCGCTATCTGGCCCCGCCGACCGCCGTGTGCGCGATAGCGGCCGGCATCGTCGTGGGCGCGGCCGTCACCCCGTGGGCGTTCGTCGTCCCCGCCGGTTACGCGGCGGCGATCGTCGCCGGGTCGCTGCCCGCCGGCAGGGGCCTGTCGCTGAAGGCACGGGCACAGATCCCCGTGGCACTGGCCACCATGCACATGTCGTGGGGGTACGGCTTCCTGACGAGTCCCCGCTCGCTGGCCAGGAAGGTCATCGCCAGCCGCCGTCCGGCCGTGCGGGAGCAGACGGTCTGACCGCCGCGGCCACTGGAGGAGGGCCCCCTCGGCGGGGCCCTCCTCACCTGTACGTCATCACCAGGTGAAACCCGGGTTGACGTGCATGCACGCCTTCTCGTCCGCGCCGTTGAGCGGGTTCGCGGAGTCAGGGGTCTTCTCCTCGGCGGCCTTGGCGGGATAGGCCCCGTCCTCCCGCCAGTCGGCTCCCACGGCCAGGACGATGCCCGAGACGTCGGCCGACTTCTTCACCTGCGACGCGGGGATCCCCAGTGCCTTGGCCACCGCCTGCGCGTCACCCTCCATGTCCGCGCTGGGGTACAGGACACCGGTCCTGTCAGCCGCCTCGACGTTCTGCGCATCGACCGTCGCCCTGGCGAAGCCCGCGTCCGTGAGCAGCTCCTTGACCGTGCTCGCACGGCCCCGGGCCGGACCGAGGGCGTCCGTGGAGGTCGCGTTGCGCACGCTGACCGCGATCTCGGCGGCGGGGGCTGCCTGGTCCTTGGCGACGGGTGTCTTGCGCTTGGACGCCTTGCCGTCCAGCGGGATGTCCTCGCGGACCATCCGGAACACCTGCTCGGCCTCTTCGGGCTTCGGGTACACCCGGCCGCTGAACTGCCCGGTGCCGTAGACGTTGGGCATGGTCGTCATGGTGATGCGGTCGGTGGGGGCCTTCTTGAGCTCCTCGGCCAGGTCGTACAGCTTCTTGACGGTGTCGAGGCCCTTGTCGACCGTCAGCGCGCTGGTGGCCGCCTCGGCGAGGTCCATCAGTTTCCCGGGGTCGGTGAGCTTGGTGCCCTTGCGCAGCTCGCGGACCATCGAGTTGAGGTACTGGTGCTGGGCCTTCGTCCGGCCCAGGTCCGTGTTGTCCTCGAAGCCGTACCGAGTGCGCAGCCACTGGAGGGCCTGCTCGCCCTTGACGGAGGTGGTGCCCTCCTCCAGTTTCAGACCGGACCCCTTGCCGTCGCCGGTGTGCGAGTAGACGTTGGCGTCGACACAGACGGGGACGCCTCCGATGGCGTCGGCCATGGAGACCACACCCGCGAAGTCGATCATCATGAAGTGGTCGATGGTGATGCCGGTGAGTTCGTACCAGGCGGCCACCGTGCACCCCGGACCGCCCCGGCCCAGGCTCTCGTTGGTCTGGACGTCGACCGTGCTGGCCGGGTACACCTTGCCGGAGTCGGGGTCGGTGCACTTGGGCATCTTCAGCATGGTGTCGCGCGGCATGCTGATGACCGAGATGTTGCTGCGGTCGGCGGAGAGGTGGAGCAGCATCTGCACGTCCGCGAGCGGCGTGCCGCCGAAGGTCTCCTTCGCGCCCCCCAGCTTCTGGTTGGCCGTGGAGTCCCGGGCGTCGGATCCGATGAGCAGGATGTTCAGAGGTGTCTGACCGGCGGCGTTGGCCTTGTGATCGGCCATCTGCTTGTCGCCGAGGGTCAGGTCCTCTTTGCGCAGGTTGCCGTTGAGGTGCTTGTAGTACACGTATCCGGCGCCGCCGGTGCCGAGTATGAGCAGCGCGAGAACGGACGCCGCCCAGCGCAGTATCCGGCGTCTGCCGCCCTTGGTTGCCCGGCGCGTACGCCGGTTGGGACCTGCCCCGCCCTGGCCGCCCTCCGGCGGGGCGGGCCGCTCCCGCCGGCCGTGTCCGCTGCGGCCCGGCCGCCCGCCCGACGCGACACCGGTGCCGTCGCCCGGCGGCCCGTCGTGCCGGCCGCGCGGCCGCGTCCCCTCCCCGCGCATGCTGCTCCGTCCCACCAGGACCCCCCTGCTCCTCAGAATTCCCCTGTGGCGCGACGACCCGTCGTCACTTCGCGCGTTCCGCCTGGCCGGCGCGGGCGCCGGCTCTTCGCACGTTCTGTCTGGAATCCGGCCCGGTGGTCCGGTCGTCCCGGCACAGCAGGAGGGCCGGACGGCTCTCTTCCGGAGTCGTCCCGTCGCAACGCGTGACCGGCGGTCCGCGAGTCGAGGACCCACTCGGCCGGCGGGAGCGGTGTCGCCCGCCCACGGCTGTGCGCGTCCACGGTTGCCTGAGTCCTCCGTCGGTGCCGGGCGAGGCGCCTCCCCGGGGCGCTCGGCCGTTCGCTCCGGACGTGCGCGGTCCGGTGGCCGCGAGCGCCGGATCGCGTCACACTATCCGGCGGAATCGGCCACGGGGGACGCGCGTGCCCGATTCCACACTCCTCATAGCCGGGCATTCCACATATTCCGCTCCGATCGCCTTCTGTGAGGCGCCAGTTGACTCACGAGGCGCACGGGTCGTCCGCCGCGTTGGATCCCGAATAGGTGGGGGCGGGCGTGGGGCTCTCCCGCGAGTCGCCGGGCTCCTGGCCGGAGGGGTCCTTCCCGGAGCTGTGGTCTTCCTGTGGATCCCCGGAACCGGCCACCTCGGCGGGGACCACGGCCACGGGCTCGTCCTTGCGCAGCTGGTCGAACAGCCGGTCCGCGTCCGGCTGCACGAGTTCGTCGCGGTTCGGATCGGCGTGGTAGGCCCTCCGGGGCACGGTGAGGAACTGCACCTTCTCCGTCGGCACGTTCCGCATCCCCCGCACCAGGTCGTACAGGTCCCTCAGGGAGTCCAGACCCGGGTCCGTGGTGAGCGACTTGGTCGCCGCGTCGAGCACCGGGTACAGCCGTGTCGGGTTCAGCAGCACGCCGTTGCTCTGCATCTTGTTGACGAGCGCCCCCAGGAACTTCTGCTGACGGTCCATGCGCTCGGTGTCGCTGCCGTTTCCGATCGACTTGCGGGCCCGCACGTATCCCAGGGCCTCCTCGCCGTCGAGCTTCTGGCGGCCGGCCGGGAGCTTGAGGTGCGCGTCGGCGTCGTCGACCGGTGCCTTGAGGCACACCTCGACGCCGTCGACCGCGTCGACCATGTCCTTGAAACCGTTGAAGTCGATGACCATGTGGTGGTCGACGCGAATGCCCGTCATCTTCTCGACCGTGCGGATCGTGCAGGCCGTGCCGCCCAGCTCGAAGGCCGAGTTGAACTGGGCGAACCGCTCCTTCGTCTCCTTGCCGCCGTCCGTGTGGCAGCCGGGGATCTCCACCATCAGGTCGCGCGGGACGGACACCGCCGTCGCGCTCCTGCGGTCGGCCGCCAGGTGCAGCAGGATCGTGGTGTCCGAGCGCTGGCTCCCGCCGTCGTCACGTCCGTACGCGCTGTTGTCGCCGGAGCGGGTGTCGGACCCGATGAGCAGGATGTTCTGGGCGTCCCCCGCGACCGGCAGGGGGCGTTCCTTCTCGTACGCCTTCAGCTCGGCGGCGGCGCTGGTGTCGGTCGTGATGTTGCCGTCGAGCTTCTTGTACAGCCACCAGCCCGCTCCGGCGGCGACCAGGACGACGAACGAGGCGGCGAGGGCGGTCCGGCGGAGCCAGCGCCGCCTGCCGGCCCGGGGGCCGTGCCCGGGCCGCGCACCCCAGGTCCCGGCCCCGCCCGCCGCCGGCCCGCCGTCGCCGGGCGCGGACGCCCGGGGAGCCTCACCGGCGGCGCCGCCCCGCCCGCCCGCCCCGGACGCGCTCCGGGACCCGCCCGCCGGCCCGCCCCCGGCCGGGTCGTCCGGGCGGTCCGGTTCGGCCGGGGTACCGGGGCTGTCGCTCACGTCTGCGTCCATCCTTCACGTTCGGCGGCGCGAGGGGCCGCCGGTCGCAGGAGTAGACGGCTGAACCTCACGCTTGGTTGTGCATTCGGGCGGCGTTCCCGGTGGAGCTGCGTACCCGCCCGATCATGTACCGCCGTCGGTGCTCAGTCCCGGGGGCTCGGCCCGCCGTGGGCCGGACGGGTGGCCTCGGGGGCGCTTGTCATACCGCCGTGACGGTGATCCGCTCGCTTTCGACCCGTTTGGCCAGACCGTCCTCGTCCAGCCGGTCCAGATGACGGCACAGGACGACGGAACCCCCCGCGGCCAGCGGTGCGAAGAGCCCGGCGGACAGCCCCTCCCAGGTGTCGTACGCGCGGCCCGTCAGCACCCTGGAACCCGGGCCGATGCCCCGCTCCGCCGCGTCCTCACGGGCCCGCGCGACCAGCTGGTCCGCTGTCAGGCCGACGCCCCCGACGGTCAGCGCGGGGGCCGCCGGGTCCACCGGGGCGTACGGTGCGAAGCGGTCGCCCTGGCCCGGCACCTCCACGGCGTAGTCCGCGAAGCCCTCGGGAGCCTGCGGGAACCTGCCGCCCAGCGGGCGCAGGGCCAGCGCGACCCGCTCGCCGCGGCAGGCGCGGGCCAGGTCGAGGGTGTCCGGTCCGCTGACGACGAGATCGGCGGAGGCCGGATCGCCCTGCACCTCGGCGACGACTCCCACCGACGAGCAGGCCAGCAGCCAGACGGCCGACTGCCAGTGCGCGGGGAGCAGCAGAGCGAGCCGGTCGCCCGGCTCGGCGGCCAGGTCGCCCTGGAGCAGATTGGCGGTCTTGGCCACCCAATTGGCGAAGGTGGCCACCGACAGTTCGACGCGCTCTCCGGTTGCGTCGTCGTAGAAAGTGACGAGTGGACGGGCGGGGTCCGCGGCGAGCGCGGATCGCAGCAGGTCGGCGGGGGTGCGATCACTGGCGTTCATCCGCGCAAGGGTACGCGGCGGACGTCGGCGCGCCAGGGCGTGACGGCTGTCTCGTACACCGGTCGGCAGACGGGGCGTCAACTGGCAGCGGGTGCACTCCAGTAGCCGGGAATGCCGGACTCTGCCAAGTATTTCCTGTATGCGTGCACTTCTTGCAACCTCCATCGGCGTCACCTGCGCGACGGCACTCACCCTCCCGCTCGCCGCGCCCGCACCCGCCGCACCCACCCGGCCCCCGGTCGCGCAGGCGCCCGCGGCAGCTTCCGCCGAACCGGCCGGCTCGACCCAGTCCCTGCCCCTGCGGCCGCTCACCGAAGCGTCCCCGAGGACCGGCAAACCCACCGAGCCCATGACTCCGCCCGCCGGGCAGGGGCTCCTCCGGCGCGACTCGCACCGCTTCTCACTCGTCGGCGTGGTCTGGGACGACGCCGACGCCGAGCTGCACGGAACCGTCCAGGTCCGCACCCGTGCGACCGGCACCACCAGGTGGTCCGGGTGGCAGTCCCTCGAGACCCACAACACCGACCACGCCGCCGACTCCGGCAGCCCCGAACGCGAGTCGGGCACCGTGCGCGGCTCCACCGCGCCGCTGTGGGTGGGCGACTCGGACGGCGTCGAGGTACGCGTGCGCTCCGGGACCGCCGGGCCCCGAAGCGGCACCGCGCCGCTTCCCGCCGGTCTCCGGGTGGAACTCGTCGACCCGGGCGAGGACCCGGAGCAGCCACGCGCCGAGGGCACCCCGGCCCCCGGTGCGCCGGGCGCCGTCACCGTCGGCACCCCGTCGCCCGGCACCGCGACGCCCGCCACCGCCCCTCAGCCGGGCGCGCTCCCGGAGGCCGCGGGCCTCACCGTGGCCGCCGCCGAGAGCTCCGCGGTCAACGCGGACCTGGCCCCGCTGGGCGCCACCGAGATCACCGCACTGAGCAAGGCCGAGTCGGAGGAGCAGGCGGTCGTCGGAGCGGGCGCCAAGCCGTTCGTCGGGCCGCGCCCCGGCATCGTCACCCGTAAGGGGTGGGGCGCCGACGAGAGCCTGCGCGAGCGCACCTTCGCGTACACCTCGACGGTCAAGGCCGCCTTCGTCCACCACAGCGCCACCGGCAACAACTACACCTGCGCCCAGGCACCCTCCGTCCTGCGCAGCATCTACCGCTACCACGTCAAGAGCAGCGGCTGGCGCGACTTCGGCTACAACTTCGCCGTCGACAAGTGCGGCAAGATCTACGAAGGCCGCGCCGGGGGCGTGTCGAAGGCGGTCCTCGGGGCCCACACCCTCGGGTTCAACACGAACAGCATGGGCATCGCCGTACTGGGCACGTACAGCTCGAAGAACCCGCCCGCCGCCGCGGTGACCGCGGTCGCCAAGCTCACCGCCTGGAAGCTCGGCCTGTTCGGCCGCAACCCCAAGGGAAAGATCACACTGGTCTCCGGCGGCAGCGGCAAGTACAAGAAGGGCGCGAAGGCCCGGCTCCACGTCATCTCCGGGCACCGCGACGGGTTCGCAACCGAATGCCCCGGAATCCGTCTCTACAAGAAGCTCGGCACGGCCCGGACCAGTTCGGCGAAGCTGCAGGGCCGCTGACCGGGAGGGATCCGACCGGTCTGCATACACTGGCCAGCCGAAACGAGGCCCGGCCCCAGCAGGAAGCAGAGACGGTGCTGTGACAGAGGCAAAAGAAGCGATCCTCCTGGTCGGTGGCAAGGGCACCCGGCTGCGTCCGCTCACGGTGCACACCCCCAAGCCGATGGTCCCGGCGGCGGGGGTGCCGTTCCTCACGCACCAGCTGGCGCGTGCCAGGGCGGCCGGGGTGGAGCACATCGTGCTCGCGACCTCCTACCTGGCGGAGGTGTTCGAGCCGTACTTCGGCGACGGTTCGTCCCTGGGCCTCTCCATCGAGTACGTCACCGAGGACGAACCCCTCGGTACCGGCGGAGCCATCCGGAACGTGGCGTCGCGGCTGGCCTCGGGCCCGGACGAGCCCGTCATCGTGTTCAACGGGGACATCCTCACCGGTCTCGACATCCGGGCCCTGGTCGCGGCGCACGCCACCTCGGGGGCGGACGTGTCCCTGCACCTCACCAGGGTGGAGGACCCGCGCGCCTTCGGCCTCGTGCCGACGGACGCCACCGGCAGGGTGACGGCCTTCCTGGAGAAGCCCCAGACACCCGAGGAGATAGTCACCGACCAGATCAACGCGGGGGCGTACGTCTTCCGACGGTCGGTCATCGACACGATCCCGGCCGGCCGGCCGGTCTCCGTGGAACGCGAGACCTTCCCCGGTCTGCTGGACTCGGGCGCCCACCTCCAGGGCATGGTGGACTCCACGTACTGGCTGGACCTCGGCACCCCGCAGGCGTTCGTACGCGGATCGGCCGACCTGGTCCTCGGCCGCGCCCCGTCCCCCGCGGTCCCCGGCCGCTGCGGCGACCGGCTGGTCCTCCCCACCGCCTCGGTGGCCGCCGACGCCAAGCTCACCGGCGGCACGGTCATCGGCGAGGGCGCGCTGATCGGCGAGGGCGCCAGGATCGCGGGCTCCACCGTGCTGGACGGCGCCGTCGTCGAGCCGGGCGCCGTGATCACCGACTCACTGATCGGAGCGGGTGCCCGGATCGGCAGCCGTTCGGTCCTCACCGGAGCCGTCATCGGCGACGGCGCCCAGGTGGGTGCCGACAACGAACTGCGCGACGGGATCCGTGTCTGGTGCGGGGCGGTCCTTCCCGACGCCTCGGTCCGCTTCTCGTCCGACCAGTGAACGGCCCGGCAGGCGGACCGGCCCCTCCGGCCTGAGAACGGTCCGCGTCGGCCGTACCCTCGAGGGGCACCCCCCGACGACCGAGGACCTCACCCGTGGCAGGACGCTTCGTACCCCGCACCACCGCCGTGCCCCGACAGGAGCCGGTGTCCGGTGCCGGTTCCGCGTCCGCCCCGCCGCAGACCCGGACCTGGACACCGCCGGGCCCGCTCGACCTGCGGCTGGTCCTGAGTCCGCTGCGGCGCGGCCCGGCCGACCCCGCCTACCGGGCGCTGCCCGACGGAACCCACTGGCGGGCGACCCGCACCCCGGCGGGCCCGGGCACGCTGCGGGTCGCGGCGTCCCGCGACGGCCGGATCTCGGCGACCGCCTGGGGGCCGGGCGCCCAGTGGCTCCTGGACGGGCTGCCGGAGCTGCTCGGGGCGGGCGACGCCCCGGACGTCTTCCGCCCGCGCCACCGGTTTCTCGCCCTGACCCAGCACCGCCTGCCCGGCCTGCGACTGCTGCGCACCGGGCTGGTCATGGAGTCCCTGATCCCGTCGGTCCTGGAACAGAAGGTCACCACGGACGAGGCCTACCGTGCCTGGCGGCTCCTGGTCCGCACCTACGGCACCCCCGCCCCCGGACCCGCCGACGCGGCGTTCGGCGCGCACGGCCTGTACGTCATGCCGGACGCCAGGACCTGGTCGCTGATCCCGTCGTGGGAGTGGCACCGCGCGGGCGTGGACGCCAAACGCTCCGCCACGATCCTGCGCGCGGTACGGGTGGCCCGGCGCATGGAGGAGGCGGCCGCGATGGAGCTCCCCGAGGCGATGGCCAGGCTCCAGCTGATCCCCGGCATCGGACCGTGGACCGCGGCGGAGACCCTCCAGCGCTCCAACGGCGCGGCCGACGCCGTGACGGTCGGCGACCTCCACCTGCCGGGCATCGTCGGCCACGCGCTCGCGGGGAACAGGGACGCCGACGACGAGGAGATGCTGGAGCTCCTCGCCCCCTACGCGGGCCAGCGGCACCGCGCGACCCGCCTGATCATGCTCTCGGGCCGCACCCCGGCCCGCCGGGCCCCCCGGATGACGCCACGGGACATCGCCCGGCTGTAGCCGTACGCCTCAGCGCACGGTGATGTAGGCCCCGGCGTCCCGGGCCGCCCGGACCGGCGGTGTCCCCTTGGGATGGCCCACGGCGACCGCGCCCAGCGGATCCCAGGAGTCCGGCAGGTCCAGCACCTCGCGCACCACGGACCGGCAGAACATCGTCGAGGACACCCACGCCGAGCCGAGCCGCTCACCCGCGAGTGCCACCAGGAAGTTCTGCACGCCCGCGCCGGCCGCGACGACGAACATCTCGCGCTCGGCGGTGTCCCGGCGCTCGTCCCCGTAGGTGTGCGAGCCGTCCATCACGAGACACGGCACCGCCAGGTACGGCGCGTTGCGCAGGACGTCGCCCCGCCGCACCCGCTTGGCCACCGACTCCTCGCTGCGCCCGTCCCGCCGCAGATCGGCGATCCACGCCTCCCGCATGGCGTCCAGCAGGCGGTGACGCGACTGCTCCGACTCCAGCAGGACGAACCGCCACGGCGTGGTGTGGTGGGGAGCGGGCGCGGTCACCGCCGCCGCCACCGCCCGCCGTACGGCACCGGGGTCGACCGGCTCGTCGGTGAACTCCCGCACCGTGCGCCGCAGGTTCAGTGCTTCCCGCACCGCCTCGGACGTACCCAGCCGGAACATGTCGTCGGCCGCGACCCGCACCATCGCCCGGGCGCCCTCCTCGCGCGTGCCGGGGGCCGCCACCACGTGCGGCAGTCCGCGCACCACCGCGACCGGCAGCCCGGACGCCTTGCCCTTCACCAGGTCACCGGCGGAGGCCAGCTCGTCGGCGGTGGCCACGACCGTGGCGCTCAGCGGATTGCCGTACCCGTCGGTGCCACCCCGCAGGTCGTCGAGCACCCTGACCCCCGCGGCGCCGATCGCCACGTCCGTGAGGCCGTTGCGCCAGGGGCGCCCGAAGGTGTCCGTGACGACGACCCCGACCTCGACGCCGAGCGCGTCCCGCAGACCGTCCCGGATCAGCCGCGCCGAGGCGTCCGGGTCCTCGGGCAGCAGCAGCACCGTCCCGGCCGGGGTGTTCGAGGCGTCGACCCCGGCAGCGGCCATGACGAGCCCCTGCCGGTTCTCCACGATCCTGAGCGTCCCGCGCCGGGCGACCACCCGGACGGTCTCGGCGTCGATCGCCGCCTCCCGGTCCACCGCCTCGACGATCCGGCCCTCCGCCTTGGAGACGATCTTCGAGGTGACCAGCAGGACGTCACCGTCCACCAGGCCGGGCTCGGTGGCGGCGATCAGTTTCGCGAGGTCGTCCCCCTCCCGCACCTCCGGCATCCCGGGGAGGGCCCACACCCGGTACGAGGGCGCACCGCCGGCCGGCGTCCCGCTCACGCCCGTACCTCCTCGGCCAGCGCCAGAGCCTGGCGGGCCATCTCGGCGGTCGCGTCGACGTCCGTCATCATCAGCGGGACGGCACGGCAGCGGATCCCCGCCGCCTCGACCTCGTCGACCACTCCGGCGTCCACGCTGTCGACGAGCCACCCGTCGAGCAGCCCCGATCCGTAGTGCCGGGCGACGGCCGCCGCGGTGGACTCGACACCCACAGCGGCCAGCACCTTGTCGGCCATGCCCCGCACGGGCGCGTCGCCGACGATGGGGGAGAGCCCGACCACGGGAACCCCCGCCTCGGCGATGGCCTCCCGGATCCCGGGGACGGCGAGGATCGTGCCCACCGACACCACGGGGTTCGACGGCGGGAAGAGGATGACGTCGGACCCGGCGATGGCCTCCAGCACGCCCGGCGCGGGCTCGGCCTGCTCCGCGCCCACCGGCACCACGGCCTGCGCGGGCACGGAGGCACGCAGCTTCACCCAGTACTCCTGGAAGTGGACGGCCTTGCTCTCGCCGTCGACGTCCACCGCCACATGCGTCTCGACACGGTCGTCGGACATCGGGATCAGACGGACCCCCGGCTTCCACCGCGCACACAGAGCCTCGGTCACCGCGCTCAGCGGATAGCCGGCGCCGAGCATCTGCGTACGGACGATGTGGGTCGCGAAGTCACGGTCGCCGAGGCCGAACCACTCGGGTCCCACCCCGTACGCCGCGAGCTCGTCCTTGACCCGGAAACTCTCGTCGGTACGCCCCCAGCCCTGTTCCTCGTCGATGCCCCCGCCGAGGGTGTACATCACGGTGTCGAGGTCGGGGCAGACCTTCAGCCCGAACAGATGGATGTCGTCGCCGGTGTTGCCGATCACCGTGATGTCCGCGTCGGGCGCGGCCTGTTTGAGGCCGCGCAGGAAACGGGCACCACCGATGCCGCCGGCCAGAACCACAATGCGCATGCCCGACAGTCTGTCAGGGCGACGGTGGTGGCGGGCTCCCCGGGGCGGGGCGGGGCGCGGCAGCCCGTCAGGCCGGTACGACGTCCTCGGCGGCCGGAGCGCACCGCGCCGAACGCATCGGCATGTCGGTCAGGCCGGGGAAGTAGACGTGCAGGCTGACGGCGGGTTCGAGGGAGTCGTTGGTGACCTCGTGGACGTATCCGGGAGCGAAGACGCGTTGCGCGCCGGAGCCCAGGGCCTGCGCCCCGCGCGCCGTGTGTTCGGTCAGTTCGCCCCGCAGGACCGTGAGCACCCCGGATGAGGGGCCGTGGTCGTGGTGGCCGCTGCCCTGGCCCGGGACCCAGCTGAGCAGCCACACCTCGTATCCGGGCCCCGTCTGCAGCCGGTGGTACCAGCGGGTGGTGGCGTCGTACCGGACGAGCGGAGCCCACCGGGCGCGGTCGGCGGCGATGGAGCGGGCGAGTCCGGCGAACCCGGCCACGGTGGAGGGGTGGGGGCTGGCCGGCCGCAGGAGGTGCTGGACCTCGAGGAGGTCGCCGGCGATCGAGAGGTCGCTGTCGCTGTTCATGGGTGTGGTGGTTCCTCGGCATCGGATGCGCGTGCGGGGGGTGTCGCGGAGACCGGAACGCGGTGGGGCGAAGCTGGATCAGAGCTGGAGCGCCAGGGCTTCAACAGCTGTGACAGCTGGAACAGCAACAGCGGGCCTGGACAGCGGTACGGAACCCACGGACGTGGGTCGTGTACATCGCTGTGGTCGCTGGCATGGAGTCAAGGAGACCGGCTGGATCCGCCACCTGTCAACTCATTGCCCGATTTGGCGGCAATGTTTCACCCCATCCGGTTGCCGAGGGTGGAGAAAGGTTTTGGCACCCGCCGGACCGGCAAGGTGGCGCATCAACCGTGTCCGTAAACGCGGTTGATGCGCTGTGACCCTACTGTGATCTTGGTCGCTTCGGTGATCGGATCGAAACATCGAGACGGCCCCGGCCGTCTCACTCGGTGAGAAACGGCGCCGGGTGGCGCCGATGGCATATGTCAGGTTTTTGGTGATTTGCACACTTTCTGCATACGCTTGGTTCCGCAGAGTGAATACCGGGGCCAATAGCAGATCTTCGCTTGACTGGCCCGAAGCTACACACTTGTAATTTCACTCGTGTCGTTCGGCCGCACCGGTAACGGCCGCATCACGGGGACGCAAGAGACAGACGAGGGGCGCACATGACCGAGCTGTTCCAGCAACTGCTGGTCGAGGACGCGGACGAGGAGCTCGGCTGGCAGGAGCGCGCGCTGTGCGCCCAGACCGACCCCGAGTCCTTCTTTCCTGAGAAGGGCGGCTCCACCCGCGAGGCCAAGAAGGTCTGTCTCGCCTGCGAGGTCCGCTCCGAATGCCTTGAGTACGCCCTCAACAACGACGAACGGTTCGGGATCTGGGGCGGCCTCTCCGAGCGTGAGCGGCGACGCCTGAAGAAGGCGGCCATCTGACGCAGCGCTCCGCGCGCCGCTACCGCGATGGCCTGGGGGCCGCACCCTGCGCGCAGGGTGCGGCCCCCAGGCCATCGGCATGTCCGGCCATCTCCGGCATGTCCGGCCGTCCCGCGTTCCCGCCGGTCAACCGTTCGGCGCGGGGCGGACATCCGTACCGTTAGTGTGGGGCCCCGTCCGAGAGACGCGCCAACGCCCCGCCGCGGCGCGCGTGTACACCGATGCAGCCCCCGGGGGGACCCCCTCCGGACCCGGCCGGAGGGCCCGTACCCCGATGTCCGTGCACAGCCACTCGGCGGCGCCGAACGCGGCCGCCGCCGCCCCAGAGTTCCCCCGGCACGTCGTCACCGCCGTGCTCGTCTCGCACGACGGCGCACGCTGGCTGCCCCGCGTGCTCGGCGGACTGCTCGGGCAGGAGCGCCCCGTACAGAACGTCGTCGCCGCGGACACCGGCAGCGCCGACGACTCCGCCCGCCTGGTCACCGAGGCGCTCGGCGGCGAGCGCGTCCTCCATCTGGCACGGCGTACGAGCTTCGGCACCGCCGTGGAGGAGGCGACCCGCACCGCCGGCGTCCTCACCCCGGACGACCTGCCGTACCTGAAGCGCCCCAGCGGCTGGGACCCGGTCACCCGCACCTGGCGCGACGACGCGTACGACCTGCCGGACCTTCCGCACGGGGAGCCCGTCCAGTGGCTCTGGCTGCTGCACGACGACAGCGCCCCCGAGCCGGACGCGCTCGCGGAGATGCTCCGCGTCGTCGACAACGACAAGCACGCCGCCATCGTCGGCCCCAAGCTGCGGGGCTGGTACGACCGCAAGCAACTCCTCGAGGTCGGCGTCTCCATCGCCAACAGCGGGCGCCGCTGGACCGGGCTGGACCGCCGCGAGCAGGACCAGGGGCAGCACGACCAGGTCCGCACGGTGCTCTCCGTGTCCTCCGCCGGCATGCTCGTGCGCCGAGACGTCTGGGAGGAGCTCGGCGGCTTCGACCGCAGGCTCCCCCTGATGCGCGACGACGTCGACCTCTGCTGGCGCGCGCACATGGCCGGTCACCGGGTGCTCGTCGCCCCCGACGCCGTCCTGCGCCACGCCGAGGCATCCGCGAGGGAACGCCGCCCCATCGACTGCGCCGGGCGCTCCGTCGCCAGCCCCCACCGCGTCGACAAGGCGGGCGCGGTGTACACCATGCTCGTCAACGCCCGGGGCAAGCAGCTGCCGTGGGCCCTGCTCCGCCTCGTCGTCGGAACCCTGCTGCGCACGCTCGCCTACCTCGTCGGCAAGGTCCCCGGACAGGCACTCGACGAGGTCGCCGGGCTCCTCGGCACCCTGCTGCGCCCCGGACGGATCCTCGCCGCCCGCCGCGCGCGCGGCAGGGCGACGGTGGACGCGGCCGAGTTGCGGTCCCTCTTCCCGCCGGCGGGTGCCACGGTCCGGGCGACCGTCGAACAGGTCGCCGGCAACTTCGGCAGCCGCACCGACTCCGACTCCGGCGGTTCACGGCACGGCGCCGTCGAATCCGGACCCGGCGGAGACGACGCCGACTTCCTCGAGATCGAGCAGTTCGCGCGGCTCAAGAAGGTCGGCCGCAAGCCCGGCCCCGTGCTCTTCGCGCTCCTCCTCCTCGTCTCGCTGGTGGCATGCCGGGGACTCCTCGGCGGCGGATCCCTCGCCGGCGGCGCACTGCTGCCCGCCCCCGCCGACGTCTCCGACCTCTGGGGGCGCTACGCGGACGGCTGGCACCCCGTCGGTACCGGCGGGACCCAGACCGCCCCGCCCTACCTCGGCATGCTCGCCGCCCTGTCGGCGCTGTTCCTCGGCTCCACGGGCTTCGCGCTCACCCTGCTGCTCGTCTGCTCGGTCCCGCTCGCCGGCCTCACCGCGTACTTCGCCTCCCGGCCGCTGCTCGAGTCCCGGCTCCTGCGGGCCTGGGCGAGCGTCGCGTACGCCTTCCTGCCCGCCGCCACCGGAGCGCTGGCCACCGGGCGTCTCGGCACAGCCGTCCTGGCCGTCCTGCTCCCGCTGATCGCCCGCGCGGCCGTCGCCGCCCACGGGCTGCGAGGTGACGGCTCCACCGCACGCGGCAGCTGGCGCGCCACCTGGGCGTACACCCTGCTGCTCACCTTCACGACGGCCTTCACGCCGATCGTCTGGCCACTCGCGGTGGTCCTCGGCGTCGGCGTGCTGATCCTGCGCCGCAACGACATCACCGCCTACGGCCTGCGCTTCCTGGCCACGGCCGGCACCCCCGTCCTGATCCTCGCGCCCTGGTCGCTGTCCCTGCTGACCAGCCCGTCCGGCTTCCTCCGGGAGGCGGGACTCGACATCGGCACGGGCACGGCGTCCGCACTCGACCTGCTCGGCATGAGCCCCGGCGGCCCCAAGGCGGCGGGCGGCGTCCTGCTGCTGGGCATCGTGCTGGCGGCACTCGCCGCCCTGCTGCGCGGGGAGCGCCGGTTCGCGATCCGCACCGCCTGGGTGGTCGTGCTCGTCTCCCTGGCGTTCGCCGGGATCTCCAACGGCTCCACCTGGGCGGGGCCCGCCACGCTCGTCTACGGCATCGCCCTGCTCACCGCCGCGCTGCTCGGGGCGGACGGCGCCCGGATCCGCGTCGCCGCGCTGAGCTTCGGCTGGCGCCAGCCGGTCGCCGCGCTGATCGCCCTGGCCGCCGGGCTCGCCCCGGTCCTGGCCGCGGCCGGCTGGATGATCGGCGGTGCGGCCGGCCCGGTGGAGCGCCGCGACCCCGTGCAGGTGCCCGCCTTCGTGGCGGAGGAGAGCAGCACGCGGGACCAGGCGCGCACCCTGGTGCTCGGCGGGACGTCACCGGCCGCCGTGTCCTACAGCCTGGTCCGAGGTTCGGGCGCCCGTCTGGGCGACGCCGAGCTCACCGAGGCCGGCGGCGGCAACACCCATCTCGACAAGGTCGTCGCCAACCTGGTGGCGGGTTCCGGCGCGGACCAGGGCAGCCAGCTCAGCGGCTTCGCGATCCGCTACGTCCTCGTACGCGACGGCGCGCCCCGGCAGATGAGCCGGGTGCTGGACTCGACCCCGGGCCTGAGCAGGCTCAGCCAGCTGGACGGCAGCGCTCTGTGGCGGGTCGACCGCCAGGTCTCCCGGCTCGCCATCATCCCCTCCGGCAGCGACAGCGGCAGCGGCAGCGGCACCGACGTCGAACCCGTCCCCGTCGGGTCGATGCCCGTCGAGGCGCACACCGAGATCCCCGAGGGCGACTCCGGCCGGGTGCTGCGGATCGCCGACGCGGCGGACCCGGGCTGGCGGGCCACGCTGGACGGGCGCGCGCTCACCCCGAAGACCGTGGACGGCTGGGCCCAGGGCTTCGAGCTCCCCGCCGGGGGTGGCAGGCTCGACCTGACGTACGACGAGCCCCTCGCGCACACCGCCTGGGTCTGGGCACAGGTGGCGCTCGGCCTCGTCCTGGTGGTGATGGCCCTGCCGGGCCGCCGCCGGGAGATCGACGACGACCTGCCCGAGGAGACCGAGGCCGTCGCGCCCGAGCCGGTCGCCGGGGAGGGACGCCGGGCCCGCAGGCTGCGCGCGGCCGCCCAGGCGGACGCGGCGCCGGCGGGCGACGAGGCCGCTCTCGCGCAGGACGGCGCGGCGAACGGGTACGGCGAGGCGCCTGCCGGCCTTCCGGAGCAGGTACCGGGGGAGTACATCCCGGCGCAGCAGAGCACCGATCCGTACGCGGCGGCCCCGGGCGACCAGGACGGCACCGGCACCTACGCGGCGGTCCCGCAGGACCAGGACGGCACCGGCACCTACGCGGCGGTGCCGCAGCAGCACTACGGGGAGTGGGAGGCGCAGCAGCAGTACCAGGGCGCCGACTACGGCCAGTACCAGGGCGGACAGGACGCCGGCCAGTACTACCAGACCGATCCCTACCAACAGCAGGACCCCTACCAGCAGCAGGGCGCCTACGACCCGTACGGCTACGCCCAGCAGCAGCCCCACGCCACGGGGAGCGGCGAGGCCGCCCCCTACGACGGGAGTGAAGGGCACGACGAGAACACGGCCCCGGGCCAGGACCCGTGGCCGACCAACGGCAACGGCAACGCATCGCGAGGCGAGTCCGAGTGAAGTCCACCCCCATGTCCCTCATCGCGGGCGTCGTCGCCCTTGCCGCCGTCACCGGTCTGGCCGCGCTCACCGGGCCCGGCGAGGAGGCCCCGGTCCAGGCGAAGGCCGCTGCCCGGCTTCCCGTAGAGCGCACCAGCCTGCTCTGCCCGGAGCCGAGCACGTCCGACCTGGCGGAGACGACGTACACGTCCTTCACCCCGGCCGGCAAGGGCGGCGGAGCGGCCGGTGCCGCCGAGCTGAAGCCGGCCGAGCCCCTGCCCGCGGACGAGGACGCGCCGGCGGACGAGGAGAAGGACGACGCGGACAAGGACGCGGACGAGCAGAAGGACGACGCGGAGAAGGAGAAGGCACCGGACGGCAAGCCCGTCGTCTCCCTCAAGGAGCTGGGCGAGCCGGCCACCGCCGAGACCTCCAGGTCCGACGCACCCGCTCTGGTCGGCACGGCCACCGGCAGGCTCGCGCCCGGATGGACCGCCCAGCAGACCACCACGGCCGCCGCGGGCGGAGCCCGGGGCCTGCTCGGCGTCAGCTGCACCGCCCCTGACACGGACTTCTGGTTCCCCGGCGCGAGCACCGGAGCGACCCGCCAGGACTACGTCCACCTGACCAACCCCGACGACACCGCCGCCGTCGCCGACATCGAGCTGTACGGCGCCGAGGGCCCTCTCGAGTCCGCCGTGGGGGAGGGCGTCACCGTGCCCGCGAGGTCGAGCGTCCCGATGCTGATCTCGACCCTGACCGGCGAGGCCGCCGAGAACGTGACGGTGCACGTCACCACGAGGACCGGCCGTGTCGGCGCTGTCGTGAGCGCTGCCGAGGACAAGGTGGGCAGTGACTGGCTGGCCGCCTCCGCCGACCCGGCGGGCACCCAGGTCCTGCCCGGGATCCCCGCCGACGCCACGTCCGTACGCCTGGTGGCCTTCGCCCCCGGGGAGGACGACGCCGATGTGAAGATCCAGCTCCTGGGCAGCAACGGGCCGCTGGCGCCGGCCGGGAACGCCACCCTGCACATCAAGTCGCAGATGACCACGAGTGTCGACCTCAAGGACGTCACCAGGGGGGAGCCCGGTTCGCTCAGGCTGTCCCCCGCCGACGGCGGGACGACCCCGGTGGTCGCCGCGCTGCGCGTGGTGCGCGGCACCGGGGCCAAGCAGGAGGTCGCCTTCATCCCGGCGACCGGTCCCGTCGGCGAACGGGCGAGCGTCGCCGACAACCGGGCGAAGGGCTCCGTGCTCTCCCTGACCGCCCCCGGCGGAACCGCCGAGGTGAAGGTCACGGCATCGGCGGGCAGCGAGGGCGGCGAGGCGACCGTCAAGACGTACACGGTCAAGGGCGGCACGACGACCGAGGTCACGCCCGAAACTCCGCCCGGTCTCAAGGGCGGCTACGCCCTGACCGTGGAGACCGAGTCGGGCGGCCCGGTGCACGCCGCCCGCACGCTCACGATCGCGGAGGGCGGGGTCGGCATGTTCACGGTGCAGACGCTGCCCGACGACGGGGGCACGGTGGAGGTGCCCGCCGTGGAGCAGGACCTGTCCGTCCTGGACGACTGAGGCCCCGTCCGGGCGGGCTCAGTCCTGTCCGTAGCGCGGGTCGACCGACTCGGGCGAGAGCCCCAGCAGCTCCGCGACCTGCTCCACCACGACCTCGTGCACCAGCAGGGCGCGCTCGTCGCGGCTCTTGGTGCGGATCTCGACGGGCCGCCGGTAGATGACGATCTGCGCGGGCTGCCCCTTCGCGGCGGACAGCGCGCGCCCCAGCGGCACGGTCTCCTCCAGCGAACCCGGCACGTCGAGGACCAGGAAGTCGACGTCCGCCAGCTGCGGCCAGCGCCGCTCCAGCCGCTCCACCGAATCCTGGACGAGATCGCGGAAGCTCTCGGCCCTGCTGACGGACAGCGGTACCTGGGGCGGCGCGAGCGGTCCCCGCATCCCGCGGCCATGGCGGTCGCGGCGGCGGGGCCGTGGGTCGGACGGGAGGGGAGGCACGGAACTGTCCATCACCGACGCAGCGTAACCCTCCTCGGGCCGGGGCGATCACGGCTTCTCCGGAGGCCCGCCGGATGTCTCAGGATGAGCATTCCGGCCACGGTCGGGGGCGGTTTTGGACCTTGCCGCGATCACGGACCAGCCGTCGAACGACGGCTTGTGTTCCCCCCGGCGGCCGGGAGCCGCCCCGGCCGCACCCGCGCGTTCCGGCTCCCGCGCAGGTCGGAGAGGTCGCGCCGGAGCCCTGACGGGTCCGGTCCCCGGGACGACACGAGCGGGTGAGCTGAGGGAGAGTCGTCGCAGCCCGCTCAAGAGTGCGGTACCGTCCAACATCGTGAGCCCTGTACGTCGCTGTTCGCGAACCGCGTGCGGCCGTCCCGCCGTCGCGACACTGACGTACGTCTATGCCGACTCGACCGCGGTCCTCGGCCCGCTCGCCACCTATGCCGAGCCCCATTGCTACGACCTGTGCGCCGAGCACGGTGAGCGGCTCACCGCGCCGCGCGGCTGGGAAGTCGTCCGGCTCTCCGACCCGTCGGTCCCCACCCGTCCCAGTGGTGACGATCTCGAAGCGCTCGCCAACGCGGTGCGTGAGGCGGCCCGGCCCCAGGACCGGCCGCAGGGCGGCAGGGGACCGCGATCGGCGGACCCGGTCGAGGTCGCGCGCCGGGGGCATCTCCGGGTGCTGCGCTCCCCGGACTCCTGACCCCCCGCACCGTCGGTCCCCTCAGCCGGACCCCGTCGTCCCTCCGTCGTCCGGAAGAAGTTCTCCGGTACGGAGCGTCGACGGTGACTTGTCGCGGACATGACCATTCCCCCACCCGTGAGAGATCACTTCCGCGCCACGGGATCCGGGGAGGTCTGTGTGTTCGTCCAGCAACTCGGACCCGTGGCCGATTCGCTCGTCCTGTCCGCTCACGTCGCCTCCCTGCCCCTGGTGACGGGCCGACGTGTTCACCCTCCCGCTCGTCGGCACCGGCGGAGCCCTCGTCCTGCTCGCGGGACCGGTCACCGCCGTCGTGCTCGGCGTGCGGGCCGGTACCGCCGCCCGGGAGCGGGCGGCCACCGTGCGCGAACTGCGGTACGCCGTCCTCACCGTGGTCCGTACTCGCCCTCGCCAACGTCATGAACCTGTCCGGTCCAGTAGAGCCTCGGCCTGCTGCCGGTGATGTGCTGGTCGTGCCGGCCCGGAGCACCGCGGTACCGGGCTGGATGCTCCCCTGACGGGAGGCCCGGGGGCGCCGGGTAGTTTGGGCGGTCCGTAAAGATCCCAGGAGGACCGGCCGTGGTTGCTGACCTGTCGCAGCTCGTGAAGGCGTACGACGTGCGCGGAGTCGTGCCCGACCAGTGGGACGAGCCGCTCGCCGAACTGTTCGGCGCAGCCTTCGTCCAGGTCACCGACGCGGACGCCATCGTGATCGGCCACGACATGCGGCCGTCCTCGCCCGGTCTGGCCGCCGCCTTCGCCCGCGGCGCCACCGCCCGCGGCGCCGACGTCACCCTCATCGGGCTCTGCTCGACCGACCAGCTCTACTACGCGTCCGGGGCGCTGGACCTGCCCGGAGCGATGTTCACGGCCTCGCACAACCCCGCCCGGTACAACGGCATCAAGCTGTGCCGCGCCGGGGCGGCCCCCGTCGGCCAGGACACCGGCCTGACCGAGATCCGCACACTGGTCGAACAGTGGTCGGACCACGGCCTGCCCGCCACGACCGTCACCGTCCCGGGCACGGTGACCGAGCGCGACACCCTCACCGACTACGCCGCGCACCTGCTGGGCCTCGTGGACCTCTCCGGGATCCGGCCGCTCAAGGTCGTCGTGGACGCGGGCAACGGCATGGGCGGGCACACCGTCCCCACCGTCCTCGCCGGCCTCCCCCTCGACCTCGTACCCATGTACTTCGAGCTCGACGGCACCTTCCCCCACCACGAGGCCAACCCCCTCGACCCGAAGAACATCGTCGACCTCCAGGCCCGGGTCCTCGCCGAGGGTGCCGACCTCGGCCTGGCCTTCGACGGCGACGCGGACCGCTGCTTCGTCGTCGACGAACGCGGCGAAGGCGTGTCCCCGTCCGCGATCACGGCCCTGGTCGCCGCACGAGAGCTGGCCCGCAACGGGGGCGAGGGCACCGTCATCCACAACCTGATCACCTCCTGGTCGGTCCCCGAGGTCGTACGCGAGAACGGCGGAACCCCCGTCCGCACCCGTGTCGGCCACTCCTTCATCAAGGCCGAGATGGCGGAGCACGGCGCGATCTTCGGCGGCGAGCACTCCGCGCACTACTACTTCCGTGACTTCTGGAACGCCGACACGGGCATGCTCGCCGCCCTCCACGTACTCGCCGCGCTCGGCGGGCAGCAGGGCCCCCTCTCCGGTCTCCTCGACCGGTACGACCGCTACACGGGCTCCGGCGAGATCAACTCCACCGTCGCCGACCAGGCGGGCCGGCTGGCGGCGATCAGGGCGGCGTACGACGACCGCGACGACGTGCGGTTCGACGAGCTCGACGGGCTCACGGTCACCGGCGGGGACTGGTGGTTCAACCTCCGCGCCTCCAACACCGAGCCGCTGCTGCGGCTGAACGTCGAGGCGCGGGACGAGAAGACCATGACGGCGGTCCGCGACGAGGTACTCGCCCTCGTCCGCGCGTGACCGGCGCGTACCGGGGCACACGCCCCGTGGCCACCCGCACGGCGAGGCGCCCACGGAGCATGCCGCCCGACGCATGCCCCGTCGCGCGGGGCCTGCCGGGCCGCGACCCCCTCGGCCCGGCGGTAGGCTGACCACGCCCCAGGCTCCGGGGACCCGAACGGGGTCCGGACCGGATCCGCACCGCATGCCCGAAGGGACCCACCCCATGCCGCTCGAAGCCGGACTCCTGCAGATCCTCGCCTGCCCGGCCTGCCACGCCGGGCTCGACGACCGGTCCGCGGACGAAAGCCCCGAGCTGGTCTGCACCGGCACGGACTGCGGTCTCGCCTACCCGGTGCGCGACGGCATCCCGGTACTTCTCGTCGACGAGGCCCGCCGCCCCGCGTAACCCGCACCCTGATCAGCACGGTGATCGGAGGCCCACCACCATGCTCGACGAGTCGCTGCTCGACGCACCGGAAGCCCTGGCCCGAGCCGACAGACGGGGCCTGCTGCGCGGCGCCGCCGAGGCCGGAGCCCGCGTCCGCACCGCCGCCCGGCACGCCGCCGAGGCGGGAATCGGTGCCCTGGCTCCCGAAGGCCGGCCCCGTGCCGTCCTCGTCGCGGGGCCCGGCACCGCCGCAGCCGGTGTGGCGGACCTGATCGGCGCCCTCGCGGGCGCCTCCGCGCCCGTCACCGCGATCCGCCCCACCGGCGTCGCGGCAGCCGCCGGAGCGCTGCGCTGGACACTGCCCGGCTGGGCGGGGTCCGTGGACCTGCTACTCATCGCCACTGCCGACGGTTCGGAGCCGGGCCTCGCGCTGCTCGCCGAGCAGGCCTACCGCCGCGGCTGCACGGTCGTCGCCGTCGCACCCGTCCGTTCCCCGCTGAGGGAAGCCGTCGACGGCGTGCACGGACTCGTCGTGCCCATGGCAGCCGCCCCGCACGGCGAGTACGACGCCGAGACCTCGGCGGCGGGACCCGGCACGCTCTGGGCCCTGCTCACCCCGCTGCTCGCCCTGCTGGACCGTGTGGGCCTGATCGACGCGCCCCCGGACACGCTGCAGAAGGTCGCCGACCGCCTGGACCGCACCGCCGAGCGCTGCGGGCCCGCCATCGCCACCTACAGCAACCCGGCCAAGACCCTCGCGGCGGAACTCGCCGACAGCCTGCCCCTCGTCTGGACCGAGGGCGAGGCCGCGGGCCCCGTCGGACGCCGGTTCGCCGCCGTCCTGGCAGAGCTGGCGGGCCGCCCCGCCCTCGTGGCCGAACTGCCCGAGGCGCTGCCCTTCCACGGCGGACTGCTCGCCGGAGCCTTCGCCGCCGGGGCCGACCCCGACGACTTCTTCCGCGACCGGGTGGACGAGCCCGAAGCCATGAGGGCCCGAGTCGTCCTGCTCCGCGACCGGCCCGCCGGCGGCCTGACCGCGAGCCCGGCCGCACGCGAGCTCGCCCTGAGCCACGACACCGCCATCAGCGAACTGGAGCCGGAGGAGGGCAGCGAGCTCGAAGCCCTCGCCGAGCTCCTCGCGGTCACCGATTTCGCCGCCGTCTACGCCTCCCTGGCCTCCGACAACCGGGCCTGACGACCCGGCCTCCCCCGGGCACCACGCCCCCGCGCATCCACGAGGACGAATCTCCATGGACCGGCTCTCCAACACCGTGCGCCCCTACGCCTGGGGGTCGACCACGGCCATCCCCGAGCTGCTCGGCACGGCCCCGACCGGCGAACCGCAGGCCGAGATGTGGATGGGAGCCCACCCGGGAGCTCCTTCCCGCCTGACCCGCCCCACCGGTGCGGACACCGCGCACGCCGCGACGGGCGAGCAGTCCCTCACGGACCTCATCGCCGCCGACCCCGAGCGGGAACTCGGTGCCGCGGCCGTCCGCGCCTTCGGCCCCCGGCTCCCCTTCCTGCTCAAACTGCTCGCGGCCGGAGCACCACTGTCCCTCCAGGTCCACCCCGACCTCGCCCAGGCACAGCAGGGCTACGCGGACGAGGAGCGCCGGGGCGTCCCGGTCGACGCGCCGCACCGCACCTACAAGGACGCCAACCACAAGCCCGAACTGATCTGCGCGCTCACGCCCTTCGACGGGCTGTGCGGCTTCCGCAGGCCGGCCGAGGCCGCGGGTCTGATGGCGGCCCTCGGCGTCGACTCCCTCAAGCCCTACGTGGACCTGCTCCGCGCCCGCCCCGAGGACGGGGCACTGCGCGAGGTCCTGACGGCGATCCTCACCGCCGACCCCGACGAGATGGCGAAGACGGTCGACGAGGCGGCCGAGGCGGCGGCCCGGCTCGGCGGCGCCCACGCTCCGTACGCCCAGATCGCCCACCACTACCCCGGCGACCCGGGCGTCATCGCGGCCATGCTGCTGAACCACGTACGACTCCAGCCCGGCGAGGCCATGTTCCTCGGCGCCGGCGTGCCGCACGCCTATCTCGGCGGCCTGGGCGTCGAGATCATGGCCAACTCCGACAACGTGCTGCGCTGCGGCCTGACCCCCAAGCACGTCGACGTCCCCGAACTGCTGCGCATCGTCCGCTTCGAAGCCACCGAGCCCCGCATCCTGCGCCCCGAGGCCGCGCCGAGCGGCGAGGAGCTGTACGAGACGCCGGTCGACGAATTCCGGCTGTCGCGCTTCGTCCTTCCGCCCGGCGGCGCCTCCGTCGAACTGACCGCCGCCACCCCCCAGATCCTGCTCTGCACGGCAGGAGCACCGAAGGCGGGGCGGATCGACCTCGCGCCCGGCGAATCCGTGTTCGTACCGGCGGACGAAACGGTCGAAGTCACCGGTACGGGCACGCTGTTCCGCGCGACCGTGGTGGTCTGACGTACGGTCCGCACCAGCGGCTGCAACAATGTCCGGCCGTAACGCGGCGCCGTGCCGCAGCACCGAGGAAGGGACACCAGGCACCCATGAGCGCGTCAGGCGGAACCAAGGCGATCGTGGCGGCACTCGCCGCCAACCTCGCGATCGCGGTGGCCAAATTCGTGGCGTTCCTCTTCAGTGGCTCGTCGTCGATGCTGGCGGAGAGCGTCCACTCGCTGGCGGACTCCGGCAACCAGGGACTCCTCCTGCTCGGCGGCAAGAAGGCCAAGCGGGAGGCGACACCCCAGCACCCCTTCGGCTACGGGCGCGAGCGCTACATCTACGCCTTCCTCGTGTCCATCGTGCTGTTCTCGGTCGGCGGCATGTTCGCCATCTACGAGGGCTACGAGAAGATCAAGCACCCGCACGAGATCGAGGCCTGGTACTGGCCGGTCGGGGTGCTGGTCTTCGCGATCATCGCCGAGAGCTTCTCCTTCCGCACGGCCATCGCCGAGTCCAACGCGACACGCGGCAAGCTGTCCTGGACGCAGTTCGTCCGCCGCGCCAAGGCTCCCGAACTCCCCGTCGTCCTCCTCGAGGACCTCGGCGCGCTCGTCGGCCTGATCCTGGCCCTCGGCGGCGTCGGCCTGGCGCTGGGCACGGGCAACGGGGTGTGGGACGGCATCGGCACCCTGTGCATCGGCGTCCTGCTCATCGTGATCGCGATCGTCCTGGCCGCCGAGACGAAGTCGCTGCTGCTCGGTGAGGCCGCCGGCGTCGAGGACGTCGAGAAGATCCAGGCCTCGGTGGTCGACGGCGACACCGTCACCCGCATCATCCACATGCGCACGCTGCACCTCGGCCCGGAGGAACTGCTGGTCGCCGCCAAGATCGCGGTGCGGGCCGAGGAGTCCGCCGCCGAGGTCGCCGAAGCGATCAACGCCGCCGAGAACCGGATCCGTGAGGCAGTCCCGATCGCCCGGGTGATCTACCTCGAGCCCGACATCTACAACGAGGCGGCCGCCGCGGCCGGCACCAACCCGGGCAAGGTTCCGGGCGGCCCCACGACCCCCGACGGCACACCGGCGGGATCCGGCCACTGACCTGCCGGGCATCAGCCCCGAACGGCCCCGTGACCCACTCCGCCGCCCAGGCGGACTGGGGCTCACTGGGCCGTTCGGTGTAGATTCGGGGGAGTACCAGACGTCGCTGCTGATGGCGGTCGATCGGTTCGCGGAAGCGGGCCGGCCGAGGGAGAGAGGGCCTCCGACGGACTGCACTGCGGATCGCCCGGGCATTCGTGTGCCCCGTGGCCGCCGCAGAGCCAGCCATCCACCCTCGACCCACTACGAGGAGCAGCCCGTTATGACGACGGCCGCCAATCGCCAG
>NZ_JBISCE010000042.1:0-3448 GCF_044385685.1 Streptomyces sp. ALB3 | reverse complement strand
GGCCGTCGGCCGACGGCCGGCACAGCTCTCAGCAGCAGGTCCGAGCGCAGGCCCCCGCACCCCCGTGTCGGGGGCCTGCGCCGTACCGCACCCGCACAGCCCGAGGAACCCGAAGGACCCCATGCCCCGCGGCCGTTATTCGCTCCACGATGTCCACGACCACACCCCCCTCGGCGAAGAACACTTCCACTGCGCGCCCGGCCCCTCGGGCTGGCGCTATGTCTCCCAGACCACGGGTCCCTCCGGCGCCCACCTGGGATCCGTCGATCTGGCCCTGGACGAGCTCGGCCGCCCCATCCGCCTCGAACTGCACGCCGCGAGCTGGCAGATCCGCGGCGCCGCCCTCGAGGGGGTCACCTGGGTGCGGACCGATCCCACCGGCACCCACGCCACCGAGGGCAATGTCCGTGCCCACACCTTCTCCGGCACGTCCCCCGCTTTCCTCGTGGCCATCGCCCGGCTCCTGCGTCTCACCCCCGCTTCCCCCGCGACCCGCGTCCGTCTGGTCACCTTCACGGACCCGGTTCTCGCCCCCCGCACCGTCGACCAGTCCTGGTGCCTGCTGGACAGTGAAGCGCACACCACTGACAACGGACCCCTGATCGTGGACGAGTACCAGGTCAACGCACTGGACACCGGCGAGCAGCACGCCGTCCACATCGCGGGTGACGTGGTGCTGGCGGCGCCGGGCATCGAGCTCGAGCACCTCGAATCCCCGCCCTCGGACATGCCCCGCCCGGCGGACGGGGCCTGAGCCCCGCACCGACGGGCGAGCCCTGAGGGCACGACGGAGGCGGGACGCCGGCCGCGAGCGGGCTGGTGGCCACAGGCGGGCGCGGGGGCACGGACGGGTCCGGGGGCACGGACAGGCCGGGGCACAAGCAGGCCCGACGCACAAGACCGGCCCGGGGGCACGGACAGGCCCGGGGACCCACCCCCACGGACTCGCGACACACCCGCGAACCGGACGGCGCAGGACGGACCCGGGCGGCTCGCACCGCCCGGCGCTCAGGCGGGCGGGGCGAATCCCGTCGGGGCCGGCCCCCCGGGTGCTTCCGAGGCCGTGTCCCGCCCCGCCCGCCCCGCGCCCTGCGGCGCGGAGGCCGCCGTGGCAGTACCGGTTCCGGCGGACCTGCCCTGCACCGGCCTGCCCTCCACCGCCCCGCCGCCGGGGAATCCCCGGTCCACAGGTGCGGGCAGAGGCCCCGGTACCTGGCGGGTCCGGCCCGCGTCAGCGGTCGTCGCCCGCCGCAATTCCCGCATCTGCCGCTCGTTCACCACGGCCGCCAGATAGGCGGCCGCCG
This sequence comes from Streptomyces sp. ALB3, assembly GCF_044385685.1. Lineage (NCBI taxonomy): Bacteria > Bacillati > Actinomycetota > Actinomycetes > Kitasatosporales > Streptomycetaceae > Streptomyces > Streptomyces sp. ALB3. Next base: position 2,144 of record NZ_JBISCE010000042.1, on the reverse strand, counting down.
GTACACCCTGCGGCACTGGAACACCCGTACGCGCGGCGAGGTCCGCCGAGAGCCGCTCGGCCATGGACCCACGGACCGTGGCCTCGAGCTGGTGCATCCGCGTCAGGTACTGCCGTACCGCCAGCCAGAGACCGTCCGGCACACCCGAGAGGTCCAACTGCGCGAAACGTCCCGCGAGCCAGGGCGGTGGCGGGGGCATGGCGAGAGCACGCCCGGCAGGCACCCGCTCACGTACGACGAGCGTGCCCGCGAACACGTCGCCGAGCCGTCTGCCGCGAGCGGACACCAGAGAGGCGACGCAGCCGACGACTCCGAACGTCCCCAGGATCTCGACCACCCCCATCGCTCCCCGCACGAGCGCGTGACGGAAGCGGATCGGCCCGCCGTCGTCCCGCACCACGCGAAGTCCGCAGGCGAGCTTTCCGAGCGAGCGGCCGTGGGTCAGCGTCTCGACCGCGACAGGCCCGCCCACCAGCACCAGAAGAAACGTGGCGACCGCGATCGCGGCGGTCGCCGCCTCGTCGAGCGTCACGGTCGCCAAGGCCAGTCCGATGGACAGCAACAGGAAAACCGTCAGAAGCACCGCCAGATCGATGGCGATCGCCAACGCCCTGCTGGGCAGCCTCGCGGGCTGAACCCCCAGTACCACCCCGTCCCCGGTCACGAGCTCATTCATCGCCACCCACCCCTCGCCGCCCTTCCCTGCCCCTCGGGCCCACAGTCTGCCAAGCTGACCCGCGGCGCACCGCCGGAGTACGGACCCGTACGCACCCATGCCTGGAGCAGCAGCCGACCATGGATCTCGACGTCTTCGTGACCACCCACCGCACCGAGTGGGACCGACTGGACCATCTTCTGCATCGCGGGCGCAGCCTGACAGGTGAAGAGGTGGACGAACTCGTCGCCCTGTACCAGCGCACCGCCACCCACCTGTCCCTGGTCCGCTCCAGCGCCCCCGACCCCATGCTGACGGCTCGCCTCACCCAGCTCGTGGCCCGGGCGCGTTCCACGGTGACAGGTACCCGCCGTGCGTCGTGGCGGGACGCCGCACAGTTCCTGACCGCCGGCTTCCCCGCGGCCGTCTACCGCTCGCGGCACTGGTGGATCCCCACCGCGGTGCTCTCCACCCTGCTGGCAGCCGTGATCGGCTGGTGGATCGGTACGCACCCGGAGGTCCAGGCGTCGATCGGGGCCCCGGACGACCTGCGCGCCCTGACCCGCCCCGGCGGTGAGTACGAGACGTACTACTCCAGCCACCCGGCCGCTTCCTTCGCCGCCCAGGTGTGGACGAACAACGCTCAGGCGGCAGCCATGTGCCTGGTGCTCGGGGCGTTCCTCTGCATACCGGTGATCTGGATCCTCTTCGTCAACGTGCTCAACCTCGCGGTGGGCATCGGCCTGATGTCCTCCGCCGGCCGACTGGACACCTTCCTCGGCCTCGTCCTGCCACACGGCCTGCTCGAACTCACGGCCGTGTTCGTCGCGGCGGGCACGGGCCTCCGCCTCGGCTGGACGGTCATAGACCCGGGCCCGCGCACGCGACGCTCGGCGCTGGCCCAGCAGGGCCGGGCCGCGATAGGCATGGCGATCGGCCTGGCGCTGGTCCTGTTCGTCTCCGGAGTCATCGAAGGCTTCGTCACCCCGTCGGGCCTTCCCACCTGGGCCCGCATCACCATCGGCGTCCTGGCTGAGCTGGCCTTCCTCCTCTACGTCTACATCCTCGGAGGCAGGGCGGCCCGCGCAGGGAACACGGGGGATCTTGATTCCGGCGGGCGCAGCGCTGAGCTACCCGCCGCAGCCTGACCGTCCGATGTGCGCGCGACGCCTGTGACCTGCTAGTCTCCAGTTCGCCCACAAGGACTGTTGACACGGTTCGTGTGGAGAGGTAGATTTTAACGGTTCCAAGGAGCTGGACAGCTCCCGAGGGAACGTCTAAAGTTCATCTCGCTCTTGCAGGGGACGCGATCCTCGCGGAGCCGATCGATTCTTCTCTTACGAGTAAGCAAGCAGCCGGATTCGCTTCGGCCGAATTGCTTCTGATAAAGTCGAGTCAGCCGAAAGGCAAAGGCCACTCCACAGGCCACCGGAATCAAATTCGGACCGGAAACGGAACGAAAAAGAGTCTGGTAAAGTTGGAGGCGCAG